>JBJTMC010000066.1:0-19078 GCA_046063325.1 Novosphingobium sp.
TGCCGCCCTCATAGAGGATGCCTTTCGCCTGCCCGAAAAGCGCGCCAAGAGCCGGCTCAACCGGATCAACAAGGGCGAGCGGCTGGAAGGCAAGAAGAAGCGCGGCGCGGTAAAGGCCGGGCGCGGCAAGGTGCGGCTCGACTGATCAGACGGTAGCGCTGGCGCTCATCACCTGGCGGCCATCCGCAGCAAAGGCACCCAGTTCGAATGCTGCAGCATTGGTGCGCAGCACCAGATGCAGCATTTCTCCTGCCACAGCCGGTGAAACGCCGCGGAAAGCGAAGGTTTTCAGCGCGTTTTCGCCCAGTTCCCGCCGGGCCAGGTCGAGCAGCAGCGTCGCGGTCAGCGGTCCGTGCACTACCAGCCCGCGGTAGTTCTCGACATCCCTGGCATAGGGTAGATCGTAATGGATGCGGTGGCTGTTGAAGGTCAGTGCGGAAAAGCGAAACAGCAGCGCCTCGCCGGGCGTCACGGCGCGGTGCGCGCGCCACTCTGCGGTGTCGAACCGGCCGTCACCCAGTAGTGGCGGCGCTGCGGGCGTCCCCACTTCGGCCGGTGCCCGGTAAACAAGGGTCTGGACCTCGCGCACTGCCACCCCGGTGTTGCCAACGGTTTCGTGCGCCACATCTACAAAGGCCAGCGTGCCGCTCGAACCAGTCTTCTCGGTGACCGAAAGCACGCGCGATGTGCAGACGACGGCATCGCCGACGTGCAGAGGAGCGACGAACTCCACCTTGCTGGAAGCCCACATGCGGCGCGGCAGCGGGATCGGCGGCAGGAAGCTTTGCGGGCCGTCGTCGCGCAGCGGGTGGCCATCCTCGCCAAGCCTCGCCGTTGCCGCATCGGGCAGGCCCAGGCACCAGTGGAACCCCTGGGGTACGGAGCCATCGGCTGGCGCAGTGCGATCGAGCGTGGCACACCAGCGCGCGAAATGGCCGGGGTCGATCCGATCGGTGCGCGTTTCTTCCCGTCCGATCCAGTCCTGCCAGTCCGGCATCAGTTACGCCCTTCCAGCAGCCCGCGGGCGATCACCTGCGCTTGGATTTCGGCCGCGCCTTCGAAGATGTTGAGGATGCGGGCATCGCACAGCACGCGGCTGATTTCGAATTCGAGCGCATAGCCGTTGCCGCCATGGATCTGCAGGCTGGCATCGGCGTTCGACCAGGCGGCGCGGGCTGCCAGCAGCTTGGCCATTCCGGCCTCGATGTCGCAGCGCTTGCCGGTGTCCTTGGCGCGCGCGGCGGCATAGGTCAGCTCGCGCGCAAGGACGAAATCGACCAGGCTCATCGCCAGCTTGTCGGCCACGCGGGGGAATTGGACCAGCGCCTTGCCGAATTGCTTGCGCTGCAGCGCATAGCCAAGCCCCAGTTCCAGCGCCCGCCGCGCCACGCCCACCGCGCGCGCAGCAGTCTGTATCCGCGCCGCTTCAAAAGTGCGCATCAACTGCTTGAAACCCTGGCCTTCTTCGCCGCCCAGCACGGCATCGGCCGGGGCGGCCATGCCGTCAAACTGCAAGGCGAATTCGCGCATTCCGCGATAGCCCAGCACTTCGATCTCGCTTCCGCTCATGCCCGCAGCCGGGAACGGATCCCTGTCGGTCCCGCGCGGTTTGGGGACCAGCAACATCGACAGCCCGGCATAGCCCTTGGCATCCGCCCTGGTGCGGCACAGCAGCGTCATCAAGTCGCTGCGCCCGGCATGGGTGATCCAGGTCTTGGCCCCGTCGATCGCCCAGCCGCCGCCCTCGCGCCGGGCGCGGGTCTGGAGCGAGCCGAGGTCGGAGCCGGTATCGGGTTCGGTGAACACGGCGGTCGGCAGCACTTCGCCGCTGGCGATCCTGGGCAGCCAATAGGCCTGCTGCTCCGCCGTGCCCGATCCGGCGATCAGTTCGCCCGCGATCTCGCTGCGGGTGCCGAGCGAGCCCGCGCCGATCCACCCGCGCGACAGTTCCTCGGTGATCAGGCACATCACCAGCTTGGACAGGCCGAGCCCGCCGAACTCTTCGGGGATCGTCGCGCCGAAAGTGCCAAGATCGGCCATCGCCTGCACCGTGGCATCGGGGATCAGCGCATTGGCAAGGTGCCAGCCGTGCGCGTGTGGCAGGATTTCGGCATCGGTGAAGCGGCGGAACTGGTCGCGGATCGTATCGAGTTCGGGCTCGCCCAGACCTTCGCTGGGCCATTGCCCATCGGCCAGCGCGGCGGCCACGGCTGCGCGGGTAGCGGCATGGTCGCCCTCGACCAGATCGCGGCAGGCATCGGCCAGGTCGCGGGCGGTTTGCCCCAGGCCAAGGTCACCGGGGCGCAGCAGCTCGTTCTGGCCCATCGGCAAGCCGCCGGTCAGCTGGCCCAGCGTCTCGGCGAAGGCGAGAAAGGCCATCCGACGATCCAGCTCGCTCCCGCCGCCGTTGCGGTCCAGCCAGTCCGCCACCGCTTCCAGCGCGGCCACGCTGGTCGCGATCCAGGCAAAGCCGTGATGCGCGCGCTGGTTGGCGGGATCGATCGCAGCCGCGGCGGCACGCGCGAGGTCACGGTAGCCCCGGGCTGCGCCGAGGACGTGGCCAAGATCGATGCTCATGCCTTTTCGAACACCGCCGCGATGCCCTGGCCGCCGCCGATGCACATCGTCTCCAGCCCGTATTTCACGTCGCGGCGCTGCATTTCGCGGGTCAGGTTGGCAAGGATCCGCCCGCCGGTCGCCCCGATCGGGTGGCCGAGCGAGATGCCCGAGCCGTTCACGTTGAGGATTTCGTGGCGGCTGTCATCGTCCGACCAGCCCCAGCCCTTGAGGCAGGCGAGGACCTGCGGGGCGAAGGCCTCGTTGAGCTCGATCAGCCCGATGTCGCTCCACGACAGGCCGTTCCTCGCGAACAGCCGCTCGGTCGCGGGGACCGGACCGAAACCCATCCGCGCCGGATCACAGCCCGCAGCGGCCCAGGAATGGAAGAACGCGATCGGTTCGAGCCCCAGTTCTTCCAGCTTGTCCTCGGCCACCACCAGACAGGCGGCGGCGGCATCGTTTTGCTGGCTGGCGTTGCCGGCGGTGACGACCCCGCCCTCCAACGGGCGCAGCTTGCCCAGCGATTCCAGAGTGGCGTCGGCGCGGTATCCCTCGTCGTGCGCAAACACCACCGGATCGCCCTTTTTCTGGGGAATTTCGACCGGGACCAGTTCGTCGGCAAACTTGCTTGCCGCCCAGGCGGCGGCGGCGCGCTGATGGCTGCGCGCGGCATAGGCATCGCAGGCCTCGCGGCTGATGTTCCAGTCCTTGGCCAGATTCTCGGCAGTTTCGATCATGCCGCTGATCACTCCGTAGCGTTCGATCGGCTGGCTCATCACCCGGCCGCGGGTCAACCGGTCGTGCAGGGTGAGGTTGCCGGCGCGGACGCCCTTGCGGATGTCGGTGCTGTAGTGCTCGACGTTGGACATGGATTCGCACCCGCCCGCGACCACCACGTCGCTGTGCCCGGTCTGGACCATCATCGCCGCGTTGACGATTCCCTGCAGGCCCGATCCGCAGCGCCGGTCAAGCTGGTAGCCGGGCACTTCCTCGGGCAGGCCGGCCAGCAGCCATGACCAGTGGCCGATGCACGGCGCTTCGCCGCTGCCATAGCCCTGGCTGAATACGACGTCGTCGACGCGGGACGGGTCGATCTTCGTCCGCTCGATCAGCGCCTTCAGGATCACCGCGCCAAGCTGGCCCGCGGTGAGCGGGGAAAGGCTGCCGCCGAACTTGCCGACGGGGGTGCGGATCGGGGCGACAATGGCGGCGCGGCGAAGCTGGGTCATTTCGTATCCTTGTCTGAAGTGGCGACGACGCCGCGATCGATCAGGCGCGCGATCTCGCCCGAGGAAAGACCAAGCCGGTCGGCCAGCACTTCCTCGCTGTGCTGCCCCAGGTAAGGGGCGGGCCTGGGATCGCCGACCGGTTCGGAGGGCACATTGGCGAACGAACGGGTCGCGGGGTAGGCGAACCCGCTGGGGTTGGCGGGGGAAGGGCCAAACAGCGGGTTGTCCGCGACCAGTTCGGGGTCGTTGGCCGCTTCGAACATGGTGCGATAGCGTTCGAAGGTCGCACCGGCCCGGGTCAGCCGCACGGCGAGATCGGCGTAGTCAAACCCCTCGGCCGCGCGCTGGAACAGGTCGAACAGGCGGTGGCGGTTGACGAAGCGGTGGTGATCGCTGGCGTGGAAACTGACTCCCAGTTCCGCCTCGAGCGCGGCGACCGGATCGGCGAGGCCAAAGGCTTCGACCGTGGCCTTCCACTGTTTCGGCGTCAGCGCGGCGACCATGAAGCGCTTGCCGTCCCGGCTCAGGAAATCGCGGCCGAACGCACCCCAGATCGCGTTGCCCAGCCGTTCGCGGTCACCCCCGCGATAGAGCATTTCCGCCATCGCCCCGGCATTCGCCATGGTCCCGATCGCCACATCGCCTAGCGGCACGCGCATTTCGATGCCCTTGCCGGTGGCATCGCGGTGGCGCAGGCCCGCCAGCAGAGCAAAGGCGCAATAGGCCCCGGTGATGAAATCCCAGGCGGGCAGGATCTGGTTTACCGGCGGGGCGGTGGCCGGATCCCATTCCTCCGGCCCGCACATCAGGGGATAGCCCGAGGCGGCGTTGACCGTGAAGTCCATCGCCTGGCGTCCGTCATGCCAGCCCATGATCCGCACCGAAACCAGGTCGGGCCGTCCTTCGGCCAGTTTGTCGTGCGCCAGAAAGCTGTTCACCGGCAGGTTGGTGATCATCTGTCCGGTCGCGCGGACCAGTTCGGCCAGCAGCTCGCGCCCTTCCTCGCTGTTGAGGTCAAGCGCGACGCTCTTCTTGGCGCGGTTGAGGTTTTCCCACGACAGCGAGCGGCCTTCCGCCGTCATCATGTAGCGATCGTAATCGAGCCCGCCGGCCTTGTGATCGACCCGCACCACCTCGGCCCCGAACTGCGCGCAGTACAGCCCCGCGGTGGGCGAGGCGACGAACGAGGAAACCTCGATGATCTTCAGGCCGGAGAGGATATCATACATCTTACTGGTTCGCGCTCCATTCGCGCAGCATGTGCTTGGCGATCTGCAACTGGAGGATCTGGGTCGTGCCCTCGTAGATCCTCAGCACCCGGGCATCGCGGAAGAAGCGTTCGGCGTCGTATTCGGCCAGATAGCCCGCGCCGCCGTAGATCTGCACAACCCGGTCGACCACGCGGCCGCACATCTCGCTGGCGAAGACCTTGAAAGCGGCGGCCTTGCGCAGCACGTTCTCCTTGCGGTCGGCGCGGGCGGTGACGTCTTCCATCATGCATTCTGCGGCGTAGATCTCGATCTCGCTGTCGGCCAGCATCTGCTGGATCAGCTGGAAGTTGGCGATCGGTTCGCCGAACGCCTTGCGCTCGTTGGCATAGCGGATCGCGCTGTCGAGCGCGCGGCGGGCCATCGCCGTCGCCATCGCTCCGACCGAAATTCGTCCGTTATCAAGGCTCTGCATCGCAAAGCCGAAGCCTTTTCCTTCCTCCAGTCCGAGCAGGGCATCGCCGGGCAGCTGCACGTCCTCAAGGATCACGTCGGCGATATGCGCGCCGGCCTGGCCCATCTTCTTGTCGCTCTTGCCGATCGATACCCCGGCGGTTTCGGTCGGCACCAGGAAGGCCGAGACGTGCGCGTTCTTGGGCAGGTTCTCTTTTGAAGTGCGCGCCATGATCAGCGCCAGCTTGGCGTGCGGGGAATTGGTGATGTAGCGCTTGGTGCCATTCAGCACCCAGCCGTTTCCGCTGCGCACCGCGGTGGTCTGCATCCCCGCGCTGTCCGATCCCGAACCCGGCTCGGTCAGGCCGAAGCAGGCGATCTCCCCGGCGGCGAGGCGCGGCAGCCATTCGGCCTTCTGCTCTGCCGTCCCGCCGTTCTTGAGCGCGGAGCAGACCATGCCGATGTTGATCGAGATGATCGAGCGGAACGCCGGCATGGCATAGGACAGGACGTTGATGGTCTTGGCGTACTGGGCGATGTTCATCCCCGCTCCGCCGTATTCCTCGGGAATGGTCAGCCCGAACAGGCCCATCTCGCGCATTTCATCGAGGATATCATCCGGGATGGAATCGTTCTCGATCACGTCCTTTTCGGCCGGAATCAGCCGCTCGCGAACATAGCGCTCAAGCTGTTCGATGAACTGGTCGAAGATATCCTGGTCCATTGGGCGGTCCTCAGATCGGATCGTAGGGGAAGACGTGCGCGGACACTTCATCGCCGCGCGCCATGCTGGGCTGGAAGCTGGGGATCAGTTCGTCCGCAATCGCTTCCGGCGTCCAGCCTTCCAGCTTGGTCATCGAACGGACCGGGCGCGGTTTGTTGAAGAGGACGATCTCGTTCTTGCGGACCGAGAAGATCTGGTTTGTGACGTCCTGGCTGGCGTCAGACGCAAGGTAGACCACCAGCGGAGCGATCTTGTCCGCGCTCATGGTTTTCAGGCGTTCGACCCGCTCCTTCTGCTCGGGCGTTTCGGCGGGGATCGAGGCGGTCATCCGGCTCCAGGCGAAGGGCGCGATGCAGTTGGAGCGGACCCCGGCGCGGGCCATGTCGAGCGCGATCGACTGCGACAGGCCGACGATACCCAGCTTCGCGGCGCTGTAGTTGGCCTGGCCAATATTGCCGATCAGGCCGCTGGTGCTGGTGAAGTGGACGAAGCTGCCCGATTGCTGCTCGCGGAAATAGGGGGTGGCCGCCTTGGAGACCAGGAACGCGCCGTTGAGGTGCACGTCGATCACAGCGCGCCAGTCCTCGAAGCTCATCTTGTGCCAGATCGCGTCGCGCAGGATCCCGGCGTTGTTGACCACCGCGTCAATCCGCCCGAATCGCTGCACCGCGTCTTCGATGATCGAAGTGGCGCCCGCCGGATCGGCAACCGAGGCAAGGTTGGCGTGGGCCCTTCCGCCCGCGGCCTTGATATCGGCAACGGTCTGCTCGGCCGGGCCGGCCTCTCCGCCTTCGCCGCCGCCGCCGACACCCGGATCGTTCACGATCACGGCCGCACCATGCTGCGCGCAGAGCAGCGCAATCTCGCGCCCCACGCCGCGTCCGGCGCCGGTTACGGCGACAACCTTGCCTTCGAGCATTGCCATGGCGTTCGCGAATCCCTCCGTCTTAATCGTTCGATTAAATCCCTTACGGCGGCGGCTGGCAAAATCAACCGCCGCCGCGACGGACGAACATCTAAGACGAAAAAGCGGTCCGCGTTAAGCGGCGAGTTTCAATTCCATGTCGAGCCCGAAGCGCCATGAGAGCGCCGATCAACGCGCGCCTGACCGGCTCAATGCGGCAGGTCGGCAGGGGGCGCGCCTTCGCCCTTCTGGACAGCCGGAGCAGTCAGATTGGGCCGCCGCATCAACAGCGGCAGTGGCGCGACCGCCAGGGTCATCCACATCATCAGGTAGAAATCGTCAATATAGGCGATCATCGCGGCCTGCTTGTTGACGATGCCATCGACCATCGCCAGCGCCGCATCGCCCAGCGACTGGAACCGGTCGAGCGTGGAGAAGTCGATCACCTGGGTGAACGAGGCGGTAACGTGGCTGGCCAGATCGGAATGCGCGGTCTGCAGGTTGCGGGCCAGCAGGGCGGTGGCGATCGAGATCCCGACCGACGAACCGATCGATCGCGCCAGGTTGAGCACGCTTGATCCGTCGGTGCGCAGCAGCGGCGGCAGGGTGGCAAAGGCGGTGGCGTTCATCGGGATGAACACCAGCCCCATGCCGATCCCCTGGATGAAGCCCGACATGGCAATGTGCCAGTAGTCGGTTTCGAGCGACCACTGCGACATCTCCCACAGCGAGGCCGCCGCGATCAGAAAGCCGGCGCAGATCAGGATCCGCGGGTCGAAACCGCGCCGCATGATGATCCCGGACAATTGCATGGTAATCAGCGTGCCGACCCCGCGCGGCATCAGGGTTTCGCCGGTATCGATCACGCCGTAACCGAACAGGCGCTGCAGCATCGGCGGCAGAAGGGCCATGGTGGCGAACATCACCACCCCGATGGCCACGCTGAAAAAGGTGGCGAACACGAAATTGGGATCGGCAAACAGGCTGCGGTTGAACAGCGGTTCCTTGGCGAAGATGAAATGGATCATCGCCATCCATCCGGTCGACAGGATCAGGAACAGATAGATCCAGGCCTCAACCGATTCGAACCAGTCGATCGTGTTGCCGCGGTCAAGCAGCAGCTGGATCGAGGTCAGCATGATGCCAACCAGGGCAAACCCGCCCAGATCGAACCGGCGATGCACGATCGGGCGCGATGGCAGTTCGGCGGCCATGATCGCCAGCGCCACCACCCCCAGCGGCACGTTGACGTAGAACACCGAGCGCCAGTTCCAGTTCTCGGTCAGCCAGCCGCCCAGGATCGGGCCCAGGATCGGGCCGATCATGATCCCCATGCCCCAGACGGCCATCATCTGGGCCTGGCGGCTGGGCTTGTTGGTATCGACCATGGCCGCCTGGCTTAGCGGAGAGATAAAGGCACCCGTCGCGCCCTGCAGCGCGCGGAAGATCACCATTTCGGTCACGTTCTGGGCCATGCCGCACAGCATCGAGGCGATGACGAAGCCGAACACCGAGGCCATGAACAGGCGGCGTGACCCGATCCGGTCCGCCAGCCAGCCGGTGATCGGCATGGCCACGGCAACCGCGACGATATAGCTGGTCAGGACCCAGCTGACTTCGTCCGAGGTCGCCCCCAGGCTTGATTGCATGTGCGGGATCGCGACGTTGGCAATCGTCGTATCGAGGATCTGAATCAGCGAGGCGAGCATGACCCCAACGGCCAGCAGGTACGGATTCTCGACCGGCAGCAGGGCAACGTCATCCGCCGCGGAAAGCGTACGCGGACCGGCCGCCGGGGCGCTATTGCGCGCAGGAGCAGCGGCGCTTGCCACGGTGCGGGGCCTAGCGCTTGCGCCCGTCGGTGAAGACCTTGACCTTGGTCGACAGACCCGAGATCAGCGGACGCGGGCTGGGTTCATCCAGCACAATCCGCACCGGGACCCGCTGGGTCACCTTGACCCAGTTTCCGGTCGCGTTCTGGGCCGGCAAGACCGAAAATTCGCTGCCGGTTCCCGCGCCGATCGAGGCGACATGGCCCTTGAGCACGACCCCGGGATAGGCGTCGAAACGCAGTTCGGCGCTTTGTCCGACCTGCATTTCGGCCAGATCGGTTTCCTTGAAATTGGCTTCGACATAGGCGGTGTTGTCCGCCACCAGGGTGATCACCGGCAGGCCCGAAACGACCTCCTGGCCAACCTGCAACCGGTCTGCCTGGCTGACCCGGCCGCTGGTCGGCGCGCGGACCTCGGTGCGGCGCAGGCTCAGCTCCGCAACCCGGCGCTGGGCCTGGGCCTGCGCGACCTGAGGGTAGACCCCAGGGAGCTGCTGGCCCGAGGCGAGCTTTGCGGCGGCTTCTTCGCGCTTGGCCTTGGCCAGGCTCAACTGCTCTTTGGCCATGGAAAGCTGATGCTCGGCCGCATCGTAGGCGGCCTTTGTGGTGAAGCCCTTCTTCCACAGGGCTTCCTGGCGCGCGAAATTGGAGCGGGCAAAGCCGATCTGCTCCTGCGCGGCCGAAATATCGGCGCCCGACAGCGCGCTGGAATTGGCAAGCGCGATCTCGCTGGCCTGGGCCGTGGCGATCGCGGCGTCTGCCTGGGCAATCTGGATATGGAAGGGTTCGGAATCGATGCGGAACAGCAGGTCGCCAGCCTTCACGTGCTGGTTTTCCTTGACCAGGACATCGGTGATCTGCCCGCCGACCTGCGAACTGACCGAAACCTTGTCGAGGTGGACATAGGCGTTGTCGGTCGAAACCTGACCCTGCAAGCTGCGCCAGTAGATCACCCCGCCGATGAGCAGGGCGATCGGCAGCGAGAGCATCAGCAAAAGGCGGCCCCAGTTGCGCTTGGGCTTGGGCGGAGCTTCGGCGTCGCCGTCGGCAGCCTGGGCAGGGGCGGGGTCTGCCTTGGGTGCGGCCGATGTTTCGATCGGGCGTTCGATTTCCTTCGCTTGCGGCGCGGCGGCTTCGGCGATTGTATCGAGATCGGCTTCAGCCATTGGCCACCTCCGCCAGATTGCGGGCATTCGAAAAGTTCACGCGAATCGTCTCCAGGATATCGGCCAGGGCATCGCGTTGCGGCGCGGAAATCCCGGCAAGCATTTCGTCTTCAAGGTCGGCCAGGCACAACCGGGCTTCGTCGATCACCTGGCGGCTCCGCTCGGTCAGGTGCAGGCGCCAGGCCCGGCGATCGGCGGGATCGCGGCGACGCTCGATCAGCCCCGATTCCTCCATCCGGTCGATCATGCGGGTCAGAGAGATCGGCTCAACCTCAAGCCGTTCGGCATAGAAGCCCTGATTTTCCCCTTCGTTTACCGAAAGGATCAGCAGCAGGCGGGCCTGCGGGCTGGTCATCCCCAGCGTCCTTACCCGCGCGTCGAAGGCACGGCGCAGCAGCCGCGCGCTATCCGAAAGGAGGTAGGGAAGACTCGTCATGCCGCGCATATAATAGACATGCTTATTTTAAGCAATGGAGAATCTTTAACACGCTGTCCGATCCGGCAGCTTGGCGATTGCCAAATTTAATTGATCGGTTAAACGGAGTCGCACCAGGCAACAGGAGAGGAGTGCGCCCGTGGCGATCAAGACCCGCATCACCGAAATGCTCGGAATCGAGCATCCGATTGTCCAGGGCGGTATGCAGTGGGTCGGCGTTGCGGAAATGGCCAGTGCGGTTTCGAACGCCGGGGGGCTTGGCATCCTGACCGGTCTGACCCAGCCCAACGCCGCCGCGCTCGCCGCCGAGATCGAGCGCTGCAAGGGCATGACCGACAAGCCGTTCGGCGTGAACATGACCGTCTTCCCGACGATCAATCCGCCCGACTACAAGGCCTATACCCAGGCGATCATCGATGCCGGGATCAAGATCGTCGAAACCGCCGGAACGCCCGCGGTGCGCGAACTGTGGGAGATGATGAAGCCCCACGGGATCAAGATCCTGCACAAGTGCACCGCGGTTCGCCATGCGCTGTCGGCGGAAAAGGCCGGGGTCGACGTGATCTCGATCGACGGGTTCGAATGTGCCGGCCATCCCGGTGAAGACGACATTCCGGGGCTGATCCTGATTCCCGCCGCCGCCGACAAGGTGAAGATCCCGCTGCTCGCCAGCGGCGGCTTCGGCGATGGCCGCGGTCTGGCCGCGGCCCTGGCACTGGGCGCGGAAGGGATCAACATGGGCACCCGTTTTACCGCCACGGTCGAAGCGCCGATCCACCAGGCCTTCAAGGATTCGATGGTCGCGGGCGATGAACGCTCGACCGACCTGATCTTCCGCACTTACCGCAACACCGCGCGGGTCGCGAAGAACGAGATCAGCCAGGCCGTTCGCGCGGCCGAGGCAGAGGGCAAGCCGTTCCCCGAGGTTGCCGACCTGGTCAAGGGCGTGCGCGGACGCGAAGGCCTGCAGAGCGGCGATACCAATCATGGCATCTGGTCGGCCGGGATGATCCAGGGCCTGATCCATGATATCCCGACCTGCGAAGTGCTGATCCACCGCATCGTTGCCGATGCCGAAAGCATCATCCGCCAGCGCCTGAGCGGCATGCTGGCCTGAACACCCAAGGAGAACCCCAATGGCCGAAGCCTATATCATCGACGCCGTCCGCACCCCGCGCGGAGTGGGCAAGCCCGGCAAGGGCGCGCTTTCGCACCTGCATCCGCAGCACCTTGCCGCCACTGTCCTGAAGGCGATCAAGGACCGCAACCATCTCGATACCGAAACGGTCGACGATATCGTCTGGTCGACCTCTACCCAGAAGGGAAAGCAGGGCGGCGACCTGGGCCGGATGGCGGCGCTGGCGGCAGGCTATGACATCAAGGCCAGCGGCACCACGCTTGACCGGTTCTGCGGCGGCGGGATCAGCTCGGTCAATTTCGCCGCGGCTTCGGTCATGTCGGGCATGGAAGACTGCGTGATCGCCGGCGGGACCGAGATGATGAGCTACACCTCAGCGCTCGGCGCCGAGGAAGCCAATGCCGGGATCAAGCCGATGGGCATGGGCTCCGGCAACCGCGCGCTCGACGCATTGCATCCGCAAAGCCACCAGGGCGTGTGCGGCGATGCGATCGCCTCGATCGAAGGAATCAGCCGCGAGGCGCTCGATGCGCTGGCGCTGGTCAGCCAGCAGCGCGCCGACGTGGCGATCAAGGAAAACCGCTTTGCCAAGTCGGTCGTGCCAGTGCTCAACGAAGACGGCTCGATCGCGCTGGACCGCGAAGAGTTTCCGCGCCCCGAAACCACTGCCGAAGGCCTCGCCTCGCTCAAGCCGGCCTTTGCCCAACTGATGGATTTCGACCTGGGCGGGACAAGCTTCCGCAAGCAGATCAACCGGCGCTATCCCGATGTGGAAATCCAGCCGGTCCACCATGCGGGCAACTCTTCGGGCGTGGTCGATGGCGCGGCGGCGCTGCTGATCACGTCGGCCGGCTATGCCAAGAAGCACGGGCTCAAGCCGCGCGCGCGGGTCGTGGCCTATGCCAACCAGGGCGATGATCCCACGCTGATGCTCAACGCCCCGGTTCCCGCAGCGAAGAAGGTGCTGGCAAAGGCGGGCCTCAAGAAGGAAGACATCGACGTCTGGGAAATCAACGAGGCTTTCGCCGTGGTCGCCGAAAAGTTCATCCGCGATCTCGATCTTGACCGGGCCAAGGTCAATCCCAACGGCGGCGCGATGGCGCTGGGCCACCCGATCGGCGCGACCGGTTCGATCCTGATCGGCACGGCGCTTGATGAACTGGAACGCACCGGGGGCCGCTATGGCCTGGTCACCATGTGCGCGGCCGGCGGCATGGCCCCGGCGGTGATCATCGAACGGCTGGAAAATTGATTTATCGGTAAGCCAGATCATCGAAATGTCCTTTTCGCCCCGGCCGTAACTGATACGGTCGGGGCGATTTGCGAGAGGGACCCAAAATGACCGACCTGCTTGACCGGATCGCCGCGATCGTCGGCCCACAAGGCGTGCTGACCGGTGAGGACGTATCGGGCCGCGCCGCCGATTTCCTGGGGCTTACCACGGTTCAGGCCAAGGCAATCGTGCGCCCGGCCAGCACCGCGCAGCTCAGCGAAGTGATGAAACTGTGCCATGCCGAAAGGCAGGTGGTGGTTCCTGCGGGCGGCTATACCGGTCTGGTCCATGGCACGGTCTGCCAGCCGGGGGATATCCAGATTTCGCTGGAGCGAATGCGCAGCGTCGAAACGATCGATCCGATCGGCCGGACCATGACGGTCGGCGCCGGAATTCCGGTTCAGGCCGCACAGGACGCGGCGGCCGAACAGGGCCTCAAGTTCGCGGTCGACTGGGGTGGGCGCGGCACCGCAACGATCGGCGGCGGGATCTCTACCAACGCCGGGGGCAACTCGGTGGTCCGCTACGGCATGATGCGCGACAACGTGCTGGGGATCGAAGCGGTCCTGGCCGACGGCACGATCATCTCAAGCATGAATGCGCTGCTCAAGAACAACGCCGCCTATGACCTCAAGCAGCTGTTCATCGGCACCGAGGGCACGCTGGGGATCGTCACCCGCGCGGTGCTGAAACTTCAGGCGGCGCCGCTTTCCACCAACACCGCACTGCTCGCGCTGGAAAGCTTCGATGCGGTCCAGGCGCTGTTCGTCCACACCGGAAAGCGCCTGGGCGCGATGCTGACCGCGTTCGAGGTGATGTGGGACAGCTTCTATGACATCGTCGCGGTCCAATCCGGCAACCACAATCCGCCGATCCCGGGCGGGCACGGTTTCTATGTGATCGTCGAAGCCAGCGGGACAGACCCGGAGCGCGACGCCGAACTGTTCGAAGCCGTGCTGGGCGAAGTGCTGGAACAGGAGCTGGCGGTCGACGCCGTGATCGCGGCGAGCGAAGCGCAGGCCGATGCGATCTGGGCGATCCGTGACGACGTGATCACCCTGAACCTGCGCACCGCGCCTTCCACCGCATTCGACGTCAGCCTGCCGATCGTGGCCATGGACGGCTATATCAAGGCGATCGACGCGGCCGCGCGGGCCAAGCTGGGCGATAGCGTCCGGCTGGTGGTGTTCGGCCATATCGGCGACGGGAACCTGCACATAATCATGGGTGCAGAACCCTTTACCGCCGAAACCAAACACCAGATCGAGGAGCTGGTCTATTCCGCACTGCTCCCGCATCACGGGTCGGTCAGCGCCGAGCATGGGATCGGCCTGGAAAAACGCGACTGGCTGCAGATCACCCGGTCGCCCGAAGAGATCGCGCTGATGCGCAGGCTCAAGGCGGCGATGGATCCGGACAATCTGCTCAACCCCGGCAAGGTACTGAAATAGGAGCCAGACGATGAGCGCGCTGACGGTCGAGATTTCCGAACATATCGCCACGATCACGCTGAACCGGCCCGAGCGGATGAACACCATCTCGCCCGCGATGCTGGACGAGCTGACCCGCACTTTCGTTGCGGTCAACGAGAACCCCGATGTGCGGGCCGTGGTGCTGACCGGAACCGGCCGCGCGTTCTGTGCCGGGCTAGACCTCAACGAAGCGGCGGCGGGCAAGGGGATCGGCGGCAAGGACCGCAAGGTTCCTGAAACGATCGACCTGCGCAACACTCCGCCAACCGTGCTGTTCGCGATGGACAAGCCGGTGATCTGCGCGCTCAACGGATCGGCCGCGGGCTACGGTATGGACCTGGCGCTGGGCTGCGATATCCGGATCATGGCGGACAATGCCAAGCTGGCCGCCGCCTTCGTCAAGCGCGGGGTGGTGCCGGAAAGTGGCGGTACCTGGTTCCTTCCCCGGATGCTCGGCTGGGCCAAGGCGGCGGAGATCATCTTTACCGGCCGCACCCTGAGCGCCGCCGATTGCCTGGCCGAAGGGCTGGTCAACAAGGTGGTCCCGGTCGACGCCGTGGCCGGGGCGGCCCGGGCCATGGCGCTGGAGATCGCGGCCAACGCGCCGCTTGCGGTCCGGGCCTCAAAGCGCCTGATGCGGATGGGGCTGGACGAAACCTTCGAAACCCACGTCCAGCACGTCTACCTGCAATTGCTCCCACTGTTCGCCAGCGAGGATTTTCAGGAGGGCGTCAGCTCGTTCCTCGAAAAGCGTCCGGCGGCGTTCAAGGGGCGCTAAGTCAGGATTATTTCGGGGCTCACATCTCTTGCGTTGATCGCTCCTGACAGCCCCAGTGCGGTGCGCATGTCCTGCTTCATCAACCCCAGATAGCGGCTGAGCCCGGCCTCCCCGCCGGCCGCGACGGCCAGCACCCAGGGCCTGCCGATCATCGCCGCCTTGGCGCCCAGCGCCAGCGCCCGGACCAGATCCTGGCCTGAGCGAATTCCGCCGTCGACCAGCAGGGTGGTCTCGCTGCCGACTGCATCGGCGATCCGCGGAAGCATGCTTGCGGTCGAGGCCGCGCCGTCAAGCTGGCGTCCGCCGTGGTTTGACACGACCATGCCGTCCGCGCCGATCGCCACGCCCTGGCGGGCATCGTCCGTATCGAGGATGCCTTTCAGGATCAGCGTGCCGGGCCACACCTTGCGCAGCCACTCGATGTCTTTCCAGGTTACCGACGGATCGAACTGACTGCCGGTCCAGTGCAGGTAATCAATCAGTCTTTTTGATTGCTTCACATAGCGTGCAAGATTGCCAAAGACGTGCGGGCCGCCGCGCACTCCGACGTCCCACGCCCAGCGCGGGTGCAGCATGTAATCGATCGGGCCTGCGCGCAGTTGGCCCCAGGGTGAAAGCCCCCCGGCCATGCCGTTGCGGATGTCGCGCTGGCGGGTTCCCAGCACGGCCAGGTCGATCGTGAAGGCCAGCTTCGTCACGCCGTTTTCGTGCGCGCTGGCCAGGATTTCCTCAACGATCCCGCGATCCTTGAGCATGTAGAGCTGGAACCAGAACGGCTTGTCCGAGACAGCGCCGACTTCGTCCATCGAACAGACCCCGACGGTCGAAAGGCAGAACGGCACTCCAGCCGCGTCGGCGGCGCGTTTGGCCTGCACTTCGCCGCGGCGGCGGTTCATCCCACCCATGCCGACCGGAGCGAGTACCAGCGGCATGGCCAGTTTCTCGCCGAACAGTTCAACCGAACAATCCATCGCCGAGGCATCGCGCAGCACCTTCTGGGTCAGCTGGACCGCATCCCAGTCCGACGTGTTGCGCCCAAGCGTGACTTCCGCGCCAGAGCCGCCGTCGATATAGTCGAACAGGAACCGCGGCAGACGCCGCTCGGCCTCGCTGCGGAAGTCGGCGTAGCTGGCGGGCAGAAGGTTGAGTGACTTGCCCATCAGAGCATCGCCTCGATCAGGCGGGGGCCTTTGTGCGCAAGGGCTTCGGCCAAAGCTTCGCGGAAGCCTTCGGCCGTATCGACCCGGACGGCCGGCACGCCCATGCCTTCGGAGATCTGGGTCCAGTCGATCGACGGGTTGCTCAGATCGAGCATCGACAGGGCCTTTGGTCCCGGGTTCTGAACGCCCACCCGCGAAAGTTCGATATTGAGAATCGCGTAGGAGCCGTTGTTGAGGACGATCGTCGTTACGTCGAGCTTTTCGCGCGCCATCGTCCACAGCGCCTGGACCGTGTACATCCCGCTGCCGTCTGCCTGCAGGGCGATAACCTTGCGATCGGGGCAGGCCACTGCGGCGCCGACCGCAAGCGGCAGTCCCTGGCCGATCGCACCGCCGGTCAATTGCAGCCAGTCGTGCTTTTTCGCGCCCGCGCACATCAGCATCGAAGCACCGCCCTGGGTCGCGCCTTCATCCGAAACGATTGCGTCCGCGGGCAGCAGTTCGGCCAGAATCGCGCCAAGACTGGCGCTGTTGAGTTTGCCCGGTTCGGCCGGAAAGCTGGTCGGGGCCTGGACCAGCGCGGGCTGGGCGGGGGCATCCAGTGCGTCGGCCAGTGCCGTCAGCGCGGCCAGGGCATCTTCGCGCAGCGAGGCGAGGCGAACCAGGTTGGCGTCCGGCGGGGAAAGCCAGCTTGGCTTGCCCGGATAGGCAAAGAACGAAACCGGCGGTTCGGCTCCGCAGAACACGATTCCGGTGAAATCCTTGAGAAAGGCTTCGGCCTGCTCGCCGAAATAGGGCAGCTTTTCCACCGCAACCCGGCCTGCTCCGCGTTCATGGCGGGCGGCAAACGTTTCGGCGACCAGGCGGCATCCGGTCGCCGCGGCGATCCGTCCGGCCTGGTGCAAGGCTTCCGCGCGCAGCGCCGGTCCGCCCAGGAACAGGCATTTTGGCCCGTCGCCTTCTCTGAGTGCGGCGGCGGCGGCGGCGATTGCGGCATCAGGCGCCCGGGGGGCCTGCGGCAGGACGGGCGGTGCGACCGCGGCCGAACCTTCGGTCCAGGCATGGTCCGCCGGGACGATCACGGTGGCGATCCGGCCGGGATAGCCGCCCATTGCGACGGCGTAGGCTTCCGCTCCGGCCTGGGCCAGATCGCGGTTCGATTTCGATGCTCGCACCCAGTCCGACATCGGCCGGGCCACCCCGGCGGCATCGGAGGTCAGCGGCGCATCAAAGTGCAGGTGATAGGTGGCATGATCGCCGACCATGTTGATGATCGGCGTGCCGGCCTTCTTGGCGTTGTGCAGGTTGGCCAGGCCGTTCCCTAGGCCCGGGCCGAGATGGAGCAGCGTCACCGCGGGCTTTTCCGCCATGCGGCCGTATCCGTCAGCAGCGCCGGTCACCACGCCTTCGAACAGGCCCAGGATCGCGCGCATCCCGTGCTGGCGATCGACCGCGGCGACCAGCTGCATTTCCGATGTTCCCGGGTTCGCGAAGCAGACGTCCACCCCGCAGGAATACAGCGTCTCGATAAAAGCTTCGGCCCCGTTCATGTGCAGAGGATCCCTTCCCTGTAAATGGCTGCCGGATCTTGCCGCACGGTTTTCGGCGGTGATTGATCCTCGGCTCGTCAAATTGATCTTGCATGTTGCCTGACGGCGGCGCAACCGGCTTGTCGCCGCGAAAGCCATGGTTCGGGCTGGCGGTGTGCAGGTTTCGAGGACAAGAGGCTGATCCGATGAAATACGATGTGATCATTGTCGGTGCCGGGCAGGGCGGCGCCTATGCCGCGATCCAGCTGCGCCAGCTGGGCTTCGATGGCAGCATCGCGCTGATCGGCCGGGAAAGCGAGCCGCCTTACGAACGCCCGCCGCTGTCCAAGGAATACATGCTGGGCGACAAGACCTGGGAGCGGCTGCTGATCCGCCCGGCCGATTTCTGGGCCGGCAAGGACATCGACCTGGTGCTGAATGCCGAGGTGGTCCAGGTTTCGCCCGGCAACAACCAGGTCCATTTCCAGGACGGGCGGCTGTTCAGCTATGGCGATCTGATCTGGGCGACCGGCGGCGATCCGCGGCGGCTGAGCTGCCCCGGTGCGGAACTCGCGGGCGTCCATGCCGTCCGCACCCGCGCGGATGCTGATGCGATCCTGGGCGAACTGGACGGCGTGTCCCGGGCGGTGATCGTCGGCGGGGGCTATATCGGGCTGGAAGCGGCCGCGGTGCTGCGCAAGCTGGGCAAGGAAGTGACCCTGATCGAAGTCCTGCCGCGGGTGCTGGCGCGGGTCGCGGGCGAAGAGCTTTCCAGCTTCTACGAAGCCGAACATCGCGCCCACGGTGTCGATCTGCGCACCGGCACCGGGCTGACCGAGATTGAGGGCGATGGCCGCGTCACCGGCGTGCGTCTGACCAACGAAAGCCTGGTCGAATGCCAGCTGGTGATCGTCGGGATCGGGATCGTTCCCGCGGTCGGTCCGCTGATCGCGGCGGGCGCGGCGGGCGGGAACGGGGTGGATGTGGACGATTTCTGCCGCACCAGCCTGCCCAATGTCTATGCGATCGGGGACTGCGCGGCCCATGCCAACCGGTTTGCCGATGGCGCGGTGATCAGGCTGGAAAGCGTCCAGAACGCCAACGATCAGGCCACCTGCGCGGCCAGGGCGATCACCGGCGATCCGCAAGCCTACGGCGCAACGCCGTGGTTCTGGTCGAACCAGTACGACCTCAAGCTGCAGACCGTCGGCCTCTCCG
>JBJTMC010000067.1:0-14858 GCA_046063325.1 Novosphingobium sp.
CCGCCGCCGGGCTGACCGGGGACAAGGTCCGCATCGGGCTGGAGAAGCCGCTCGGCACCAGCCTCGAATCGAGCCGCGAGATAAACGACGCGGTCGCCCGCGCCTTTCCCGAGGACCGGATCTTCCGGATCGACCATTACCTGGGCAAGGAAACGGTCCAGAATCTTCTGGCGCTGCGCTTCGCCAACATCATGTTCGAGCCGCTGTGGAACGCGGCGCACATCGATCATGTCCAGATCACCATCGCCGAAACGGTCGGGCTTGAAGCGCGCGCAGGATACTATGACGGCGCGGGGGCGCTGCGCGACATGGTCCAGAACCATATGCTGCAACTGCTCGCGCTGGTCGCGATGGAACCGCCGACCAGCTACGACGCAATCCCCATCCAGGACGAGAAGGTCAAGGTGCTGCGCGCCCTGCGCAAGGTCGCCCATACCGAAACGGTTACCGGGCAATACCGCAAGGGTGCAATCGATGGCCAGCCAGTCCCCGGCTATGATGAGGAGCTGGGCCGGGATTCGGACACCGAAACCTTCGTCGCAATCAAGGCCCACGTCGACAACTGGCGCTGGCAGGGCGTGCCGTTTTACCTGCGCACCGGCAAGCGGCTGCCCGAACGCAAGACCGAGATCGTGATCAACTTCCGCGCCATCCCGCATTCGATCTTCGCCGCGCGCGGGGCCACGGCAAAGCCCAACGCGCTGGTGATCGGGATCCAGCCCGAAGAGAACATCCAGTTGCAGTTGATGGCCAAGGTTCCCGGCCTCGATCGCGACGGAATCCGCTTGCGCAAGGTGCCGCTCGACATCGCGATGGCCGATGCCTTTGCCGGTCCGAAAAAGCGGATCGCCTATGAACGGCTGCTGCTCGACCTGATCGAGGGCGACCAGACCCTGTTTGTGCGGCGTGACGAGGTTGAAGCCCAGTGGACCTGGATCGACCAGATCCGTGCCGATTGGGCGGAGCACGGCGTCAAACCAAAGTCCTATTCCGCGGGCAACTGGGGGCCGTCCGCCGCAATCGCCCTGGCCGAGCGCGACGGAGTGACCTGGAATGACTAGGCTCAACCCGACCGTCGAGCGGGTCACCGAGCGGATCATCGCCAAGTCTAAAGATGGTCGCCGCCGCTATCTCGACCTGATGGAGCGCGAGGCGGAGCGGTTTCCGAACCGCAACGCGCTGTCCTGCTCCAACCTGGCCCACGGCTTTGCCGCGGCCGAGGGCGACAAGGGCGCCATCGCCCACGGCCGCGGGCCAAACCTGGCGATCGTTACCGCCTACAACGACATGCTTTCGGCGCACCAGCCCTATGGCCGCTACCCCGAAGCGATGAAGCTTTACGCCCGCGAAGTCGGCGCGACCGCGCAGGTCGCGGGCGGGGTTCCGGCGATGTGCGACGGGGTCACCCAGGGCCAGGACGGGATGGAACTGTCGCTGTTCAGCCGCGACGTGATCGCGCTGAGCACCGGCATCGCGATGAGCCACGCGATGTTCGACGGGATGGCCCTGCTGGGCATCTGCGACAAGATCGTGCCCGGGCTGGTGATCGGCGCGCTGCGCTTCGGCTACCTGCCGGCAATCTTCGTGCCCAGCGGCCCGATGCCGTCGGGCCTGGCCAACAAGGAAAAGCAGAAGGTCCGCCAGCTCTACGCCGAGGGCAAGGCCAGCCGCGCCGATCTGCTCGAAAGCGAAAGCGCCAGCTACCATTCGCCCGGCACCTGCACCTTCTATGGCACCGCCAATTCCAACCAGATGATGATGGAGCTGATGGGGCTCCACGTGCCGGGTTCGGCCTTCGTCCCGCCCAACACCCCGCTACGCTCCGCGCTGACCCGCAAGGCGGTGCACCGCCTGGCCGAAATCGGGCACGAGGGGGACGATTACCGCCCGATGGGCCGGGTGGTGGACGAAAAGGCGATCGTCAACGCCTGCGTCGGCCTGCTCGCCACCGGCGGCTCGACCAACCACGCGATCCACCTGCCCGCCATGGCCCGCGCTGCCGGAATCCGGCTTGACTGGCAGGACCTTGACGAGCTGAGCGCCGCGGTGCCGCTGATCGCGCGGGTCTATCCCAATGGCGCGGCCGACGTGAACCACTTCCACGCCGCCGGGGGCATGGGCTATGTCATCCGCGAACTGCTCGATGCTGGACTGGCCCACGCCGACGTGCTGACCGTGGCCGAAGGCGGGATGCGCGCCTATGCCGAAGAGCCGGTGCTGCAGGGCGATGCGCTGGCCTGGCACCCCGCCCCGGCCACCAGCGGTGATCCCGCCATCCTGGCGCCCGCAGCCGCGCCGTTCCATCCCGACGGGGGCATGCGGCTGGTCAAGGGCAACCTCGGCCGCGCGACCTTCAAGACCAGCGCGGTCGACGAGGAACGCTGGACGATCGAGGCGCCGTGCCGGGTTTTCTCCACCCAGGAAGAGGTCCAGTCTGCCTTCAAGGCGGGCGAGCTTAACGGCGACGTGGTCGTCGTGGTCCGGTTCCAGGGCCCGCGCGCCAACGGCATGCCCGAACTGCACAAGCTGACCCCGCCGCTCGGCGTGCTGCAGGACCGCGGCCACAAGGTTGCGCTGGTCACCGACGGGCGCATGTCGGGCGCGTCGGGTAAGGTTCCCGCCGCGATCCACGTCACGCCCGAAGCGCTGGCGGGCGGCGGCCTCGCCTATCTGCGCGACGGTGACCGGGTTCGACTGTGCGCGCGGACCGGGACGCTTGAGGTGCTGGAGGATATTTCCCAGCGCCAGCCCCACCCCGCCCCGCAGGCGGAGATGGGCATGGGGCGCGAACTGTTCGCCATGCTGCGCCACCACGCCGACGGCGCGGAACACGGCGGATCGGCCATGCTGGCGGAGGCCGGGCTGTGACCCAGCTCGTCACCGTCGATATCGGCGGCACCCACGCCCGCTTTGCCCTGGCCGAAATCGCCGCCGACGGCGCGATCACGCTGGGCGAACCGGCCACGCTCCACACCAAGGACCACGCCAGCTTCCAGACCGCCTGGGAGGATTTTGCGCGGATGCAGGGCGGTTCGCTGCCGCCCGCGGTCTCGATCGCGATCGCGGGGCCGGTCGGCGGAGAGATGATCCGCTTCACCAACAACCCGTGGGTGATCCGTCCGGCACTGATCCCCGAAAAGCTGGGTGCGGACCGCTATACCGTGATCAACGATTTCGGCGCCGTCGGCCATGCCGTGGCGATCGCCGGGCCGGACCATTTCGTCCACCTGGCCGGTCCGGATACCCCGCTGCCCGCCGAAGGAACCCTGTCTATCGTCGGACCCGGAACCGGGGTGGGCGTTGCCCATGTCTGGCGCGGCGGCCCGGGCAATTACCGCGTCCAGGCCACCGAAGGCGGGCATATAGACTATGCCCCGCTCGACAGCATCGAAGATGCGATCCTTGCCCGGCTACGGCTGCGCTATCGCCGCGTTTCGGCCGAACGGGTTGTTTCCGGCCCCGGGATTGTCGATATCTATGAGGCGCTGGCCGCGCTGGAAGGCCGGGCGATCCAGCACACCGACGACCGCACGCTATGGCAGCGCGGCACCAGCGGCGAAGACAGCCTGGCCGCCGCCGCGGTCGACCGGTTCTGCCTTTCGCTGGGCTCGTTCGCGGGCGACATTGCGCTGGCCCAGGGGGCAAGCGGGGTGGTGATCGCGGGCGGCCTGGGCCTGAGGATCAAGGACACCCTGCTGCGGTCCGGCTTTGCCAACCGCTTCACCGCCAAGGGCCGCTTTGCCGAGCTGATGGCACGCCTTCCGGTCAAACTGATAACCCACCCCCAGCCCGGCCTGTTCGGCGCGGCTGCCGCATTCGCCAAGGAGCATTTATCGTGAGCCGTATCGAAGAGATCATGCGCATGGCCCCGGTCATTCCGGTGCTGGTGATCGAAGACGTGGCCCACGCCGCACCGATCGCCGAGGCTCTGGTCAAGGGCGGCCTGCCGGTTCTGGAAGTTACCCTGCGCACGGCAAGCGCGCTTGAGGTGATCCGCGAAATGAAGAAGGTGCCCGGTGCAATCGTCGGCGCCGGCACCGTGCTCAACGAATTCGCCCTCGACGATGCGCTCGAAGCGGGCAGCGAGTTCATCGTCTCACCCGGCCTTACCGATGCGCTGGCCAAGGCGGCGATCGCCTCGGGAACTGCGTTCCTGCCGGGCATTGCGACCAGCAGCGATATCATGCGCGGGCTCGACCTGGGGCTGGACCGGTTCAAGTTCTTCCCGGCCGAGGCCAACGGCGGCATCCCGGCCCTGAAAGCGATCTCCGCGCCCTTCGGCATGGTCCGTTTCTGCCCAACTGGCGGGATCACCCCTGCAACTGCGCCGGATTGGCTTGCGCTTGATCCCGTGTTGTGCTGCGGCGGATCCTGGGTGGTGCCCAAAGGTACGCCGGACGTAGCGGCAATCGAAGCGGCGGCCCGGGCAGCGGCTGGACTGGGGCACTAGCTCGCCGTGCGCCCCGTTCGGGTCGAACGGGGCTTACGAGGAAAGATTAGATGACACTCCTTGCCGAACTGGACGCCCGGCTTCATGCGCTGCACCAGCGCACGGCCGAAACGCCGCTGTTCAATCCGGTCTTCCAGCTCAGCCTGGAACTGTCGCGGCGGATCGAAAGCGGCGAACTGGCGCTTGCCGACATTGCCACGCTTGTCGCCGAGCTGGAGTGCGAAGGCCTGCTGGCCCGGGCGCACCGACTCAACCGGCTGGTCGCCCCGCTGCCTGGCACGGACAACCTGCAGCGGCTTTCCGCGCTTGCCGAAGCCGATGACTTTGCGGATTTCGCCGCGCGCTGGCGGCATCCCGCGGCGCACATCGTGTTCACCGCGCACCCGACCTTCCTGCTGACCCGGCGCCAGTCCGAAGCCGTGGCCGAAGCGGCCTCGTCCGGCGATATCGGCGCCGCGACCGCCTGCGTTGCGCCGCATGACCGCGATGCGATCACGCTTGACAGCGAACACCGCGCGGCGCTGGACGCGCTGACCCGCGCCCAGGCCGCGCGCGACGCCATGGTGCGCGCTCTGCTGGCCGAGGCGCGGCGGCGCTGGCCGGATCAGTGGCGCACGCTCGCCCCGATGCCGCTGCGCTTTGCCACCTGGGTCGGCTACGATATGGACGGGCGCACCGACATCTCGTGGGCCACCTCGCTGCGCTATCGGCTGGAGGAAAAGGCCGAGCGCCTGGCCAGCTATGCCGATGCCCTGTCCCTGGCCGTGCCCGAGCTTGCCGACCGGCTTCGTGCGGCCGCGGGCCATGCGGGTGAACAGGCCGCGCGGCTTGCCGCCATCGACCCCCTCGATCCCGCCGCCGTGGCCGAGGCCGCCAACCACCTCAGCGCCGACCACCCCTTCAAGCTGACCAGCCTCAGCGCGGTGATCACCGAACTGGAAGCCGAAGCGGCCCACGCCGCCGATTCCGAGGCGGAGACCCTGCTGACCGTCGCCGCCGCGATGCGCGCCGATGGGCTGGGGATGGGCTGGATCCATTTCCGGATAAATTCCAGCCAGCTCCAGAACGCGATCCGCCGCCGGATCGACCCCGATGGCAAGCTCGACCTTGCCAGTCAGGCCGCGCTGGTCCGCATGCGCGAGCTGTTGGCCGAAGCCAAGCCGCTGCGGTCCAACATGGCGGCGCTGGCAATCGAGAATTCGACCGCGATCCGCCAGTTCCTGGCCATGGCGCAGATCCTCCACCACATCGATGCCGACGCGCCGATCCGCATGCTGGTGGCCGAATGCGAACAGCCGACCACGGTGCTTGCCGCGCTTTACTTCGCCAAGCTGTTCGGGATCGAGGGCAAGGTCGATGTCTCGCCCCTGTTCGAAACCGAAAGCGCGCTGGAGCATGGCGGCCGGTTCCTCGATGCCCTGCTGGCCGAAGAGGCCTACCGCGATTACGCTCGCACCCGCGGGCGGATTTCGGTCCAGACCGGCTTTTCCGATGCCGGGCGGTTCGTCGGCCAGATCCCGGCAGCCTTGGCAATCGAACGCCTGCAAGGACGGCTGAGCGAGGCGATGGTCGCCAACGCCCTGACCGATGTCGCCGCGCTGATCTTCAACACCCACGGCGAAAGCATGGGGCGCGGGGCGCACCCTGATTCCTTCGCCGACCGCCTGGCCTGGCCGCTATCGCCCTGGGCCCGGCGCCGTTTCGCGCGCGCCGGGATCCGGCTGGAACCCGAGGTCAGCTTTCAGGGCGGCGACGGCTATCTGTTCTTCGGCACACCCGAACTGGCGCTGGCCACCCTGACCCGCTTTGCCGAGATGCCCCCGGGCGCAGCCGCGACCGACGCGCCGACCGATCCGTTCTATCGCCGCACCGACCTGAGCCTGGACTTCTACCGCGCGATCCGCCGGTTCCAGCACGAACAGCTGGTCAGCCGGACCTATCCCCGCGCGGTAACCGCCTTTGGCCTGGGGCTGCTCAACGATACCGGCAGTCGCAAGAGCCGCCGCCAGAGCGACCTGGCCGCCGACCGCGAGATGAACCTGCGCCAGATCCGCGCGATCCCGCACAACGCGGTGCTGCAACAGCTGGGCTATCCGGTCAACGTGATCGCCGGGTTCGGCACCGCGGCCGAGGGGAATTACGAGGCGCTGGCCGAACTGCTCAGCACCAGCGAGCGCGGCCGCCAGCTGGTCCGGCTGGTGCGCAGCGCCAACGCGCTGGCCAGCATCAAGACTGTCGCGGCCTATGGCGAGCTGTTCAATTCGGCCTACTGGGCCAGCCGCCCCTATCGCGGGGATGAAGGCCACATCGCTGATGCCTGCCTGGCGCTGGCCGAATACCTCACCACCGACGATCGCACCGGCGTGTTCCGCCGGATGGCGAGCCGCCTGCGGGTCGATGCGCTCAAGCTGCACCGGCTGCTAACCCTGATCCCGGATGAGGCGCCGCAGGACGGCCGCGAGCATACCCGGCGCCTGCTGGGCGTGCTTCAGGCGCTGCGGCTGGCGCTGTTCCAGCACATGTTCCTGCGCGCCGTATCGGTCCCCGCCTTCAGCCGGGCCAACGACATCGCGCGCGAAGACGTGCTGGAGATGGTCTTTACCCTGCGGGTCGAGGAAGCTTTGGCCCAGCTGCGCCGCGCCTTCCCGGCAAGCGAGCCGCGGCTCGATGATTTCACCGTGACCGAACCGAGCGACTATCCCGATGAAGGGGCGGTCGGCTATTCGGCGATCCACCGCGATTTCATCGACCCGATCGAGGCCGCCCAGGCCCTGTCGCTGCGGATCACCACCACGATCGCCAACCTGTTCGGCGCGCACGGCTGATCCGTTAACCTTTGCCCGCGATCCAGTCCCGCTCCGGAACGCGGGACCGGCGGTGCTGGCCTTGATCCCCTGCGCAAGCTATTGATCCGGCTTGGACCACGCCAACGCCGGGACGCATGCGATGACCTTCACTGCAAATCATGCCATGCTTGCCGCGCTGGGCGCCGGAGCGCTGGGTCTGGGCGGGCTTCTGCTTCACCAGCAGGTCGATCGCGCCACCGCGCTGCCGCCGCAATCGGCCCCTGACGCGTTCGCCAAGGCGCAAGCCGCCAATCCCGCCGCCAGTCCCGCTGCGGCCAAGCCGGCTGCGCCCAAGGACGAACGCTTCGTGATCAAGCGGATCCTGCCGATCACTGGCCCGATCAAGTACGGCGAATGGCATTGGGATGACAAGGGCGTGCCCGCCGGGCCGGTGGTCGTGACGGTCGATCTCGACGCGCGGGTGATCTCGGTCTTCCAGAACGGCTATGAAATCGGCGCCTCCGCCGTCCTGCTCGGCACCAGCGAAACGCCGACCCCGCTCGGCGTGTTCCCGATCAAGTGGAAGGACAAGGACCACTACTCGTCAAAGTACGATAGCGCGCCGATGCCCTACACCATGAACCTGACCGAGGACGGCGTGGCGATCCACGGCACCACGGTGGAGAAAGGCTATGCCAGCCACGGCTGCGTCGGCGTGCCCGATCCCTTCGCCGCCAAGCTGTTCGCGATCGCCCCGGTGGGAACCAAGGTCTACATCACCCGGGGCAAGATGGTGGGCAAGGGTGACAGTCTGATCTGAGCCGGGATCGGTCCCGCGAGCCGGACTGGTCTTGATGGCCGCTCGGCCGGATTTGAAATTGAAAGCTTCCGTTCCGGATACGACGACAAAGCAGACGGCCAGATCAGGTTGCGTACAGTTCCTGAAACCGTTCCGGCAACCCAGCCGTCTCAGACGCTAGATTCTCCAAGTGAGGGTTCGTTTGCCACTCGAGAAGGAACTGACTTAGGTCAAGGTTTTGAACGGTTTGTAGGGCTGCGGATTTGTTTGCATCAGCAATGAAAGGTGTCCGAATGATCGGCGGTTCGAAGTCGCCGGTGTAATGGCCATCGAGCGAATAGGAACCATCCCATCCGATAAAGCACGGCCCGACTTCGGGCAGCCTGCTCGGTTGTTCGATCACGCCTGTTAGGAGCGGATGAGCACCGATTAACCAGACGACGACCTGCTCGATCCAGAAGGCGTTCGGAATGGAAATGACGGATTCCAGCCACGGTTTCACCATGTCGGCCGGAAGATACTTTAGGTGGAAGAATAGGGATGCCGAAAGCAGGCCATCGGCGTCGCTCCAACCGAAGGTTTCATCCACCCGCTGAAACTTGTTCAAGCATCGTGTCGCGTGAAGCACTCCATCCGGCCAGCAACGGCTCGACATGATGTACCGACCTAGAGTGAGCAAGGCGTCACTCGTGAACTCGGCGTACGGCAGCTGGGCATTCCCATCGGGGTGCTGAGTCATGAATGCAGTGATGATGAGTTCCACTGGGTCGTAGACCGTCTGACCCCATTCCCGCTGAAGCAAACGGGGAAGAAGATAATGGAACCAAACCGTCCACTCATCGCGAGGTCCGAAACAGGAAGGTCCTACGGTCTCACGTAAGGCATCAAGAATATAGTCGTCTGAGACTGAGTCCAAATTGCCGAGCAACTCAGGGTACATCCTCCTCTCAGGAGCAAGAAACCAAGCCTCGCCCATTGGGATTTCTGGCTTGGGAAAGCGGCTGGTCAGTCGCTCGAGTGCCTCGATATCTGGGCCTTCACCCGCGACCCATGAAAATGACAATCTAGACCGGTCAGACATTAAACCTCATTAAATCGCAAAACTTAATGTCCGCCCCCCCAACAAAGCAGACGGCCGCCAGGCAACCGAAACCCCTTAGGAAACGACACGATTCCGATCAGAAAATCCGCTTACCGCGGTGCCATCCTGATCGCGCCGTCCAGCCGGATGCACTGGCCGTTGAAGTAACTGTTGCGCGCCAGTTCGAGCGCCAGGCTGCCAAACTCCTCGGGCTTGCCCAGCCGCTTGGGAAACGGAACCGAGGCGGCCAGGCTTTCCAGCACCTGCGGCTTGGCCCCCAGCATCAACGGGGTCGCGAAGATCCCCGGCATGATCGAATTGACCCGGATGCCCAGGTCGGACAGGTCGCGGGCCATCGGCAGGACCAGGCCGTTCACGCCCGCCTTGGCCGAACCGTAGATGATCTGCCCGATCTGTCCGTCCTGCGCCGCGACCGAGGCGGTCAGCGTGATGCAGCCGCGTTCACCGTCTTCGAGCGGTTCCAGTCCGGCCATGCCTTCGGCCGAGAGCGAGGCGATCCGGTAGCTTGCCACCAGGATGCCCTGGACCCCGTAGATGTAATCCTCAGTCGGCAGCCGCTTCAGCTTGCCGGCCTCCTTGTCAAAGGCCAGCGTCTTGCCGCGGCGGCTGGTCATCGCGCAGTGGACCGTGATGCGTTCCTGGCCGTGCGCGGCGCGGGCTCTGGCGAAGCCATCGATTACCGATTGCTCGTCGGTGATATCAACCTTGCAGAACAGCCCGCCGATCGCCGCAGCGACGTCTTCACCCTTTTCCGCGTTCAGGTCGAAGATCGCCACCTTGACCCCGGCGGCAGCCAGTTCCCCTGCCGTAGCCCGGCCCAGACCCGATGCGCCCCCTGTGACCACGGCGGCCGTCGATGAATCAATCCGCATTTGACTCTCCCTTTAATCGGACGATTAATGACCCCAGTTTGGGAGGATGGCAATGCCGCATACCGTCGATCTGTTCTGGTCGTTCCGCAGCCCCTATTCGTACATTGTCGTCCCCAAACTGCTTGAGCTGGAACGCGATTGGCACGCGCGGGTCAACGTGCGCCCGGTCCTGCCGATCGCGGTGCGCCAGCACGATTTCTTTGCCAATGCCGACCCCTTGTGGACCAGCTATCTGATGCGCGACTGCGTGCGCAGCGCCGAATTTGCCGGACTGCCGCTGCGCTGGCCGCGCCCCGATCCGGTGCTGATGGACTTTGCCACCCGGACCTATCCCAAGGAGCAGCCCCATATCCACCGCCTGACCCGGCTGGGGGTGCTGGCCTCCGAGCAGGGCAAGGGCCTGGCGCTGCTGCGCGCGGTCAGCCACCTGATCTGGTCGGGCGAAGTCGACGGCTGGCACGAAGGCGATCACCTGGCCCGGGCCTTCGCCAGCGCTGGTTGCGATCTGGCGGCGATGGACGCGGTCCAGGCGGCCGAGGCGGACCGGCTCGATGCGGCGATCAAGACTAACGAAGCCGATCAGCGCCTGGGCGGGCACTATGGCGTGCCGCTGATGGTCTATGATGGCGAACCGTTTTTCGGGCAGGACCGCTATGACCAGCTGGTCTGGCGGATGAAGCAGAAGGGTATGGCCGCGCGCGATTGATGTGGTGCTATTCCGGCGTACTGCCCCGCTTCATGAAATCAGCCGGAAGTTCAATCTTGATCATCTTCCATGTGAAGATGCCGCGGCGTTCGAAGAGGAAAGTTGGGCCTTTCTCGCCGTTGCTCCGTTTTGAGGTGTGAACGCGAAATCGATCCAACCCGGAATAATCGGTCGCAAATTCAATGTCGGAATTGTTCTTTGCTGCTTCGATTTGACCGGGCTTTGCGCCTTTGACCAAGGCGGAGATTCCTTCCGGGGTAACGTAGCTGCTTACCGCCCTATCGATTATCGCTGGCATCATCATGGCACCTAGGCCGGCAAATGGATTACCCTGCATCTTCGGATCGTTCTTGAACTCGGTCATCAAAGCGACCGTCATCTGCGCCTTTAGACTCTCTTGGACAGCCGGAAAATCCACTCCAGCCTCAAGCGAGTCGACATCACCGGCAATTGCTGCATTCTTCAAACTATTCGCAGCAAAATACGGCGAGCCAATATAGAACGACAAAAATAAAATAGTCGCGAAACCGACGATTATCAATAAACGCTTGTTCATCTTGTTCCGCCGACAGATAATTGGATTTCCTACTCTAGCTTGAAAACCAGATTCAGCAAGGAGGTGTATTTCAGCTGGATCTCTGTTTCGGTGCCCTGGTAAAGCTCCACCCTTCGGGCACGACCCGCGCCACCAGATGGCCGATCGAGGCGGGCTGGCGGGCCAGCAGGCTGTCGAACAGCCGCGCGACCGCTGCGCCGCGCGGCGCCTCGCCGTCAAGCTCGGTCACGATCCGCGCCAGGACCCGCAGCGCCACCGCGCGCGGGGCCTGCGGGCGATAGGTCAGGCCCATCGGTGAGCGGCTGACCGCTTCGGACCATTCGCGCGCGGCAGCCCAATCGAGCGCGGCGTCGGCATCGGCCAGGTTGGCGGCGCTTTGGGCCAGCGCCGGAACATCGAGCCAGTCCGCCCCGGCCAGCACCTTGCGGATCCGCACGCGATCGAACCGGTCGTCGCTGTTCGACGGATCCTGCACCGCGGCCATCCCGGCCTGTTCGACAACTGCGCCCAGCTCGCTCCGCCGCCAGGCCAGCAGCGGGCGCAGCAGCGGCAGAGCGGTTTGCGGCACCGTGCCCCGTGCCCGCACCCCCGCCAGCCCCGCCGCACCGCTGCCCCGGCTCAGCCGCAGCAGCAGGGTTTCGGCCTGGTCATCGGCGTGGTGAGCGGTCAGCAGCGCCGCCAGCCCCTCGCGCTCCATCCACCCGGCCAGCGCGGCATAGCGGGCCGCGCGCGCCTGCGCCTGGATGTTGCCCTGGCTCACGGAAACCACCAACGTCTGGTGCGGAACCCCCAGCAAGGCGCAGACCTGGGCAACCATCGCCGCTTCGCTGGCCGCACCGGCCCGCAATTGATGGTCAACCGTCGCCGCAGCCACCCGGCCCGGCAGCGCGGCGTGGGCCAGCAGCAGCAGGGCCAGACTGTCCGGCCCGCCCGAAACCGCTACCCCGATCCGGCCCGCGCCTTGCCACAGCGCGGCAAGATCGGCGGCGAAACGGCCGGTCAGGTCGGGATCAGGCGGTGGCGGCGGTCCGGCCACGGCCCGGGATCAGGCCGGGCACTTCAATCCGCCCTTGGTCGCATCGTATTGCGCCTTGAGACGGCCCGCGGCCTCCTTGGGATAGTCGCGCCCGAACTGGTCGAGCGCCACGCAGGCGCGGCCCGTATCCTTGAGGACGCGCATCGATTCGGCCAGGTACAGCAGGCTGTCGGGCGCGCGATCGCCCTTGGGGTCGGCCTTGTAGTTCTGCAGGAACCAGCTGGCCGCCTCGCGCGGGTTGCCTTCGTCCAGATAGGCGCGGCCCAGCAGGTTGCGGGCAAAGCTGACCCGCGCGTGCTTGGGATACTTCTGCAGGTACAGCTTCAGCTGCTGCTCGGCCTCGGGGTAGAACTTTCCTTCCCACAGACGGAAGCCATAGGAATATTCGTCGTCGCCCGGATCGCTCGACTGCGGTTTTTCGATCGCGCGGACGGCGGCAAGGCGCTTGGCGCTGGGATCGGCGGGCTTGGCCGCGGGCACGACCGGCTTGGGCGCGGTCGTCACCGTCACGGCCGGCTTGGGCGCCGAGGCACCGCCGGTCATCGCCGCAAGGTTGGTGTCGGTGCTGGTTCCGCTTTGGCTGGACTTGACCTTCGCCGCCTCGGCCTTGGCGCCTTCAAGCGCGGTCAGCCGCGCGTCGAGCTTGTCCATGCGGTTGCGGTCTTCCTCGACCTGCGCGGTCAGCCGGGCGACCTGGCCTTCCAGCCCGTCCATCCGGGTCAGCATGTCGGCATTGGGATTGGTTGCGGGCGAACCGGGGCTGGCGGTGCCGGGCGCGCTCGGCTGGATCTGCGGGGGGAAGAACTTGCCGTCGCCGCCGGGGAAGACCACGCGCTGGATCGCCGAAACCTCTGCTTCCAGCCGCCGCAGCCGGGTATCGGTTGTCGGATCGACCGCAGTTTGCGCCAGAGCCGGGCCCGCCAGAGCCAGCGCCAGCGTGACCATCAGGGGCTTGTTCAACAAAAGTCGCTTCATCGTGCTTGTGTCCATGGCTGACAGGGCTCGGCAGGCCTTGAGGCAGCCTGTCCGAACCGGCGATTAACCGTGCGGTGAAGCATTAACCAAGCGCGATGCCGCCTGTCGAGCGGCCGGGCGCGGCTATCCGCAGGATTGCACTAGGTAGCAGAGGGCGCGGGGACCGCAGCGACCGGGCTTGACGGTGCTGCGACAGGCGCGGCGCTGGGCTGGGTCACGGCGGCCGTATCGGCGCGCGCGGCCACCTGGTGCCGCTCGCGCGGACGCGGCTGGGCCGTGCTGCGCGACTGTGCCGGAGCCGGAGCAGTAGCCGCCGGAATCGCCGAGGGGCTTGCCGCGGGGGTGCCGCGGGCCAGCAGCGCCGCTGCCGTAACCGGCATGTCCTTGACCGTCTTCTGCACGTCGGAAAGCTTGGGCACGCCCTGCCCGCCGATCGTGATTGCCAGCGCATCGGGCCGGGCGGTCCAGATCGTCACGCCTTCCTGGCCCTGGGGCACGGTCCAGCTTTCGCCCTGGGCGAGTTCCTTTTGCAGCAACTGGTTGCCGGCGGCGTCGGAAAACTTGACCCACACCTTCGGCTCAAGCGCGGTGAACACCACCGGGCCGCTGAGCGGGACCGTGGCCGGTGGCGGGGCCGCCGCGCTCGACGCGGCAGAGGGCGTTTCCGACGGGAGGATCGAGGGCAGTTCCCCGCCCGGCGAAAACATCGAACGGGCCAGCGCGAACACCCCGATCAGCACCGCCAGAACCCCGGCAAGCGCAATCCAGACCATCCGCGATCCCGGGACCCGCGCCGGATCGCCGGGTTCAAAGGTCTGGATCGTGCGGCGCGGTTCGGAGGGGCCTTGCTCTGCCAGTTCGATCCGAACCGCCGAGGCGATTTCTTCCGGATCAAGCCCGACGATCTTGGCGTAGTTGCGGGCGAAACCGAGCGCATAGTGCCGGGCCGGAAGCACGGCCCAGTTGCTTTCCTCGATCGCGGCCAACTGACGTTCGGGGATGCGGGTCTTTCCGGCGACCTGGGCGCGAGTCAGGCCCGCCGCTTCGCGCGCACGAAGCAGACGCTGCCCAGCCCCCTCCAACGGGAGTTCAGCCTCCATCACACCTTCATCAGTCATTTCGACCCCGTACAAGCGACCATTTTCTGGTTTATCGTTGAGCATCCCGTTTCGTAGGCGGCTGTCAATGCAAATTGCCGTGCAGCGCAACCGCCCAAGCGGTGAAATGGGCGGGAATTGTGACGGGGTGGTGGCAATTGAAAGTTCGGCGAAAACCTGGCGGGCTTCAGTCCGTGTCAATCCCGCGCTCGGCCGCCCAGGCGGCCAGCGCTTCGCGCAGGTTCGGTGGCGGCATCGAGAGCCAGCCGTTCATCGCGCCGGTGATCTCCGCGAGGTCGATCTTGCGGACCAGTTCCTTGATCGGTCCGACGCCTGCGGGCGTGATCGACAGGCGGCGGATGCCGATGCCGAGCAGGGCCAGCGCCTCAAGCCGGCGACCGCCCATCTCGCCGCAGACCGTCACATCGACATCGTGCCCGACCACGCCCAGCTGGACCCGTTTGAGGAACCGCATGATC
>JBJTMC010000068.1:0-10600 GCA_046063325.1 Novosphingobium sp.
CCCGCACCGTCGACCTTGTGACCCGTGCGGCGATCAAGGAAATGATCGTGCCGTCGCTGCTGCCGGTGCTGGCCCCGATCGCGGCCTATTTCGTGATCGGCGCGGTGGCTGGGCAGGCCAACGGCTTTGCCGCGCTCGGCGCGCTGCTCCCGTACCTGTTCGGTGCGATGGGCATGACCGCCGTGGGCCGCGCCGCCGGCGACGTGGTCAAGGACGTGCGCGAGCAGTTCAAGGCCAATCCGGGGATCATGACCTACGAATCCAAGCCCGACTATGCGCGGACGGTGGACCTGGTCACCAAGGCAGCGATCAAGGAAATGATTGTTCCGTCGCTGTTGCCGGTGCTCGCGCCGATCGCGGTCTACTTCGTGATCAGCATGGTCGCCGGCCAGGCCGAAGGCTTTGCCGCGCTGGGCGCGCTGCTGCTGGGCGTGATCGTCGGCGGCCTGTTCGTCGCGATCTCGATGACCTCGGGCGGCGGCGCTTGGGACAATGCCAAGAAGTACATCGAAGACGGCAACCACGGCGGCAAGGGCTCTGAAGCCCACAAGGCCGCGGTGACCGGCGACACGGTCGGCGATCCCTACAAGGATACCGCCGGTCCGGCCGTCAACCCGATGATCAAGATCACCAACATCGTGGCGCTGCTGCTGCTCGCCGCGCTGGCTGCCGGTCACTGAGACCGCTGGCAGGGTGAATGCGAAGCCCCGCCCGGAGCGATCCGGGCGGGGTTTTCGTTTGCAGTGATGGGAATAACAACGCGTTAGCCATTCCTTGGCACTTGCCTGCTAGGCCCGCGATCGGGTGGCACGGTTGCCGCCGATCCAGAGGACCCCGTGGCAAGCCAGGCCGGAACCATCACGTTGGAGCGCAATGCCGCGACCGGAACGGCCGGACCGCTGGTGACCGATGCTGCGGCCCGCAGCGTTGCCTGGTCCACTTTCGAAGCGCCAGAGGCGCGGCTGGCCTGGGACGCGCTTGCCGTCTGCGCCGCGGAACCCAATCCCTTTCACGAAAGCTGGTATCTGCTGCCCGCACTGCGCGCGCTCGATCCCGCCGGAAGCGTCCGGATCCTGCGTTTTGACGTGGACGGTGATCTTGCCGGGCTGATCCCGGTCCGGCACGAAAACCGCTACTACCGCTGGCCGATCCCGCAACTGTGCGGATGGCTCCACGGAAACTGCTTTCTGGGCGCGCCGCTGGTCGCCGCCGGGCTGGAGAAAGCCTTCTGGCGCGCGTTCCTGACCTGGGCCGATGCCCATGCCGGGCGCGCCGTGTTCCTGCACCTGGGCGCGATGCCGCTGGACGGCCCGGTCTATCGCGGGCTTCAGGCAGTGCTTGAGGAACAGGATCGCCTGGCCGGGCTGGTCCACCGCGAGGACCGCGCCATGCTCGCCTCGCCGCTTTCCCCCGAGGCCTATTTCGATGCGAGCCTGTCTGGCAAAAAGCGCAAGGAACTGCGCCGCCAGTTCGCGCGGCTGTCCGAACTGGGCGTGGTGCGGATCGACCGGCAACGCGACGCCGCCGGGCTCGAAAGCTGGATCGCCGCCTTCCTCGCGCTCGAGCATTCGGGGTGGAAGGGCTTGGCGGGATCCGCGCTGGCCAGCCACCAGGGCACTGCCCGCCTGTTCAGCGAAGCCCTGAACGGCGCCGCTGCGCGCGGCAAGCTTGAGCGCGTTGCCCTAACCCTGAACGAGCAGCCAATCGCCATGCTGGCCAACTTCCTCACCCCGCCCGGCGCCTTTTCGTTCAAGACCGCCTTCGACGAGCGCTTCGCCCGCTTTTCCCCCGGCGTCCTGGTCCAGCGTGAAAACCTTATTCTACTTGGCGATCCGGAGGTCGCATGGTGCGACAGCTGCGCCGCAGCCGATCACCCGATGATCGACCACATCTGGCGCGAACGGCGCGCGGTCGGCCGGATTTCGATCGCGATCGGTGGAAGGCTGCGCCGCGCCGCCTTCGCCCGGCTGCTGCGGGCGGAACTGGGCCGAACCCCGGCGGGGCTTGAACCCGCCGAATAGGTTGCGGCCCGCCACCTATTGACAGGTCCGCGCCCACCCGCAAAGGCAGGGCGATGGATGCCGAACCACCCCCCGAACGCCTGGTCTCCGGGCTGCTCAAACTGCTTGAGGTCACGCCCGAGGGCGAGGACCGATTCCACGGCCGGCGCAAGCGCGGCGGGGTGGGCCGGGTGTTCGGCGGCGAGGTAATCGCCCAGGCGCTCAACGCCGCGCAGGCCACCGTATCCGATGACCGCGCCGCCCATTCGCTCCACGCCTATTTCCTGCGCGGGGGGAGCGAGGATTTCCCCAGCGATTACCAGGTCGCGCGCGATTTCGATGGCGGATCGTTCTCCAACCGCCGGGTCGTGGCCAGCCAGCAAGGCCGCCCGATCCTCAACCTGACCGCGAGCTTCCAGAAGCCCGAACAGGGTCTCAGCCACGTTGACGCAGAGATACCCGACGTGACCCCGCCCGAAGAACTGGAACCCGAGGTCGAGGTGCGCCGCCGCTTTGCCGAACAGGCCCGGCCCGAGGCACGGCACCACTTCCTGACCCCGCGCCCGGTCGAAATGCGCGCGGTCGAAGGACGTCACTGGATGAACCCGCAGCCGGCCCCGCCGCGCTCGCACTCGTGGTTCAAGACTGTCGCACCCCTGCCCGACGATCCGCGCATCCACCGCGCGATCTTGGCCTATGCCAGCGACATGACCCTGCTGGGCACCTGCGCCCTGCCCCACGGACTTTCGTGGGCGCGCGGCGAAGTGATCAGCGCCAGCCTTGATCATGCGGTCTGGTTCCACGCCGATTTCCGCGCCGACGAATGGCTGCTCTACGCTACCGACAGCCCGTGGAGCGGATCGGGCCGCGGCTTCAACCGCGGGCGGGTGTTTACCCGCGACGGACGCCTTGTCGCCAGCGTGGCGCAGGAAGGCATGATCCGCCGGGCCGCGCCAAAGGGCTGATCCCCGCCTTGCTCTTGTCCGGCACAGCGCTAGGCTGCAGGCAAAGGATGGAGAGGGTCAATGAGGAAACGCACGATTGCATTGGGCGCAGCAGCGGCGCTGCTGGTTGCGGGCGGCGGGTGGTATGCCAGCCTTGATCAGGAAACCCGCGGGTTGCTCGCCGCCATGCCGACCGATGCCGACGTGCTGAGCTGGAAGCAGGACCAGCGCGACGCCGCGTTCCGGGCGATGGACCGCCTGCCGGTGCTGGCCAAGACCCACGCTATCGCCCCTTCGGCAACGCCGCTCGCACTGCCGCAGGGCAAGCCACTGAACGTGCCCGGGATCGAACGCTACATGGCCGAGCAGCGCGCGGCTGGCCTGGTGATCATCCAGGACGGCAAGGTGCGGTTCGAACGTTACGGCCTGGGATTCGATGCCGCGGGCCGCTGGACCAGCTTCTCGGTCGCCAAGTCGTTCACCTCAACCCTGGTCGGCGCGGCGATCCAGGACGGTTACATCAAGAGCCTTGACGACAAGGTCAGCCTCTATGTCCCCGACCTGCGCGGCTCGGCCTATGACGACGTTTCGGTCCGCCAGCTCCTGACCATGAGCTCGGGCGTGCGGTGGAACGAGGACTATGAAGACCCGAACGCCGATGTCGCGCAGTTCAACAAGGCCAGGCCCGATCCGGGCGTGGACGCGACCGTCAGCTATATGCGCAAACTCCCCCGCGCGCATCCGCCGGGCGAGGTGTGGCATTACAACACCGGCGAAACCAACCTGGTCGGCGTGCTGGTATCCTCGGCGGTGAAGAAGCCGCTCAGCCAGTACCTACAGGAGAAGATCTGGCAGCCTGCCGGGATGGAAGCCCCCGCGACCTGGCTGCTCGGCGCGACCGGGCACGAGATCGCCGGCTGCTGCCTGCAAGCCGCGACCCGCGATTTCGCCCGTTTCGGGCTGTTCGTGCTGGCCAACGGCCAGGCGGGCGGCAAGCAGATCGTCCCCACCGACTGGTTCGCCCAGGCCACCCACAAGCAGAAAGACATCGGACGGCCCGGGCGCGGCTATGGCTTCCAGTGGTGGACCTACGATGACGGCTCGGTCGCCGCGCAGGGCATCTTCGGCCAGGGCATCTTCATCGACCCCAAACGCCACCTGGTAATCGCCAGCAACGCCGACTGGACCCGCGCGACGGAGGGACCGGAACCGGCGGCGCGGGAGGCGTTCTACAAACAGGTGCAGGCGTTGGTAGATGCGGGCAGTTAAACCCCTTTGATAGAGTGAAGAGGATGCAGGAATGAGCGACACCGCCGAAATCGTGATTGGAGGCACCTGCGCTGAGCGTTTTGCCCGCGTGCGCGAGGTCTTCGAAACCAATTTCGCAAAGAACGACGAGATCGGCGCTTCGTTCGCGGTTACGCTGAACGGCGATATGGTGGTCGATCTGCACGGCGGATGGGCCGATGCCGAACGATCCCGCCCGTGGACCGCCGATACGGTGGTCAATGTCTGGTCCACGACCAAGGGTGTGCACGCGGCGTGCTTTGCAATGGCGGCGGATCGCGGCCTGTTCTCCTATGACCAGCCGGTTGCCGATTTCTGGCCCGAATTTGCCGCCGAAGGCAAAGGGGCAGTCACCGTTGGCCAATTGCTCTCGCACCAGGCCGGGCTGTGCGGTTTCACCAGTCCGGCGTCAGAGCCCGACGTCCTGCAAGGCAGCGCCGCGGCCGCACGGCTGGCGGCACAGGCGCCGATCTGGGCGCCGGGCAGCGCCAGCGGCTATCACGCGCTGTCGATCGGCATTCTCGGCACCGAGCTTTTCAGGCGGATCGAGGGGCGCAGAATCAGGCAATTCGTTGCCGAGGAAATCGCGGGTCCGCTCGGCGTCGACTTCACTGTCGGCCTCCCGGAGGGCGAGGAGCATCGCTGCGCTGAGCTGATCCCGCCGCCTGCCTCGCCGGTCGATCCTTCAACATTCACCGCCGCGCAGATTGCAGCGCTAGGAAATCCGCCCTTGCGCGCGCCCTTTGCCATGACCCCCGAATGGCGCGCCGCCGACCTTCCTTCGGCGGGCGGCCACGGCACCGCACGGGCTTTGGCGAGTATCTATGCCAAGCTGATCGCACCCGAAGGCGGGCTGGTTTCTCCTGCCACACTGGCCCAGGCGACCGCGCAGCAGATCCGCAATGCCGATCTGGTGCTTGGCATCGAATGCGATTGGGCCGCCGGGTTTCTGCGCAATTCGAGCGGAGTGTTCGGTCCCGTCGCGGCGACATTCGGCCACACCGGATGGGGCGGCTCGTTCGCGGTGGCCGATCCCGAGAGCGGGATTACCATGGCCTACACGATGAACCGTATGGACGCGAACCTGCGCGACGACGCGCGGGCGAAAGCGCTGATAGCGGCGGTTTATTCGGCGCTCTAGGCAGCACTAACCGGCGGGATGTGGCGGCACGCTCGACCAGGTCCAGGTACGAATCCGGTCTTTTGCGACCGGAACCTGAAGGATGGCGATTATGCCCCCGGGTGATAGAAATCATACACCGTCTGGGCCACCGCCGCTGACACACCCGGCGCGCGCTGCAGGTCTTCCAGCGCCGCCGCCCGCACCTTGCTGGCCGTGCCGAAGTGCAGCAGCAGCGCGCGCTTTCTTGCCGGGCCGATTCCGGGGATTTCGTCGAGCGGGCTCGCGGTGATTGCCCGGCTTCTCTTCTCCCGGTGCGCGCCGATCGCGTAGCGGTGGACTTCGTCGCGCAGGCGCTGGAGGTGGAACAGCAGCGGCGAATTTACCGGCAGCATCTTTTCGCGCCCGTCGGGGAAATGGAACACCTCGCGCCCCTCGCGGCCGTGATGCGGGCCCTTGGCGATGGCGATCAGGGGGACGTCCTCGATCCCCAGTTCTTCCAGCGTATCCTTTGCGGCGCTCATCTGCCCCTTGCCGCCGTCGATCAGCACCAGGTCGGGCCATGTCCCGCCGTCGCGGTCGGGGTCTTCGTCCTGGGCGCGGGCAAAGCGGCGCCCAAAGACCTCGCGCATCATGGCGTAGTCATCGTTGGTCTGGGCCTGCTTGATGTTCCACTTGCGGTACTGGCTCTTCACGAACCCGTCCGGCCCGGCGACGATCATCGCGCCCAGCGCAGCCGTGCCCTGGATGTGGCTGTTGTCGTAAACCTCGATCCGCTGCGGCGGTTCGGGAAGTTCGAGGAATTCGGCGAGTTCGCGCCCCAGCCGGGCCTTGGTCCCGCTTTCGGCCAGCCGCCGCTCGAGCGCCTCGACCGCGTTGCGGCGGGCCTGCTCGATCAGGCGGCGGCGGTCACCGCGCTGGGGGACCGAGACTTCGACCTTGCCGCCTGCGGTTTCGCGCAGCGCCTCGGCCAACAGCTCCGCTTCGGGCAGCGCCCGGTCAACCAGGATCGTGCGCGGCGGCGGCACTTCTTCATAGAACTGGGCGAGGAAGCTGGTCAGCACCTCTTCCGGCGCAAGCCCTTCGGTGTGGCTGGGGAAGAAGGCGCGGTGGCCCCAGTTCTGCCCGCCGCGGATGAAGAAGGCCTGGACGCCGACGTGCCCGCCCTGCTCCGCCATGGCGAAAATGTCGGCATTCCCCAGCCCCTCGGCGTTGATCGCCTGGCTGCCCTGGATGAAGGTCGCGGCGCGCAGCCGGTCGCGCAGCATCGCAGCGGTCTCGAAATCGAGATTGGCCGCGGCCTGCTCCATCTGCGCGTTGAGCTTGGCCTGGACCGCGCCGCTGCGCCCGCCGAGGAAGTCCTTGGCCTCGCTCACCAGCTCGTCGTACCCGGCCGCGTCGATCCGCCCGACACAGGGGGCCGAGCAGCGCTTGATCTGGTAGAGCAGGCAGGGCCGGTCGCGCCGGGCAAAGAAGCTGTCAGTGCAGGACCGCAGCAGGAACAGCTTTTGCAGCGCGTTGATCGTGGTGTTGACCGAACCGGCGCTGGCGAAGGGGCCGTAATAGTTGCCCTTGGCCCGCCGCGCGCCGCGGTGCTTCGTGATCCGGGGAAAATCGTGGTCGGCGCGCAGCAGGATGAAGGGGAAGCTTTTGTCGTCGCGCAGCAGGACATTGTAGGGCGGGCGGTAGCGCTTGATCAGCTGCGCTTCCAGAAGCAGGGCCTCGGCCTCGGAATTGGTGGTGACGATGGTCATCGCCCGGGTCTGGCTGACCATCCGTTTCAGGCGCAGCGGCAGCCGTTCGACCTGGATGTAGTTGGCGACCCGGTTCTTCAGCGCCCGCGCCTTGCCGACGTAGAGCACGTCGCCGCGGGCATCGAGCATGCGGTAGACCCCGGGTTTGGGCTTGAGCGTGGCCTGAACCTCGCGGATCGCGGCGATCCCGGCTTCCAGATCGGGCTGACCGGCCTTGACCGTATAGGCCGCGCGCTCCTCGTTGAAGCGATCGGTGCCATTTGGCAGGTCGGGGCGGCCGGCGCGGGTCATCGGTTCCAGATAGGCGTTCGCAGATCAAAGGTCATCCCGGGCATTGCCAATTTGCCGTGGCGGCAGCAAGCTGCGGCAATAAACGAACAGGGGAGTTTACCGATGCGCCGTCTCGCCGCTTTCGCCTTGCTGCTCGCGCCGCTTCCGCTCAGCCCCGCGCTTGCCCAGGATGCGCCGGAGCGCGCCTTTACCGGCAACGACCTGTTCAAGCTGGAGGCGGCACGCGATCCGCAGCCCAGCCCCGATGGCCGCACGATCGCCTATGTCCGCCAGGCCGGCGACGTGATGGCCGACCGCAACCGCGCCTCGATCTGGCTGGTCGATGTGGCAACAGGAAAGCAGCGTCCGCTGGTGACCGGTAGCGGCAGCTACATGGCGCCGCGCTGGTCGCCCGACGGGACCCGGCTGTCCTACATCGCCGCCGAGGATGGCGGCGCGCAGCTGTGGGTGCGGTGGATCGACAGCGGGGCCAGCGCCAAGCTGACCAATCTGCCCGACAGTCCCAATTCGGTGACCTGGGCGCCCGACGGCAAGTCGCTCGCCTATGTCATGCGGGTGCCGGGCGACGACACCCGGCTGGGCAAGGCCCCGGACAAGCCCGAAGGCGCGAAGTGGGCCGAACCGCTGCAGGTGATCGACCGCGTGACCTATCGCGGCGACGGTGAAGGCTATTACCCGGCGGGATACAGCCACATCTTTGTGATCCCGGCCGATGGCGGCGCGCCGCGCCAGGCCACGTTCGGCAATTTTGACGACAGCGGCCCGCTCTCGTTCACGCCCGACGGCAAGACCGTGCTGTTCTCTGCCGTGCGCAAGGACAACTGGCAGCGCGAGCCCAACGATTCCGAAGTGATGACGCTCGACCTGGGGAGCGGCGCTATTGCCGCGTTAACCCGGCGCTATGGGCCCGATGCCGCGCCCACGGTTTCGCCCGACGGCAGCAAGATCGCCTACTTCGGCTTCGACGATGCGCACCACTCCTATGAGAACACCGAACTCTACGTGATGAACCGCGACGGCAGCGGCGCGCGCAGCCTGACCGGGGCGATGGATATCAGCGTCGACGATGCCCAGTGGGCCCCCGATGGGCGCAGCCTGATCATCGCCTACGACGATCACGGCGTGAAGCAGCTGGCCCGGATCGGGCTGGACGGATCGCGCCGCCCGGTCGCCAGCGGGTTGTCCGGCGCGGGGTATGACCGGCCCTATACCGGCGGCGACTTTGCCATCGGCCGCAGCGGCACAATCGCCTGGACCGCCGGGAGCGACCAGCGTCCGCCCGATCTTCACGTGCTGCAAGGCGGCAAGGACGTGCGGCTGACCCGGCTCAACGATGCCTGGCTGGGCGCGAAGGCGTTGGGCCATGCCGAAAAGGTGCCGGTTACCGCGCCCGATGGCAAGCCGATCGACGCCTGGCTGATGCTGCCGCCGGGCCGCCAGCCGGGGCAGAAGGTGCCGATGATCCTCGAGATTCACGGCGGACCCAACGCCGCTTATGGCCCTTGGTTCGCGACGGATTATCAGCTCTACGCCGCAGCCGGCTACGCCGTGCTGTGGACCAACCCGCGTGGCAGCACCTCATACGGCGAAAACTTCGCCATGCTGATCGACCGGGCCTATCCGGGCGACGACTATGGCGATCTGATGGCCTCGGTCGACGCCGCGATCGCAGGCGGCGCGATTGATGCCGACAACCTGTTCGTCACCGGCGGATCGGGCGGCGGGGTGCTGACCGCCTGGATCGTGGGGAAGAACAACCGCTTCAAGGCGGCGGCGACACAGAAGCCGGTGATCAACTGGACCAGCGAGGCGCTGACCATGGACGGCGCCACTTTCACCTCGCGCTACTGGTTCGACAATCCGCCCTGGGTCGATGTCCAGCCTTACTGGAAGCGTTCGCCGCTGAGCCTGGTCGGGAATGTCAAGACGCCCACCCTGGTGGTGGTCGGCAGCGAGGACTACCGCACCCCGGTCAGCGAATCCGAGCAGTATTACACCGCCTTGCAGATTGCAGGGGTGCCAACCGCGCTGGTCAAAGTACCGGGTGCCAGTCACGGCGGCTTCACCGCGCGGCCCTCGCAATCCGCGGCCAAGGCAGCGGCGATCCTGGCCTGGTTCGAGCGTTATCGGACCAAGCATTGACGCGCCGTGCCGCTGTGTTAGCTTGACCCGCGCAAGATCCGGATAAACGGACGCAAAGGGAGAGCATGGATTGAAGCAACTTCAGGGGATGGATGCGTCGTTCGTTGCGTTTGAAACGCGCAACTCGCCCATGCACATCGGCTCGCTGCTGATCTACAACCCTGAAACCGCGCCCGGCGGCTTCGTTCGCTACAAGGATATCCTGCGCTTTTTCGAAAGCCGGATGCAGCTTTCCAAGACCATGCGCCAGCGCCTGGTGCGGGTGCCGTTCGACCTCGACTATCCCTATTGGGTCGAGGACAAGGACTTCGATCTGGAATACCACGTCCGCCATGTCGCCCTACCCAAGCCGGGCGACTGGCGCCAACTGTGCATCCAGGCGGCGCGGATTTTTGCCCGCCCGCTCGACCTGAACCGACCGCCGTGGGAATTCACCATCATCGAAGGGATCGACAACGTCCCCGGAGTTGCTCCCGGTTCCTACGCGATGGTCACCAAGGTTCACCATGCGGCGATTGACGGGATGAGCGGGATCGACCTGATGGAGGCGCTCCACACGATCGACCCCAACACCCCTCCGCCCAACGCACCCGACACCTGGCAGGGCGAGGAAGTGCCCAATTTCGCCACCCTCCTCGCCAAATCGTGGATCAACGGCATCGCCAACCCGGGCCGTCAGCTTGAGGCTGCGGCCAAGGCGATGCCCGGCCTGGCGAAGGCGATGAAGGGCCTGGCGACCAAGGACTTCTCCCTTCACGGCGATCTTGTCGCGCCCCGCACCCGGTTCAACACGGTGCTGTCCACCGCCCGAGTGGTCGAAGGGCGCAGCGTGCCACTGGCCGAGATCAAGGCGATCCGGGCGCTCGTTCCCGGTGCCAAGGTCAACGACGTGTTCCTGACCATCGTCGGCGGAGCGATGCGCAAGTATCTCGCCCATCACAACGATCTGCCCGACAAGACGCTGACCGCGATGGCGCCGATCTCCGTCCGCGCGAAGGATGAAAAGGGCGACATGGGCAACCAGGTGGCGGCGATGATCGCCCCGCTCGGCACCCATATCGC
>JBJTMC010000069.1:0-2981 GCA_046063325.1 Novosphingobium sp.
CTTTCAGTTGCAATACCGGTACCATACCGGTGGATTGTGAATCCGATCCCGCCGCGATGCAAGCACGTTACCGGCGTTCGCGGGATTCGCCGGTGCGCTGGGGAAAGCCATCGAACAGCGCCCGGGCCAGCCGCGCGGCGACGGCATCGTCGTTCCAGCGCTCGTCCCCGTCGCGGGTGTAGATCTCGGCCCGGCCCTCCCACAGCACGGCGCCGGTGGCGCGGTTCTTGATCCGGGCCTCGAGCCGGGTCGACAGCAAGGCCTTGCGGGGCTTGGTCCCGTCGATATGCACGGCCATGCCCAGCATCGAGCCGCGGTTGGAGACGCCCATGGTCATCTCACCGCTGACCGGATCGCGCTTTTCCTCGGCGGGCACGGCTTCGCTGCGCACGATCCGCACTTCGGCGATCTGGTCCCCCGGGGCGCTGCCTGCGGCCTGATAGCCTGATCGGAGCAACTGGTCCTCGACCGCGGCCTCAAAGGTTGCGTCAAGACGCGGATCCTCCCCGGCGGCCTCACCCGGCATCCGGATCACCGTGATCGAGCCGCGGGTCAGCTGCGCCGCGGCTTCATCCTCGCTGCGGAACCGGGCCACTTCGATTTTCCCTTCCGGCGAGGAGGAGGCGGAGCGGGGCGCGCGCCGGTTCCAGCCGGAATCGCTCCAACTCGATCCACCCCAACCCGGACCACCCCAGCCGGGCTGGGCCAGCAGCGCGGTTCCGGTCAGGCCAAGCGATGCGGCTGCCAGGGCGGGCAACAGGCGGAACCGGGCAGAAATCATCGTGAATACCTTCATCAAGTGCGCAGCCATCCCCACTGCCCCTGTCATGCCGCGCGCCTTGCCCGGCGATGAACGAGCAATACGAATGCGGCGGCGATTAACCACTTGATTGCGCGTCGATGCTAGATCATCGCCCTGCCATGAACCAGAAATATCCCGTTCTCGTCACCGGCGGCGCCGGTTATATCGGCAGCCATGCCGTGCTTGCCCTGGCCGATGCCGGCTGGCCGGTTGCGGTGATCGACAATCTGGTCACCGGATTTCGCTGGGCGGTGCCCGAAGGCGTGCCGTTCTATGAAGGCGATATCGAGGATGCGGCCCTGCTCGCGCGGATCTTCGCCGAACAGCAGATCGCGGCGGTGATGCATTTCGCCGGGTCGGTCGTGGTGCCGGAATCGGTGTCGGACCCGCTGAAATACTATCACAACAACACCGCCAAGACCCGCGCGCTGATCGCCGCGGCGGTGGCCGCCGGGGTGCCGCATTTCATCTTCAGCTCGACCGCGGCGACCTATGGCATTCCCGAAGTTTCTCCGGTGACCGAGGACACGCCCCAGCGCCCGATCAATCCCTATGGCATGTCCAAGCTGATGACCGAATACATGCTGCGCGATACTGCCGCGGCGCATCCCATCAACTTTTGCGCGCTGCGTTATTTCAACGTCGCCGGGGCCGATCCGCGCGCCCGCACCGGGCAATCGACGGCAGGCGCCACCCACCTGATCAAGGTTGCGGTCGAAGCCGCGCTGGGCAAGCGCGAACGGGTCGACGTGTTCGGCACCGATTTCGACACGCCGGACGGAACCGGGGTGCGCGACTATATCCATGTCAGCGATCTGGCGGCCGCGCATGTCCTGGCGCTCGAAGCCCTGATTGCCGATCCGGCCCGCTCGCTGACCATGAACTGCGGCTATGGCCGGGGCTATTCGGTGCTGGAAGTGCTCGATGCGGTCGACCGGGTGACCAACCAGACCATCGTGCGCGTGCTGGGCCCACGCCGCCCCGGCGATCCCGATTCGCTGATTTCGGACAACCAGCGGATCAAGGCGACCTTGCCGTGGGACCCGCAGTATGCCGATCTCGACACGATCGTCGCCCATGCGCTGCAATGGGAACGCAAACTCTCCGAACTGCGCCCCGAAGCTTGACTTCGCAGTGACTCGCCCGTAACGGCGCACCTTCAATTTCCAGCGGCCTGTGCCGCACCCGAGGACATCATGAAGATTCGCAACAGCCTCAAGTCGCTCAAGGACCGCCACCGGGACAACCGCGTGATCCGTCGCCGCGGGCGCACCTATGTGATCAACAAGACCAACCGCCGCTTCAAGGCGCGCCAGGGCTAAGGCACTGGTTGGCGGGTCCGCACGGCGGACCCTGGATTGAACGGCCCGCCTCCCTCCAGGGGTGCGGGCCGAAACCGTTTAGGCTCCTGAAGGATTCGCGCGATGACTGACCGGATAGAGGCCGTAGTCTTCGATGTCGGCAAGGTTCTGGTCCAGTGGGAACGCGACCTGCCGTTCCGCACGCTGATTCCCGATCCGGCCCAGCGCGCCTGGTTCATGGACGAAGTGATTCCCCTGGCATGGCACGGGGAACATGACGCGGGCCGCGACGCCGCGGACATGATTGCCGAGCGCAGCGCCCGGTTCCCTGACCACGCTCCCCTGATTCGCGCCTGGCTTGACCGGTTCAACGAAACGATCCCCGGCCCGGTGCCGGGCAGCGTGGAACTGGTCGAGGCGCTCGACACAGCCGGGGTGCCGCTGTTCGCAATCACCAATTTCGGCGCGGATACCTGGGCCGGTTTTGCCCCGACCTTTCCGCTGTTCGGCCGCTTTCGCGATATCGTGGTCTCGGGCGTGGAAAAGCTGGCCAAGCCCGATCCGGCGATCTTCGCCCTGGCGGAGCGGCGCTTTGCCCTGCCCGCGGCGGCGATGCTGTTCGTCGATGACAGCCTGCCCAACGTGGAGAGCGCGCGCGGCCGCGGCTGGCAAGGCCATCACTTCCTTCACGCCGGTGGGCTGGCCGCGGATCTGCGCCAGCGCGGCCTGCTGCCCTGAAAAAAGGCCCCCGTCTTGCGACGGAGGCCATGGAGGGTGGGGGCTGTTAGGTTGCCTGGGGCCGAGGGGCGGCCCTTACGCGTCAGGCGGCAGCGTTGCAGCGCTGAAGATCTTCGGCGCTGAGTTCGCCCTTCGGGGTG
>JBJTMC010000010.1:0-9031 GCA_046063325.1 Novosphingobium sp.
GCCGCGACCTGGCGGGTCGAGCGGCCCGACGCGATCACCATGTGATCGGCGATCGAGCTTTTGCCTTCGAGCGGAATCGAGACGATCTCCTGCGCCTGGTCGTCGTCAAGCGACTTCAACACCAGTTCGTGGAGCGAGCCCGGCACCGAAGCGGGAAGCGGGGCGGGCGCACCGGCAGCAGCGGCCGGAACGGATTGGGCCAAATTGGCAGGGTCAGGCGTCATTGAAGGGGGAAAGGCTCCTCTGTTCGGGCGGCGCGTGCAGCGGTGACCAGAAGAGCCGCCGTCATGCGATGTCGGGATTGACCGGATGGTGCGTCAAGGGATCCCTCAGGCGCTTGCCGCCAAAGCGGCTGGCCCAGTCTGGATCGGCGCGGCGAATGGCTGTCGCCGAGCGCGGATCGGGATCGAAACGCAAGTGTATCAGCGCGGGTGCGCTCCATCCTGCCCGGTGATTCAAGCTGGCTGCGGACCTCCGGTATCGGCCGAGCCAGACCCCGGCGAGGCTCGCCCGGGCAGCGCCTTCATAGCCCGGACGGGCGATAACCGCAATCGGCATGGCACGGGCAATGCCGCGCCAGTCCTTCCAGCGGCTGAACTGCGCCAGATTGTCGCTGCCCATCAACCAGACAAAGCGGTGCTGGGGGTAGCGCGCCTTGAGCCTGCGCAAGGTATCAACCGTATAGCGCGTGCCCAGTTCGCGCTCGATCGCGGTCGGCACGATTCGCGCGCCACGCGCCTGCTCGATCGCCGAGCCAAGCCGCGCGGCCAGCGGCGCCATCCCGGCCTTGGGCTTGAGCGGGTTGCCCGGCGAGACCAGCCACCACACTTCGTCAATCCCCAGCGCGTCGAGTGCGAACAGACTGATCCGGCGGTGGCCGCCGTGCGCGGGATTGAAGCTGCCGCCAAGGAGGCCGATCGTTTTCAGGGCCGAATCTGCCCGGTGCCCCGGACCAGCCACTTGTAAGTCGTCAGCCCTTCGAGCGCGACCGGGCCGCGCGCGTGGAGCCGCCCGGTGGCGATGCCGATTTCCGCGCCAAGCCCGAATTCGCCGCCATCGGCAAACTGGGTGCTGGCATTGGCCATGACGATCGCGCTGTCGACTTCATCCAGGAACCGTTCGACGACTCCTGCGTCTTCGGAAACGATCGCTTCGGTGTGCTGCGAACCATGCCGGGCAATGTGGGCCAGCGCCGCATCGAGACCGTCGACCACGGCCACGGAAAGCTCGCTGTCGAGGTATTCGGTGTCCCAGTCCGCATCCGTTGCCACGCCGATCCGCGGATCGAGCGCGCGGGCGCGGGCATCGCCGCGCAGCGTGCAGCCGTGGTCTAGCAATGCGCCGACCACCGCCTGAGCCGCCGGAAACTGCGCGTCGAGCAGCAGGGTTTCCATCGCTCCGCAGACGCCGGTGCGGCGCAGCTTGGCATTGACCGCGATCCGCTCAGCCTTTCCCGGATCGGCGGCGGCATGGATGTAGGTGTGATTGATCCCATCGAGATGAGCCAGCACCGGGACCCGGGCATCGGCCTGGACCCGTTCGACCAGGCTCTTGCCGCCGCGCGGAACGATCATGTCGATCAGGCCCGCAGCGGTCAGCATCGCGCCAACCGCGGCGCGGTCCTGGGTCGGCACCAGCTGGACCGCATCGGCAGGAACGCCTGCACATTCGAGCCCGCGAACAAGTGCTGCGTGGATCGCACGGTTCGAATGGACCGCCTCGCTCCCGCCGCGCAGCAGCACGGCATTGCCCGAAGCGACACACAGCGCCGCAGCATCGGCGGTGACGTTGGGACGGCTTTCGTAGATGATTCCGATCAGTCCGATCGGCACCCGCACCCGGCTCAGCTCAAGCCCGTTGGGGCGCATGATCCGGTCAATCGCCTGCCCGACCGGATCGGGCAGTTCGGCAACGGATTCCACGGCATCCGCGATCCCGGTCAGTCTGGACGAATTGAGCATCAGGCGATCGAGCAATGCCTTGGAGAGCCCCCGCGCTTCACCCGCCGCCAGATCGCGCGCATTGGCTTCGAGAATCGCGGTTTCGGCGGCGCGCAAGCTATCTGCGGCAGCCTTCAGCGCCGCCGCCTTGGCGTCATGATCCAGCCGCGCCAGAATGCGCTGCGCGGCGCGTCCGGCCCGGGCCAGATCGGCGATCAGGACGGCGGGGTCATCAAGGGTGGGAGCGGTCATGTTCATGGCCTCCGGCGCGTAACATTCCTGCGCGCGCTTGTCACCGGCGGGTCGATCCTTTCACGCGTGTCAGCAAGCCAAACGATTCACCGCGCGAGTCATTCGATTCGGCGAGTCCGCACGTCGCAGGATTCGCCACACCCCCTGCGACCTGCTAGCGGGCGCGCACTCGGGATAAAAAGGGACTGGGGTCGTCTTGCAAAAGTTAGCCGCTGGCGGATTCAAGGACCGCCTGCGTGCCTGGTTTCCGGACCGCGAGTTTTTCATGCGGTCTGAAGGACAGGTCCGCTTCATCAAGGTTTCGTCGCGCATCCAGATGATCGGCGCCGGCATCGTCGCCGCGCTGCTGCTGGTGTGGGTCGCCTCGATGCTTGGTGTGGCGATTTCCAGCTACCTCTCCAGAAGCGACCGGCTCTCGCTGCTTGACCGCGAGGCGACCGTCGCCAAGTCTGAATCCCGGATCAAGGCCTATGGCGACAACATCGGCAAGGTCGCCGACGATCTCAAGCGCCGCCAGGACTTCATCGACAAGGTGGTTGGTGCCAATCTGGGTGATCTGCCCAAGGATCATCAGCCCGGCGAAACCGTATCGGACAGCAGCACCGAAGCCGCCAAGACGGTCAGCAAAGTCTCGATGGTCTTTCCCGAAGCAGCCCAGCTGGCCGCGCTCGAAGGGCGCCAGCTGGCGCTGATCGAAGGCCTGACCCGGGCGGCCGATCGCCGCTCTGCCGCCGCCGAAACCCGGCTGGCCCGGCTTGGACTGAACCCGCAGGCGATGCTGGCCAGCCTTGATGACCGTTCCGCGCAAGGCGGTCCGCTGATTTCTCTGGCGACCTCGGCCGATGGCTCGATCGACCCGCGGTTTCAGCGTTTCGCGCTGAGCCTGGCCCGGATGGACGCGCTCGAGCGTTCGGTGGCAGGCTTGCCTCAGGCGCTTCCCGCCAGCCTCGAATACATTTCCTCCGGCTTTGGCTTCCGCGCCAATCCGTTCACCGGCGGCGGCGGGGAATTCCACCCGGGCCTGGATTTCAAAGGCCCAATGGGCGCGCCGATCTATGCCGCGGCGCGCGGCCGGGTCAGCTTCGTCGGCCAGCGTTCGGGCTATGGCAACTGTGTGGAGATCGACCACGGCAACGGCCTGGTCACCCGCTATGCCCACATGTCGGGCTTCCGCACGGTGGTGGGCAAGCCGGTCGAGCCGGGCGAACTGATCGGGCTGATCGGCAGCACCGGCCGCTCGACCGGACCGCACCTGCACTTTGAAGTGCGGGTCGGCGACCACCCGGTCAATCCCCGTCCCTTCCTTGAAGGTGTCACCAATGTTCTCCAGAAAAGCGGCGGAAACGCCGCGCACAACGCAGGCTAGAACCATGGCCAATCCAACTTTCAGCGTGTTCGGCGCGGATATCCGCATCAAGGGCGATGTTGCCGCATCGGCCGATCTTCACATCGACGGCCATGTCGAAGGCGATGTCGCCTGCACCTCGCTGGTCCAGGGCGAAAGCGGCGAGATTGTCGGCGCGATCAAGGCTGAGACCGCACGGGTTTCGGGCACGGTCCGGGGCACGATCACCGTGCGCGACCTGGTGGTGCTCAAGACCGCGCGGATCCACGGCGACGTCCACTACGATTCGCTGACGATCGAGCAGGGCGCACAGGTTGACGGACGCTTTGCCCCGCGCGCCGTGGGTGAAGACAGCGCGGTGATCGCGCTGGCGGCGGGTTAGGCTTCTTTCGCCAGCTCTTCGCGCAGCGTCTTGCGGTCAAGCTTGCCGATCATCGTCTTGGGCAGGCTTTCGCGCACCACCACCGCATCGACCCGTTCGTGCTTGCCGATCCGGCTGTTGAGCCAGTCGCGCAAGTCATTCCCGGTTTCAGCGCGACCCTGGTTCAAGGTGACATAGGCCCGCGGCATTTCGCCGTGATAGGCATCGGGCACGCCGATCACCAGGACCTCCTTGACCGCGGGGTGCTGCTCAAGAACCCCTTCGACCTGGCTCGGGAAGACCTTGAAGCCGCCCACCGCGATCATGTCCTTGATCCGATCGACGATCGAAATGTAGCCTTCGGCGTCGATTGTCGCGACATCGCCGGTGCGCAGCCAGCGCCCGTCCGGCCGCTCGGCAAAAGCGGCGGCGGCGGATTCAGGCCGCTGCCAATAGCCCTGCATGATCTGCGGTCCCTGCACCGCCAGTTCGCCCGGCTCTCCCGCCGGGGCATCGCGGGCCGGGTCTTCCCGGTCGAGCAGGCGGACCCGGGTTTCGGCCAGCGGCTGGCCGATCGTGCCGGGGCGCTCTTCACCCTGGTAGGGGTTGCAGCTGACCACGCCCGAAGTTTCGGTCAGGCCGTAGCCTTCGACCAGCCGCGCGCCCGACTGCGCTTCGAACCGCTGCTTGAGCGGCAGAGGCAGCGGCGCGCCGCCCGATATGCAGACCCGCAGGCTGGAAAAGTCGGTCTTGCTCGCTTGCGGATTTTCGAGCAGTGCCTGGTACATCGTCGGCACCCCGGGAAAGGCGGTGGCCTTGACCCGCTGCAGCGTCCTGAGCGCCTGCTTGGCATCGAATCGCGGCAGCATCGCGATGCATCCGCCGTTGAGCACCGTGCGGTTGAGCACCGAAACGTTGGCAAAGACGTGGAACAGCGGCAGCACCCCCACGATCACGTCACGCTCGCCCTGGTTCGGGTCGAGCGCGTTGACCTGCCGGGCGTTGGCGGTGATGTTCTGGTGGGTGAGCATCGCCCCCTTGGGGGTGCCGGTAGTGCCGCCGGTATATTGCAGCAGGGCCAGGTCGGTTTCGGGATCGATCGCGACCGGTTGCGGATCGCCAGCCGCGAGGACCGCTTCCCAGCGCAGGACGCCGGGAGCCGCGGGGATCGGTGCCAGCGCCTTGCGGCCCAGCACGGAAAGCAGCACCCGCTTGGTCCACGGCAGCATCGCGCCGAGCGAGCCGACCACCAGCGTTTCCAGTGCCGATTCACTCAGGACGTCAAGCGCGGTCGGCAGCAGCGCGGCCGAATCGAGCGTGACCAGCAGCCGCGTGCCCGAATCCGCAACCTGCGCCGCCAGTTCGTGCGCGGTGTAGAGCGGGCTGAAATTGACCAGGGTCGCGCCGACCAACGCCGCGCCGTAATAGGCCGAAACATAGATCGGGGCATTGGGCAGGAACAGCCCGATCCGGTCACCCTTGGCGATGCCCAGCTTCTGGAGCCCGGCAGCAAAGGCGCGCGCTTCGGCCTGGAGCTGGCCATAAGTGTAGCGCCGTCCGAGGAAGTCGACCAGCGGGCGGTCCTGATAGGCAGCGGCCGCCGCGGCGAACATGTCCGGCAGGCTTAGCGGCGGAAGATCGAGTGCCCACGATCCCGGGTGCGCGTAGTGCGCCCGCCAGGGTTCTCCCGTCGAATTATTGACATCCATGTCAGCGGCATAACCCGTTTCCGGGCGAAAGGATATGCCGCACGGCGCGGATTATTCCTCGCCGGCAGCCTCGGCGGCGCGCTTTGCTTCAAGCCAGGCTGCCGCTTCGGCTTCCTGGGCGGCTTCGCTGGCGGCCTTGCTCTGGGCCTCGCGCTCGGCGCGCAGCTCTTCGATCAGCGAAGCACGGTCATCGCCCAGCCGCATATCGTCGCCAGCCTCGTCGGTCAGCCCGGCCTTCTTGGCGGCCTTGGCGACAATCGCGTCGAGCTCACGCTGGCTGCACAGGCCCAGGGTAACCGGGTCCTTGGCCTGGATGTTGCCGATGTTCCAGTGGCTGCGATCGCGGATCGCGGCGATGGTGTTGCGGGTCGTGCCGATCAGCTTGCCGATCTGCGCATCGGAGATTTCCGGGTGGTTGCGCAGGATCCAGGCGATCCCGTCGGGCTTGTCCTGGCGCTTGGAAACCGGGGTATAACGCGGCCCCTTGGTGCGGCTGACGGTGACCGGGGCCTTCTGCATCTGGAGCGAATAGTTCGGATCGTCCTGGCCCTTCTCGATCTCGGCCATGGTCAATTCGCCCGAGCGTACCGGATCGCGCCCGGTGTACTTGGAGCTGGCGAGGTCGTCGGCCATTGCCTGGACTTCGAGGATGTGCAGGCCGCAGAATTCGGCGATCTGTTCAAAGGACAGCGCGGTGCTGTCAACCAGCCACGAGGCGGTGGCGTGCGGCATCAGCGGGGTCGGCTTGGTCACGGGGATTCTCCGGCAGAAATAATAAGGGCCGCCCCTTTGCGGAGCGGCCGTACGCCGGTGCATTTAGGCGGATTCGCCGCGCGGGGCAAGCATGCAAACCGCATGTTAGTGTTTTGCAACTATAAGTCGCTCCAATTCTTTGCCGATTGGGGTTGGAAATGCTGCGTCGATTTCTGTTTTCGCTGGTTCTGGGCCTGGCCCTGTCCGCCTGCGGGCGCGGCAGCGAGGACTTTACGGTAAACATTGCCCGACCAGCCAGCACGGTCGCCTCTGCCTTCGGTCACCGCGGGCTTGATGGCGACATCACCGCGCTGTTTCCGGGGCTCAAGGTGGTCCGGACCGAACCGGTCCCTGGCGAAGTGCTCTATACCATTCCTGGCGACGGCGATTTTCCCGCCACGATCAAGCTCACCTTCGAAAGCACCGACAGCGGCAAGACCACCGTGGTCCATGCCGCGGTTGATACGCCCCGAACAAAGATCAGATTCGGCGGAAAGGACATGGTGATCAGCGAATCCCTGGTTGAACGGATGGTCCGCGGCATCCTGCGCTCGGCATCAAGCAAGATGGAAGAAGGCCGCAGCACCGAAGAAGAGCAGCGCGACTTTTCGCGGATGCTGACAGTGCTGGCGATCGCCACCGATTCCAAACAGATGCGGCTGGCCCAGGACATCACCAAGTATCCCGAATGGTACATGGCCGGGCTTGGCTGGCTTTCGGGCGTGGGTGACGGACCGTCAAACCCCTATGGCGAATTCGCCGAGGGCGATGATCCCAACATGGCGGCGCGCATGGATGAAAGTGCGCAGCGCCGCGCGGAACGCGAAGAACAGGAAAAGACCGCCGAGAACTCGCAAGCCATGGACGACGCTCGCGGCGATTCGGCGCGGGGCGAGGATCCCGACTCGGGTAACTGATCAGCCATGCGCATGCGCTTCGTGACGGCCTTGCCCATGCTGATCGCCCTTGCTGGGTGCGGCCGGAGCGGCAGTGCCAATAGCCACTTCATTACAATGTCCGAGCCAGCGATGCAGGCCCGGATCGCCGCAATCGCGGATTGCCCATCGCCCCTCACCCGGCTGGGGATCACACGCGCCCAGCCGCAGATCGTACGGCGCGAAGGCGGGGTGGTGGATCTGGTTATCCCCTCACCCCAGGACGCCGAGGGCAGTGTCTTGCGCTTCAAGGTGAAGGCGGGCGAAGGCGCAAAGGCCAGCAACTTGTTTGTCACATGGTCATTCGAACCTTCGGAGGTTGCGGCCGAGCTCGATCTTGGCGAGGACCGGCTGCTCAATCCGGTCCGGCTCGACAAGGACTTGAAGGAAGCGGTCAACGCCTATCTGTATTTCTATGCCCATCCCGGCATCAGCCCCAATGGTTCGCAGGACCTCAAGCGCCAACTGGCCGCGACCTGCCGCACGCTCGGCCGGTTGATTGACGGGGTGGCGATAACCACCAACCCCGCCCTGCGCGCGACGCTGGAACACCAGAAGCGCCGCGATGCGCTGGGCTGGCTATTCAAGGATAATTACCAGTTGCGCACCGACAGCCCCGACGGCGCCTATTGGGAAGCGCCGACGGATTACCAACCAGGCTGGGAGTGACGGGCCGTTATCCCGAGCCAACCGCCAGGACGATCTTGCCGACATGGTTGCCCGCTTCCATCCGGGCGTGGGCGGCAGCGGCTTCGGCCAGCGGAAAGGCACGGTCCATCACCGGCCGCAGCCTGCCCTCGGTCACCAGCGGCCAGGCGTTCTGCGCGATTTCCTGGGCCAGCAGCGCCTTGAACTCAACCGAGCGCGGGCGCAGGGTCGATCCGGTCAGGATCAGGCGGCGGCGCATCACTTCGGCCATATTGATCGCGGCCTGAAGTCCGCCCTGGACCGCGATGGTGACGTGGCGGCCATCCTCGCCCAGGCACTTGAGGTTGCGCGCGACATAGTCGCCCGCGACCATGTCGAGCACCAGGTCTACCCCCTTGCCGCCGGTGATCCGCGCGACCTCCTCGACGAAGTCCTGGGCCTTGTAGTCGATCGCATGGTCGGCGCCGATTTCCAGTGCGGCGGCGCACTTGTCCGCCCCGCCGCAGGTGACGATCACGGTCAGCCCGAACAGCTTGCCCAGCATGATCGCCATGCTGCCGATCCCGCTGGTTCCGCCGTGGACCAGGATAGTCTCGCCATCGCGGGCATAGCCGCGCTCGAACACGTTGTGCCACACGGTAAACAGCGTTTCGGGCAGCGCAGCGGCCTGATCCAGCGGCAACCCTGCGGGAACCGGCAGGCAGTGCCCGGCCGGGACGCGGCAATATTCGGCATAGCCCCCACCGGGGGTCAGCGCACAGACCAGCTGTCCCAGCAGAGCCGATTCGACCCCTTCACCCAGAGCAACCACGGTGCCCGAAACCTCCAGCCCGGGGATCGGCGATGCGCCGGGCGGCGGCGGGTAAAAGCCCTGGCGCTGGATCACGTCGGGGCGGTTGACCCCCGCATAGGCGACCTTGACCAGCACTTCGCCCGGACCGGGTCGAGGCACCGGCAGGGTTTCCAGCCGCAAGACGTCAGGGCCTCCTGGCGCATCGAATCCGGCGGCCTGCATCGATTCAGGAAGCGATTCAGTCATTTGCTGGTCCCCTGTTGCCCCAAGGCCACGTTTCAGCGCCCTAGCTTCA
>JBJTMC010000070.1:0-12781 GCA_046063325.1 Novosphingobium sp.
GGCGACCGGAGAGCAGGATTCGGTTTGACGGTTGCCATTGTCGTGCCTTTGGGCGAGGGATGCGCGCCATGCCCGCGCGCCGGTTGTCCCTTATCCTGCCGTTGCTTGCTCTGCCAGCCCTGATCGGTTGCGGCGGATCGAACGATACGAGCGCGCCGCCGCCGCTGAGCGAAACGGCGATGAAGGCCGTAGTCGAAAAGCCCGGCGTCGGGCGTGAACGGCTGGCCCGCGCGGTCGATCGCCTGTTCAGCGCCGAAGACACCGCCGAAACCCGCGCCGTGGTGGTTTTGCACGACGGGCGGATAGTGGCCGAACGCTATGGCGAGGGCTACCACGAGAACACCCGCTTCGTATCCTGGTCGATGGCCAAGACCGTTACCGGGGTGATGATCGGCCAGCTGGTTGCCGACGGGCGGTTGCGGCTGGATGAAAGCGTGCCGATCCCGGCCTGGCAGCGCTCTGGCGATCCGCGCGGCGAGATCACCCTGCGCGAATTGCTGCAGATGCGGTCCGGCCTGCGCCACACCGAAGCCGGAGATCCGCCCTACGAAAGCGACGAAGTGCGGATGCTGTTCCTCGACGGGCGCGACAACATGGCCGCCTATGCCGAGGCCCAGCCGCTTGAGGCCGTGCCCGGTGCAAAGTGGGAATATTCCAGCGCCACGACCGTGATCCTGGCCGATTTGGCTGCCCGCTCGCTGACCGGCAGCAGCGATCCGGCCGAACGGATCCGCGCGGTAAGGGAATACCTGCGGACCCGCCTGTTCGAGCCTCTGGCCATGAAAAGCATGGTCCCGGAATTCGACGCCTCGGGCACGCTGATCGGCGGCAGCCTGATCCACGGCACCGCGCGCGACTGGGCCCGGTTCGGCGAGTTCCTGCGCAACCGCGGCGCGGTCAAGGGCGCGCAGCTGGTCCCTTCGGCGTGGATCGATTTCATGACCAGCCCCAGCCCGGGTAACAGGGGTTACGGCGCGCAGGTCTGGCTCAACCTGCCCCAGCCCGACGGCGCGGTGCAATGGCCCGGTGCCCCGGCCAGCACCTTTTCGATGAACGGCCATCTGGGCCAGTACGTGGCGGTCAGCCGCGACAACGGCGTGGTCGTGGTCCGGCTGGGCAAGACCCAGGACGGAAGCCATGAACCGGTGCGCGCCGCGCTGGCCCGGATCATCACCCTTTTCCCCAAGGAACCCGTTTCGTGAGCGAAAAGACCGCACTCATCACCGGGATCACCGGCCAGGACGGAGCCTATCTGGCCCGGCTGCTGCTGGCAAAGGGCTACCGGGTCCACGGGATCAAGCGCCGTGCCTCCTCGTTCAACACCCACCGGATCGACGAGATCTACGAAGATCCGCACGTTCCCGATCCCAAGCTGACCCTGCACTATGGCGACCTGACCGACGCCACCAACCTGATCCGGGTGGTCCAGGAAACCCAGCCCGACGAGATCTACAACCTCGCCGCGCAAAGCCACGTCCAGGTCAGCTTCGAAACCGCGGAGTACACCGCCAACTCCGACGCGCTGGGGACCTTGCGGCTGCTCGAGGCGATCCGCATCCTGAAACTGGAAGGCAAGACCCGGTTTTACCAGGCCTCTACCTCGGAGCTTTACGGCCAGGTCCAGGAAGTTCCGCAGCGCGAAACCACGCCGTTCCATCCGCGCAGCCCTTATGCCGCGGCCAAGCTCTATGCCTACTGGATCACGGTCAATTACCGCGAGGCATACGGCATCCACGCCTCGAACGGGATCCTGTTCAACCACGAAAGCCCACTGCGCGGCGAAACCTTCGTGACCCGCAAGATCACCCGCGGCGCGGCGGCGATTGCCCACGGGCGGCAGGCGGTGCTCTATCTCGGCAACCTCGATGCCCAGCGCGACTGGGGCCATGCCCGCGAATATGTCGAAGGCATGTGGCGCATGCTGCAGCAGGACGAAGGCGACGACTTCGTGCTCGCGACCGGCGTGACCACCACGGTCCGCCAGTTCACCGAATGGGCCTTTGCCGATGCCGGGATCGACCTCGACTGGCGCGGCAGGGGCGCGGACGAGCAGGGCTTTTGCCGCAAGACCGGGGCGCTGCGCGTCGCTGTCGATCCGCGCTATTTCCGCCCGACCGAAGTCGATCTGCTGATCGGCGATCCGTCCAAGGCCCACCAGAAGCTGGGCTGGCGCGCCGAGGTCCGCGTGCGCGAGCTGGTCCGCGAAATGGTCGCGGCCGACCTCCTTGCGATGCAGACCGCGCCGCTGGGCCGAGGGAGCTGAACCGGATGTACCAGCTGGTCGGCAAACGCGTCTGGGTGGCCGGACATAAGGGCATGGTCGGCTCTGCGATCGTCCGCCGGCTGGCCAGCGAGGATTGCGAAGTGCTGACTGCGGACCGCGACACGCTTGATCTGACCGACCAGCGCGCGGTGCTGGGCTGGATGCACAACCACCGCCCCCAGGCGGTGTTCCTGGCCGCGGCGCGGGTCGGCGGAATCCATGCCAACGACAGCCAGCCGGTCGATTTCCTGCGCGACAACCTGCTGATCGAGACCGCGGTGTTCACCGGGGCCGAATCGGTCGGGGTGGAAAAGCTGCTGTTCCTCGGCTCCTCGTGCATCTATCCGCGCGATGCCGCCCAGCCGATCACCGAAGAGGCGCTGCTGACCGGCCCGCTGGAGCCGACCAACGCATGGTACGCGGTCGCCAAGATTGCCGGGATCAAGCTGGCCCAGGCCTATCGCAAGCAGTACGGCTGCGATTTCATCAGCGCCATGCCGACCAACCTTTATGGCCCGGGCGACAATTACGATCCGCTGGGCAGCCACGTGCTTCCCGCGCTGATCCGCAAGGTTCTCGAAGCCAAGGCCGTGGGCGGCCCGGTCAGCATCTGGGGCAGCGGCAGTCCGCTGCGCGAATTCCTCTATGTCGATGACCTTGCCGATGCCTGCGTATTCCTGATGCAGCACTATTCCGATGCGCTGCACCTCAACGTCGGCTCGGGCAAGGAGATTTCGATTCTTGACCTGACTCGGCTGGTGATGGACGTTCTGGGCTACGAAGCCCCAATCGTCACCGACCCGTCCAGGCCCGACGGGACGCCGCGCAAGCTGATGGATTCCTCAAGGCTGCAAGCACTCGGCTGGGCGCCCCGAACGGGCCTGCGCGAAGGGATTGCGCTGGCCTGCCAGGCCTTCCTGGCCGGTGAGGGGCGCAACCTCTAGAGGTTGGCCAGCAGGTCTTCGGACGAGCGATCGTTCGCATCGACGTGCCCTTCCGGATCCGGATGGATCAGGATCTCCACCCCCGGAAATTCGGCCTGCAGGATCGATTCGACCTCGTCCATCACCACATGGGCCTGGCGGATCGTCATGTCCGGATTCACCGCGAGATGGAACTGGACGAAATCGCGGCTGCCCGAGGTGCGGGTGCGCAGGTCATGGAGCCCCTTGATCGCAGGATGACGGGCCACAACCTCAAGGAAAGCGGCCTTGCGCTCGTCGGGCCATTCATGGTCCATCAGTTGTTCGATCGCCTGCTGCGACGCGCCCCAGGCGCCCCAGCCCAACCACAAGGCGATCGCCAGCCCGAACAGCGGATCGGCCCCGGCAAAGCCAGCGTACTGGTCCAGCGCCAGCGCCGCGATCACTGCCAGGTTGAGCAAGAGGTCGGACTGGTAGTGGACGTGATCGGTGCTGATCGCCAGGCTTTTGGTCCGACGAATCACGTGGCGCTGCCAGGCCAGCAGCGCCAGGGTTGCGGCCATGGCGATCAGCGACACCACGATCCCGCCCTCGGCCGCTTCGGGCCGCGCCCCGGCAATCATCCGATCGATTGCCCGGAACGCGAGACTGAGCGCGGATAGCGAAATGAGGACGACCTGGAACATCGCCGCCAGTGCCTCTGCCTTGCCGTGGCCGAAGCGGTGGTTGTCGTCGTCGGGCTGGGCCGCGACCCAGACCCCGGCCAGGGTGGCAAGGCTGGCGACAAGATCCAGCACGGTATCGGCCAGGCTGCCGAGCATGGCGGTCGAGCCGGTCGACAGCACCGCCCAGGCTTTCAGCCCGACCAGCAGTGTCGCAACCGAGATACTGGCAAAGGCAGCGCTTTTGTTGAGCGATGCGGTATCGGTCATGGATAGAGCAGCGTGCTGGTCCAGCCGCCGTCCGGAAGGCGCGTAAAGCGGCGGCGTTCGTGCAGGCGGAAAGGCCGGTCCATCCAGAATTCGAACGCGCTGGGGGTCAGGCAAAAGCCGGTCCAGTGCGGCGGGCGCGGAACCGACCCGACCAGATGCTTTGCCGTGGTCTTGGCGATCCGGGTGAGGAATTCCCCGCGCGAGGCCAGCGGGGCCGACTGGTCGGAGGCGTGCGCACCCAACTGCGAATCGCGGCTGCGGCTGGCGAAATAAGCATCGGCCATGGCATCCGGCACCCGCGCGATCGTGCCTTCGATCCGCACCTGGCGGCGCAGCGATTTCCAGTGGAACAGCATCGCCGCCCGCGGATTGGCATCAAGTTCGCCGCCCTTGCGGCTGTGGCCGTTGGTGTAGAACACGAAACCGCCGCGGGGCCCCAGCAGATCGGCCCCGTGCTCTTTCATCAGCACCATCCGGACCGAAGGCATGGCGCCGGGCGTGGCGGTGGCCAGCGCCACAGCTTCAGGATCGTTGGGTTCGTGCTTCTTCGCTTCGGCAAACCATGCGTCAAACAGCGCGAAAGGCGCGGCATCGGGAATGGCATTGGCGGCCTGGGTTTCGTCCATGATGCAAGGCGCATAGCCGCCCGTCCCGCCAGAAGGAAGCGCAAGCGTTTCGCAACAAGCGGCGAAAACCTTGCCGTATCGCAACAAGGCACCTAGCTAGGCGGCTATGGCCGATCCCTATACGATCCTGGGTGTTGCCCGCGGGGCGAGCGAAAAGGACATCAAGTCCGCCTATCGCAAGCTGGCGAAGGAGCTCCACCCGGACCGCAACAAGGACAATCCCAAGGCTGCGGAGCGCTTTTCCGAAGTGACCCGCGCCTATGACCTGTTGTCCGACAAGGACAAGCGTGCCCGGTTTGACCGGGGCGAGATCGATCCCGACGGCAACCCGACCGGCTTCGGCTTTGGTGGCCACGGGGGCGGCCCGGGCGGCGGATTTGGCGGGCGCGACCAGCGCGGGTTCCGCGCCGACGGGTTCGAAGGGTTCGGCGAAGAGGGGATCGACCTGGGCGACATCTTCGACGGCCTGTTCGGCGGGCGCGGCGGGATGGGCGGCGGGATGGGTGGCGGCCAGCAGCGCCGCGGGCCGGTGCCGAAGGGCGCCAACGTTTCCTACAAGCTGGGCGTCTCGCTGCCCGACGCGGCCATGCTGGCAACCCAGCGGATCACGCTGGCCGATGGCAAGACGATCGACCTGAAGCTGCCCGCCGGGGTGGAGGACGGCACCCAGATGCGCCTGGCCGGCAAGGGCGAGCCCGGGCCAGGCGGCAACGGCGATGCACTGGTCACGATCCACGTCCAGCCGCACGCCTTCTTCCGCCGCGACGGCGACAACCTGCGGCTGGACCTGCCGGTCACGCTTGACGAGGCCGTGAACGGAGCCAAGGTCAAAGTCCCGACCAGCGAAGGCGCGGTGATGCTGACCGTCGCCCCGGGGTCAAGCTCGGGCAAGACCCTGCGGCTCAAGGGCAAGGGCTTTTCCCGCAAGGATGGCACCCGCGGCGATCAGCTGATCACGCTTGAAGTGCAGTTGCCCGAAGCCGATGCCGATCTGGCCAAGCGGCTGGAAGGCTGGCACGACCCGCGCCCGCTGCGCGCGCGACTTGGCGTCTGAGGGCTTTTTCGCGTGGAGGAACGCCCGCTATCCGACGCGCACTTGCCGCCGCTGGCCCTGCCCGACCTTTCCCCCGAAGCTCGCAAGCGCCGCGCCCGCGAACTGCTGCGCGAGGCCTATGATGAACACGTCGGCCCGCGCGGACGTTTCTGGCAAAGCCGGGTTTTCCGGGTGATCGCGCGGGTCTGGACCGGGGCTTATCACGATGGCTTCATCCACGCCGGAAACCTCGCTTATATGGCGATCCTGGCATTGTTCCCGTTCTTCATCACCATGGGGGCCGGCTTAAGCCTGATGGGCGAGACGGCCCAGCGCGCCGACGCGGTCCATGCCTTTCTGCTCGGCTTGCCGCCGGTTGTGGCCCATGCGCTCGAACCGGTTGCGCAGGACGTTATCGTGGCGCGCAGCGGCTGGCTGCTGTGGATCGGCGCGCTGGTTGGCCTGTGGACCGTGGGCAGCCTGATCGAGACGATCCGCGATATCCTGCGCCGCGCCTATGGCACCCGCCAGACCCTGGCCTTCTGGCGTTATCGGCTGATTTCCACCGGGGTGATCGTGCTGGCGGTGATCGCCATGGTCTTTGCGCTGATGGCCCAGATCGCGATCGGCGCGACCCAGGAGGTGATCGGGGCCTGGTTTCCGCGGGCCGCCGGGTGGATCGGGACGCTCAGCACTTCGCGGCTGATCCCGGCACTGGTGGTCTATGGCGCGATCTTCCTGCTGTTCGTGACCCTGACCCCGGCCGCCTACAGCACCCGGCGCTATCCCAAGTGGCCCGGCGCGGTGCTGGTTACGGTCTGGTGGTCGGTGGTCAGTGCGGCGCTGCCATCGGTGCTGCGACGCTTCTTTACATACGATCTCACTTACGGAAGCCTGGCCGGAGTGATGATCGCACTTTTCTTTTTCTGGCTGGTCGGACTAGGAATGGTTGTGGGCGCCGAGCTTAACGCGGCGCTGGCCGAAAGTCCGGAGGAGCAGGATCTGCTTGGCCGGGCCGATGATCCGCCGCGGCAGGCCATGGTCGGCGTGAATGGAAATGACAGGAAATAGCATGACGGAACTGATGAAGGGCAAACGCGGGCTGATCATGGGGTTGGCCAACGACAAGTCGCTCGCCTGGGGCATCGCGCAAAAATTGCACGCGGCCGGGGCCGAACTGGCGATATCCTATCAGGGTGAGGTCATGGAAAAGCGGGTGCGCCCGCTGGCCCAGCAGCTTGGCTGCGATTTCCTGATCGATTGCGACGTTTCGACCGAGGCCGAACTCGACAAGGCCTTCGCCACGCTTGCGGCAAAGTGGCCGACGATCGACTTCGTGGTCCACGCGATCGGCTATACCAACAAGGAGGCGCTGCGCGGGCTCTACTGCGACGTCGGCCTCGACGATTTCCTGATGACGATGAACATCAGCGTCTACAGCTTTACCGCGGTCGCCAAGCGCGCGGCGGCGCTGATGGCCCCGCGCGATCCGGAAACCGGCGAAGGTGGCGGGGCGATGCTGACCCTGTCCTACTACGGCGCCGAAAAGGTCGTCCCGCACTACAACGTTATGGGCGTGGCCAAGGCCGCGCTGGAAGCCTCGGTCAAGTACCTGGCCAACGATTTCGGTCCGCAGGGAATCCGGGTCAACGCCATTTCGGCGGGCCCGATCAAGACTCTGGCGGCCAGCGGAATCGGCGATTTCCGCTACATCCTCAAGTGGAACGAATTGAACTCCCCGCTGCGCCGCAATGTCACGATCGGCGATGTCGGCGGCTCGGCGCTCTACTTGTTGTCCGGTCTGTCCGAAGGGGTCACCGGCGAAACCCACCACGTCGACGCGGGCTACCACACGATCGGGATGAAGCAGGAAGACGCGCCGGATATCGCGCTGAGCTGACCCTTACTTCGGCTGGGGCAGGGGCGGTTCGGGCTGCCCCTTGGCGGCAGCGGCGGCCTCCTCGGCCTTGCGCCGCTCTTCCATCTGCTTCTCGACTTCCTCGACCCGCGACTGGGTTTCGGCGGCATCGCTGTCGATCGTTGACAGCCGCTTGGCACGTTCGGCGGCGATCAGTTCGCCGAATTTGAGGCTCGGATCGGTCGCCTTCTCGCCCGCTGCCTGGCGCAGCATCTGGCCGGTGCAGCCGGTCCAGCCGCCCGCGCCGACCGGCGAGCAGCTCATTGTGCCTGAGCGGCCGACGGTTTCGTAGGCAAGGACCTTGTTGTTCCAGGCCTCGTTTTGCGGGGACGGGCTTTCGCGCAGGGCAGCGGGAATGCGATAGCGCTCGCTCTCGGCCTTGCGGGCGCAGACGGTGATCGTGTCATCCCCCGATTCGGGGCATTTGTCGTCACCATAGATGATCACCATGTTGACCTTGGGCTCCGGGGCGGCGTCCTGCGCGGCGGCCGGTGCGGCAAAGGCAAGGCCCAGCGCCAGCGGGGACAGGGCGGCGATCAACGGACGCATCGGGACACTCCTTGGCTTGGTAACGGCGATATAGGGGCGCTGCGCGCTGAATAACAGATGAAGCGGGACGCGGTTTGTCCGCAATCAAATCCGTTCGGCCAGGCGGATCGCGATACGGCAGCCCAGCCGGATCGCGCCGGACAGCAGCGGATAGGCCGGAGCCTGTTCCGCCCCTGCCGCCAGCGCGGCATCGCGGTGTGCACGCTCATCCTCACGGAAATCGGCGATCAGCCCGGACAGTTCGGGATCGCCCGTGCCGAGTTCATCGAGCTGCTGGGTATAGTGTCGGTCGATCTCTTCCTCGACCGCCGCGGTGCAAGCCATCGCCGCCTTGGGCCCGATCAGCGCGGTCGCCGCGCCCAGCGCGAATCCGGCGACATGCCAGAACGGCTGCAAGGCAGTGGGGCGCACCCCGCGCGCCGCGGCCAGGGCATTGAAAGCCTTGAGATGGTCCGCTTCCTGTTCGGCCATGTGGCGAATCTCGGCCGAAATCGTAGTACGCTCACCCAGCACGGCAAGCTGGCCGGCATAGATCCGGGTCGCGCCGTATTCCCCGGCCTGATCGACCCGCACCATCCGTTCGGCGCTGCGCGCGCTCATGCCGCGTCCCCGCCCCGGCGCAGCAGGGCCAGACCCAGCAAGGCCGCAGGGACCGAAACCAGGAAGTTCCAGCCCGCAAAGGAGATGCCGAGGAACTTGAACTGGACCACGTCGCACGGGATCATCGGCGCATTGGTGATTGCATCCAGCGCGCTGCCGCTGCCGAACGAAACGCCGCTGGTGCAGGCGGTCAGGCCTTGCCACCAGCCGTATTCGACCCCCGCGTGATAGGCCCCGATCAGCCCCCCGACCAGGATCGCAAGCAGCGCCAGCGCGGTCAGCACGCGGGCCGATGGACGCAGCCAGCCGAGCACGGCAAAGGGCAGCGCGGCGAACAGCGCATAGCGTTGCCACCAGCACATTTCGCACGGCTCAAGCCCATAGCCGTACTGCGCGACATATACCGCCCCCAGCAACGCCAGCGGCAAGCCCAGCGCGATGATCCGGGCCAGACGCCCGCCATCCTGACCCGGCAAGGCAGCCATCAGCGTTTCTTGGCCAGGGCCGGCACCGCGGGCGAGGTACGGCGCAGCGTGTTGATCGCGTAATAAAGCTGGAAGTCCTTGATACCCTTGGCTTTGAGTTCATCCGGGGTCATCTTGAAGCGCGGATCGGCCTGACGATCGGCCTCCAGTTTCTTGTCGTCGATCGACACCTCGTTGACCAAATGGCGGCGCAGGTCGCTTTCGCGCACCGACAGTTCGGAGCGGCGGGCGGCATCGGGATCGGAGAGCTGGGGCACCGCGATATCCGGCACGATCCCGCCTTCCTGCACCGAGCGGCCCGAGGGCGTAAAGTATCGCGCCGTCGTGATCTTGACCGCGCTGGTCCGCGAGGAATCGAGGAAGAACAGCGACTGGACCGAGCCCTTGCCAAAGCTGCGCTCACCCATGATCACTGCGCGGTGCTGATCCTGCAGCGCCCCGGCGACGATTTCCGAGGCCGAGGCCGAACCGGCATCGATCAACACGATCACCGGCATGCCCTTGGCCAGATCGCCCGGGATCATCGATTCGGCCTTGAAGTATTCGTCTTCGCGCGGGTTGCGGCCGCGCTGCGAGACGATATCGCCCTTGGTCAGGAAGGCGTCGGACAGCGCCACCGCCTCTTCCAGTTCGCCGCCCGGGTTCTGTCGCAGGTCGAGCACGATCCCGGCCAACTTGCCGCCCGCCTGCTTCTTGAGATCCTCGATCCCCTTGGCGACATCGTTGCCGACGTTGTTGCTGAATTCGTTGACCGAAATGACGCCGATCCCGTCCTTGAGTTCCCAGGTCACCGGCTCAAGCTTGATCACTCCGCGGGTCACGGTCACGTCGAACGGCTCATCGCGCCCGGCACGGAAAATCGTCAGGCGGATCTTGGTCCCGGCCTCGCCCCGCATCTGCGCCACGGCATCGTCCAGTTCACCGCCATAGATCAGCTTGCCGTCGAGGTGGGTGATGTAGTCCCCGGCCTTGACCCCGGCGGCTTCGGCCGGGCTGCCCTTCATCGGCGCAACCACCTTTACCGCCCCGTCGTCCATCACCACCGACAGGCCGAGGCCCGAATAGTTGCCGTCGATCATGGTGTTAAGCCGCTGCATCGATGCGCCCGACAGATACGACGAATGCGGATCGAGCGAGGACAGCATCCCTTCGATCGCGCCATCCTCAAGCTTCTGATCGTCGACCTTTTCGACATAGCGCATCTTGACCAGCTGGTAGACCATCGAGAGCCGTTCAAACTGGGACGAGGCGCGGGCATCGACCGCGGCAAGACCGGCGGTGGTCGCGGGGATCAGCGCCACAGCCGAAACCAGCGCGCTGGCGCGGAGCAGGGAAGAAATCTTCATCGGGCAGGAAGCCTTTCGGGAATTTGCACCCCTATTATCGCGGCGGAGAGGTTAACACCAGATGGCGCTTTTCGTTTCCGCCCGGCGGCGGTGCGGGCCAGAACGGGAATCCTAGCGCTTGAGGTAATCGAGCGGATTGACCGGCTGGCCGCCCTGTCGCAGCTCCAGCGCAACCACAGGATTTCCCGGGCCCGCTACGCCCAGCGGCGATCCGGCCACGACATCGCGCCCGACCCGCACGTCCAGCATCGCCAGACCCGTGATCAGCGAGGTCCACCCGCCGCCGTGTTCGATGATAACGATGGTCCCGTAACCCTGGTACGGCCCGGCAAAGACAACCCGCCCCGCCCCGGGTGCAACAACCTGCGCCGAACCGCGCGCCGCCAGCGACAGGCCCTTCGACTGGATCCGTCCCGGCCCGCTTTCGCCGAACCCCGCGACCAGCCGCCCGGCAACCGGCAGGATATATTGCGCGGGCGCTCCGGTTGCCGGCGATGCCGGTTCGGGAGGAATTGCCACCGCGGCGGATTGCGGCTGGGCCGGGCGCAAAACCGGGCCGGGCAGTGCCGCCAGCTGTTCGCGCAGGCGGCCCGCCTTGTCGAGCTCGCCGATCAAACCGGTCAGGTCGCGGGCCTGTTCGGACAGCGCCAGCGCACGCTGCGCCTCGCGGTCGGCCTCGCCGGTGGCGCTGCGGGATTCGAGCCGTTGGCGCGCCTCGACCGCGGTCAATTCCTTGCGCCTGCGGTCAAGCTCGGCCTGGCTGGCGCGCAGGTCGCTGCTGGCGCGCTGGGCCTGGGCCTGGAGCGCCTTGCCCCGTGCGATCGCAGCGCGCAGCCCGGCCGTGCGCTTGCTGACTTCGGGCAGCATCGTTTCCAGCACGGCACGCAAATACACCGCCTGCTGCAGCGAGCCGGGACGCAGCAACGAGAGGATCGGCGGGCGGCGCGACAGGCGCTGCAGTGCGGCAGTCAGTTCAACCAGCGGGCGCTGCTTCTGGCCCAGTTCGACACGCAGCTGGGCCTGCTGCTGGTCGATCAGCCGGATCTTGGCCTCGTTCCCTGAAATCTGGGCTTCGGCCTCCTGGATCCGGGCGGCCAGCGCAGCTTCCTGCTGTGCGGTCTTGTCCGCCGCGGCAACGGCACCGGCGGCGCGGGTTTCAAGCGCTTCGGCCCGGGTCCGGGCGTCGCGGCCCTGGGCCTCGGCCTCAGCCAAAGCGCGCTGGGCATCCCCGGCGTTTTCGATCGTCTGGAACTGCGAGTTCTGCGCGGCAACCATGTCCAGCCCCGCAAGCAGGGCCAGGCCGCCCAGGCAGGCAAGGATCAGACGCTTGGTCATCGCCGCCCTTATCCCGACCGGTGATAGGGATGGCCAGCAAGAATGCTGGTGGCGCGCCACAATTGTTCGGCCAGCATCGCCCGGACCAGCAGGTGCGGCCAGGTCATGGCCCCAAAGCCGAGCAGCAGATCGGCCTTTTCGCGAGCTTCGGCTCCGTGCCCGTCCGCGGCCCCGATCAGGAACCGCGCCTCGCGCACCCCGTCGTCGCGCCAGCGGCCAAGGAGGGCGGCAAAATCCTCGGAACTCATGGTCCTGCCGTGTTCATCCAGCAGCACTTCGCGAACCGGGCTCTGGGCTGCGGGGATCATGCCGCCGGTATCGGGCAGTTCGGTAAATTTCAGCGGCCAGGCGATCCGCTTGGCATAGCGCCCGGTCAGCTCCGCCTCTGGCGAGCGGCCGATCTTGCCGCGGGCGATAATGTGCAGCAGCACCGGGCGGGGTCAGGCGCTGCCCGAATCCCCGAACGCCCACATCCGCTCAAGATTGTAGAAGGTGCGCACTTCGGGGCGGAACAGGTGAACCACCACGTCGCCGGCGTCGATCAGGACCCAGTCGGCCGCGGGCAGGCCCTCGATCCGGGCGTGGCCAAAGCCGCCGTGCTTGATCCGCTCGGCCAGCTTCTGCGCCATGGCCGCGACCTGGCGGGTCGAGCGGCCCGACGCGATCACCATGTGATCGGCGATCGAGCTTTTGCCTTCGAGCGGAATCGAGACGATCTCCTGCGCCTGGTCGTCGTCAAGCGACTTCAACACCAGTTCGTGGAGCGAGCCC
>JBJTMC010000071.1:0-13214 GCA_046063325.1 Novosphingobium sp.
CGATGCCAACGGCAACGCGATCTGGAATCCGATTTCCAAGAACGTCACGACCCTGATGACCCGCAATCTCAAGACCATCCCGATCAGTTCGACCTGGGGCGGCGGGGTATCCGGGCGCAGCGATCCGTTCCTGGTCGACGACTCGACCTGGGGCGTCGACGGGGAATTCAACTATGATCTGGGGGCGGTCACGGTGACCTACCTGGGGTCCTACCGCGAATACCACGCCAACGAGAATACCAACCTGGACATCCGCGGGCTGCTGCCGAACGCGCTGGGGCGCAACAGCACCGATCCGACCACGCTGTTCGTTTACAACAACTTCCTGGCGCCGGGCATGGCCAATTTCACGGCGGACTGCGCGGATCCTGAGGAAATGTGCAGCTATCCGGGCTTCTTCAACGGCGATTACCAGCAACAGTCGCACGAACTGCGGTTTGCCACCAACGGCACCGGCCCGTTCAAGCTGCAGGCCGGCGGCTACTATTTCCGCGAGCATTCGGTGATCGGCTTCTGGATTCCGGATTTCCCCGGATTCATCATCGGGAACAACAAGTTCTACGGATTCCCGCAGGAAACCACGTCGAAGACCCTCGGGGCCTTCGCCCAGGGAACCTATTCGGTGTCGAGCAGCTTCCGGCTGACCGCCGGGGTGCGCTTCACCCATGACGATCTGTTCCGCTATGGCCATACGGTCGCGACCAACAACATCACCGCGCCGATCGTGATCGGGGGCAGCACCTATGCCAACGACGCCCAGGTCAAGGCCGACAAGGTGACCTGGCGGGTCGGGTTCGATCTCGATGTCGGTCGCGGCCTGTTCTACGGCAGCATCGCCACCGGCTACAAGCAGGGCGGCTTTGGCGATGGCTGCTCGACCGGGGCAACCACGCACGTCACCTCGCGCGGGGAAAGCTGTGCAGCGACCCTGCCGCAGGCGATCTACTACCAGCCCGAATCGCTGACCGCTTACGAGCTTGGCTTCCGCGGACCGGTTGCGCAGGGCCTGCGGCTTGATGCCAGCGTGTTCTATTACGACTACAAGAACATGCAGCTCAGCTCGCTGCTCAACATCAACGGCGCGCCGACGCTGGTTACTACCAACGCCGGCAAGTCGCGGGTCATGGGCATCGAATTCGCAGCCCAGATCGATCCGGCTCCGAACCACCATTTCGAAGTCGGGGTGAACATCACCGATGCGAAGTATCAGCACTTCTGCCCGGGCGGCACCGGCACGGCCAATCCGCTCGATGCCTGCACGGTCGGTACGCCGGACTGGAAGGACCGGACCCTTGACCGTTCGCCGCATGAAGTGGCCTATGCCAACTACACCTGGACCATCCCGGTCGGCGAAGGCCAGGTCCTGCTCAACGCGGGCACCCGGCTGACCGGAAAGTATTCGATCACCCAGTTCGGGGCCGCGCCGGTGCAGTATTTCACCCCGGCGCACAGCAGCAGCTCGGCCAGCATCACCTACAACGCGCCGGGCAAGCAGTGGTATATCCAGGGCTTCGTCAAGAACATCGAGAACTTCATCGAGATCCGCGCCGCCACGTCGGACAACGTTACTCCGGGCGATCCGCGCACCTTCGGGGTGCGCGCCGGGGTGAAGTTCTGATGCTGGCCCGGACCAACTGACGCGAATGAACACAAGGGGCGGGCACTGCATGCGGTGTCCGCCCTTTCAACGACTGGCCTTTCAATGCCCGGACTGGGCGGCGCGACAGGCCGCGAGGAGACGAGAATGAAATTCGGCAGCAAGATCATCACCGCATTGGCCGCGACCACGGTCCTGGTTTCGGTTGGAGCAGCGGCAGGGCGGCGCGACGGGGCCGATGCCTGGCTCCGCGCGGGCGAAACGGTCAAGGCGATGACCGCTGCCGAAAAAACCGTACTGACCCACGGGATCATGCCGCTGCCGCTGTTCCCGGGCGCGCCGCCGCCGCCAGCCGATGCGGTTCCCGGCGCCGGATACGTGCCGGGCATTGCCCGCCTGGGCGTGCCCGCGCTGAAAGAGACCGACGCCAGCCTGGGCGTGTCCTATGTGATGGGCGTGCGCAGGGACGGCGCGACCGCGCTGCCTTCCGGGCTGGCCCAGGCGGCGACGTGGAACCCGGACATGGTTCGCCGCGGCGGCGCGATGATCGGATCGGAAGCCCGGGCCAAGGGCTTCAACGTGCTGCTGGCGGGCGGCGCCAACCTGACCCGCGACCCACGCAACGGCCGCACCTTTGAATACCTTTCCGAAGATCCGCTGCTGACCGGCACGCTGGTCGGCAACGCCATCATCGGCATCCAGTCGAACCACATCATTTCCACGATCAAGCATTTTGCGCTCAACGGACAGGAGACCGGGCGCAATTTCGTCGACATCCGGATCAGCGATGCCGCCGCGCGCGAAAGCGATCTGCTGGCCTTCCAGATCGGGATGGAGATCGGCCAGCCGGGCGCGGTCATGTGCGCCTACAACAAGGTCAACGGGGCCAAGTCCTGCGAAAGCGATTATCTGCTCAACCAGGTGCTCAAGCGCGATTGGGGCTACAAGGGCTTCGTCATGTCGGACTGGGGGGCGGTGTCCTCGGCCGATGCCGCGGCGAACGGGCTGGACCAGCAATCGGCAGCCGAACTGGACAAGCAGATGTTCCTCGGCCCTCAGCTGGGCGAAGCGGCGGCGAAGGATCCGCGCCTGGCGCTGCGCCTTGACGACATGAATCGCCGGGTGCTGTGGGCGATCTATTCCACCGGGCTCGACAAGGATCCGGTTTCGCCGGGCGGGGCGATCGACTTTGCCGCCAACGGCAAGGCCGCGCTCGACACCGCCAGCCAGGGAATCGTCCTCTTGAAGAATGATCGCAACCTGCTGCCTTTGGCCAAGAACGCCAAGCGGATCGCGGTGATCGGCGGCTATGCCAATTCCGGCGTGATCTCGGGCGGCGGCTCTAGCCAGGTCCAGGGCGAAGGCGGCCCCGCGGTCACCATCCCGCTGGGCGGCGAGGGGCCCTTTGCCGGGTTCATGGTCCAGGCCTATCACCGCTCCGCGCCGCTGAAGGCGATCAAGGCCCTCGCGCCCGGGGCGGAGGTTACCTACCGCGACGGCAATACCATCGCCGATGCCGTGGCCCAGGCCCGCAAAAGCGAAGTGGCGATCGTCTTTGCGACCAAATGGTCAACCGAGGGCGAGGATCAGGCCGACCTTTCGTTGCCCCACGGCCAGGATGAACTGATCCGCGCGGTCACCGCGGCCAATCCCAACACGATCGTCGTGCTCGAAACCGGCAATCCGGTCGACATGCCGTGGCTGGCAGGCGCCGGTGCGGTGCTGGAAGCCTGGTATCCCGGCGCGCGCGGCGGCGAGGCGATCGCTTCGGTGCTGTTCGGCGATACCAACCCGTCGGGGCATCTGCCGATCACCTTCCCGGCCAGCGTCGGTCAGTTGCCGCGTCCGGTTGTCGATGGCTATGCCGATCTCGAACCCGATTTTGGCGGGATTCCCAAAGGCGGGGAAGGGCTGAGCGCCAACTACGACATCGAAGGGTCGGACGTCGGTTACCGCTGGTTTGCCCGCAAGGGGCTGAAGCCGCTGTTCCCGTTCGGGTTCGGCCTCAGCTACACCACCTTCGCCGCCTCGGACCTCAAGGTCACGTCAGGGCTCAGTGCCAGCTTTGCGATCCGCAACACCGGCAGCCGTCCGGGCGCCGATGTTGGCCAGGTCTATCTGGTTTCGCGCGGTGGGCAGGCCAGCCGCAGGCTGGTCGGCTTTGCCAGGGTCGATCTTGCTCCGGGTGCGGCGCAGGCCGTGCATCTCGCGATCGATCCGCGCCTCCTGGCCGACTGGAAGAACGGCGGCTGGTCGATCCCGGGCGGAAATTATGCCTTTGCACTGGGTGAAGACGCTGAACATCTTGGTGCACCGGTGACCGTGCGAATCGCTGGACGCAACTGGAAGGATTGATCATGAACCGCCGTATCCTCGCCGCATTGATGGTCTGTTTCGCCATGCTGTTTGCACCCCCAGCGCTGGCCCAGACGGTCCAGACCCAGGCCGGGCCCGTTCGCGGGGTAACGGCCGGCGGGGTTACCGCCTTCAAGGGCATCCCCTATGCCGCGGCCCCGGTCGGCGCCAACCGTTGGCGGGCACCGCAACCGGCCCACTCCTGGGCCAAGGTCCGCGATGCGTCGGATTATGGGGCAGACTGCGCGCAGGCGCCGTTCCCGCCGGATTCGGCGCCGATCCGGACCAGGCCGTCGGAAGACTGCCTGTTCGTGAACGTCTGGAAGCCGGCGGGGGCCAAACCGGGTGCCAAGCTGGCGGTGATGGTCTGGATCCACGGCGGCGGCTTCGTCAACGGCGGAAGCTCCCCGGCGGTCTATTCCGGCCAGAACTTCGCCCGCGACGGGGTGGTACTGGTCAGCATCAACTACCGGCTGGGACGGTTCGGGTTCTTCGCCCATCCGGGCCTTGCGGCCGAGGGCGGGGGCGGCAACTTCGGGTTTCTTGATCAGATCGCCGCGCTCAAATGGGTCCAGGCCAATATCGCCCGGTTCGGCGGTGATCCGGCGCGGGTGACCGTATTCGGCGAAAGCGCCGGCGGCATGAGCATGCACATGCTGCTGCAATCGCCCCTGGCCCGCGGCCTGTTCGCCCAGGCGATCATCGAAAGCGGCGGTGGGCGCGATCGCACCCTGCCGATGCCCGACATGGCCAAGGCGGCAGCGATCGGAAACGCGCTTGCCCCCGGCGCTTCGGCCCAGCAACTGCGCGCCTTGCCGGAAAGCGCGGTAACCGGTGACCTGTCGATGATGACCATGGGGCAGGCCGGCTATTCGGGGCCGATGGTCGATGGCAAGACGATCCTTGGACCCTCTGTCGATATGATTGCGGCGGGCAAATACGCGCGGGTGCCGGTTATCGTCGGCGCCAATTCGGCCGACGGGTTTCCGTTCGTGACCGACAAGGACAAGGTCTTTGCCGCATTCGGACCAAACGAGGCCGAGGCGCGGCGGCTCTACGATCCCGATGGAACGCGGCCCGGGCTGGCGCTGGCAACGGCAACCAGTGCGGACCAGATGTTCATCGAACCGGCCCGGGCGGTGGCGCGGGGGCTGGCGGCGAAAGGCCAGCCGGTCTGGCTTTACCGCTTCGCCCACAACGGCGTGAAGATGGGCGCGGCGATGGGCGGCGCGCCGCACGCCAGCGAACTGCCCTATGTGTTCGATCTTCCCGCGCTCCGGCCCGACCAGCTTGATACCGGACAGGATGCCGCGGTTGCTGCGCGGACCCACCGCTACTGGGTCAACTTCGCCAAGTACGGACGGCCCGAAGGTCGGGCCCGGAGCAGTATCTGGCCGGCCGCCACCGCCACCGATACCGGCGTCTTCGTGATCGGAACGGACGGCGACGGTAGAATCGAAGACCCGCGGCGGGCCACGCTCGACTTCGTGGAATCGCTGCACAATTGACCGCGCTGGCCCCCGGCCCGAGGCGATTGCCCGGGTCGGGAGCCGGATCCCTGGGGCGTAGAACCCCTCAACGCTGAGTCATGGCAGCGGCTGCGGCCGGGTAGCGTGCGCCTTCGATCGGGATCGCGGCAAGGATTTCGGCGATTTCAGCCAGGTCCGCAGGTTCGAGCGAAAGGTTCGCCGCGCCAAGGTTCTCCTCCAGCCGCGCAGCCTTGCTGGTTCCCGGGATCGGGGCGATCCACGGCTTTTGCGCCAGCAGCCAGGCCAGCGCGATCTGGCCGGGGGTTGCCCCCTTGCGCGCGGCAATCGCGGTGATCCGCTCAACCAGGGCGAAGTTGTGGGCATAGGCCTCGCCCTGAAAGCGCGGGATGTCCGCGCGGATATCGCCTTCGCCGAACTGTTTTCCGGCTTCGACCTTGCCGGTCAGGAACCCCTTGCCCAGCGGGCTGAACGGCACGAAACCGATCCCCAGTTGTTCCAGGGTGGGCAGAATCTCCACTTCGACATCGCGCGTCCACAGCGAATATTCGCTTTGCAGCGCGGTGACCGGGCAAACCGCATGGGCCCGGCGGATCGTCTCGGCCCCGGCTTCGGACAGGCCGAAATGGCGGACCTTGCCTTCGCGGATCAGATCGCCGACCGTGCCCGCGACGTCCTCGATCGGAACGGCCGGATCGACCCGGTGCTGGTAGAACAGGTCAAGCGTTTCGACGCCCAGGCGGCGGCAGGATTCCTCGGCAACCTGGCGGATCCGTTCGGGCCTGCTGTTAAGGCCCTTTATCGGCAGGCTGGCTTCGGGATCGATTTCGAACCCGAACTTGGTTGCGATCACCAGTTGTCCCTTGAACGGCGCCAGCGCCTCGCCCAGCAGCAGCTCGTTCGACCACGGCCCATAGACTTCGGCGGTGTCGAAAAAGGTGACGCCCAGCTCAACCGCGCGGTGCAGCAGGCTGACCGCACCGGCGTGGTCGATCGGACTGGTCTTGTTGTAGCCAAACGACAGCCCCATGCAGCCAAACCCGATGGCGGATACTTCCAGGCCCTGGCCCAGCGTGCGTGTTTCCATGTCTAATCTCCTTTTCGGTTCAGCCCGGCATTCCAAGCCTGCCGCCAAACATCGCGGCGATCACGCCGCCATCGATCAGCAGGTCGGTGCCGGTTACAAATCCCGCATCCGGCCCCAGCAGGTACGCGGCGGCGACGGCAATCTCGTCGGGCGGGGCCATGCGCCTGGCCGGGCAGGCCTCGACCATCGCGCGGTATCCATCGCCGATCGGCGAGTTGAGTTCGTGCAGCGCAAGCGGCGTCACCACGATTCCTGGACTGATTGCGTTGACCCGGGCTCCCCTGGATCCCCAGCTGAGCGCGGCAGCCCGAACCCGCAGGGCGTTTGCGCGTTTGGCCAGGCAATAGGCAACCATCGAATCCGGCACCGCAGTGGCATCCAGGAAAGGAAGGGCCAGCAATTCCTCTGCAGGGGTGAAGGCCAGCGCCTGCTCCTGTTCGGCGGGCAGCTGCGGGATCATGTGGCCCGCCATGCTCGAAATGACCAGTCCCGCCCCGCCCGGTGCAATCACCTCTTCAAACAGCTCGAAAACCAGCGCTGTTCCATAAAGGTCAACGCTCAGAACAACGGCGGGAGGCGCCATGTTGGGCGAAACGCCAGCCGTGTTGACCAGCTGGGTTACCCGGCCCAATCCGGCGGCGAGCTTTGCCAAATCCGCGACCGACGCGCGGACTGCGATATCGACGTCCGCAGTTTCCACCGCATAGCCGGCCTGCCGCAGGGTTGTCGCGGCTTCGGCCAGAACGGCGGGATTGCGATCGGCCAGAAGCACGGTGCGTCCGATGCCTTGCCGCCGGGCGATTGCCTGGCCGATTCCGCCAGCTCCGATGATCACGACAACTTCCTGAAACATGGTCGCGTTCCTGCATTTCCCGCGCACGCCGTCGGCTCGCTTGCGGAACGGTCTAGACCCCGGTGGGCCGGATGATTAGATTGATAATGCGGCAAGGATTGATTATGCGAAATTATAAATGAAACGGGACGAACTGGGCGAGCTTGCGGCATTTCTTGCGGTGGGCGATGAACGCAGCTTCACCCGCGCGGCGGCCCGGGTCGGCACCTCGCAGTCTTCGCTCAGCCAATCGGTTCGCAGGCTCGAAGCGCGGCTGGGCGTGCGCCTGCTGTCCCGCACCACCCGGTCGGTCGCGCCGACCGATGCGGGCGAGCAGCTGCTTGCCACCCTTGGGCAGGCGTTCGGCGCGATTCAGGAACGCCTTGCGCTGTTGCAGCATTACCGCGACCGTCCGGCTGGCCTGGTCCGCATCACCACCAGTCGTCTTGCTGCAGAGACCGTCCTGTGGCCCGCGATCGATCGGGTGCTGGCCCGGTTTCCCGATATCGAGGTGGAACTGTCGATCGACGGCGCGCTTACCAACATTGTGACCGACCGGTTCGATGCGGGGGTGCGGCTGGGGGAAAGCGTGGAAAGAGACATGATCGCGCTCAGGATCGGTCCCGACTTGCGCATGGCGGTTGTCGGATCGCCCGGCTATCTTGCCGCACACCCCGCGCCGCGAAATCCCAGGGAGCTGACCCGGCACCGCTGCATCAACCTGCGCATGGCCACGCGCGGCAACCTTTATGCCTGGGAGTTCGAGAAGGGTGGGCGGGCGCTGAGCGTGCGGGTGGAAGGCCCGATGATTGCCAACGATACCGATATCGCGATTCGGGCCGCGGTGGCTGGTCACGGACTGGCCTGCATGATCGAAACGGATCAAATCCGGGCCGAAATCGCGGCCGGAAGGCTGGTCAAGGTTCTGGAAGACTGGTGCCCACCGTTCGCCGGGCTTCATATCTACTATCCGGAACGGCGGAACCATTCGCCCGCGTTCAGGGCGGTGCTGGATGAATTGCGATCGTCGGCGAAATAAAGCTGATGGGTTTCTATTGGCCGTCGATCACGGCCGTGGCCACGGCCGCGTCCTCTGCCGCGCTTGCGCCCGAAACGCCCAGGGCGCCGATCACCTGGCCGTTCGCGCTGATCGGAACGCCGCCGGCCACGGCAATCACTTCATCGGACGAAAGCAGCACGGTGCGTCCGGCCAGCACGCGTTGTTCCAATTCCGCAGTCGGAATCCGCAGCCGCGCCGCCGAGCGGGCCTTTTGCTGGGCGATCCGGATCGAGGCATAGGGAACCCCGTCCATCCGGGCGAAGGCCACCAGTTCGCCCGAGGGTTCGACCACGGCAAAGGCCAGCTTCAGGTTGCGGGCCGCGGCCAGCCGGATCCCGCGTTCGATCAGTTTCTGTGCGTCGCCGAGTGCGATTGGCGCGCCATAAACACTCGGCGGCGCAGGCGCGGGGGCCTGGGTCGCTGCCGGGGATGCCGCCAGGACCAGCGCGGACAGGGCGAGCAGGGGTTTCATCGCCATCACTCTCCGAGCAGACGGGTAAAGGCCATTGCGGCAAGCTGCCACTGGCCGCCGCGCCGGACATAGGTTTCGGTGACGCTGAAGGGGTTGGTCACCTCGTTGCCTCCGACCACGGCGAGCAACCGCAGGCGGCTGTAGACGATCGCGGTGTCGCCCAGCACTTCGGCCGATAATTCGCCAATATCCGCTCGTTTGTACTCGATCCGGCCGCTGCGGATCACCTCCAGCTCCATGGTCCGGTCCATGGTCGCGCCCATGTGGACGAACCGGGCCGCGGGATGAAACAGCGCTTCGAGCCGGGCCGTGTCGCGGCTTGCCATCCACAGCCACTTCTGGCGCGAAAGGGCGATCAATTCCTGGGCAATGGCGGCGCGGTCCTGTTCGGACCGGGCCGGGGCCGGGCTCTCTGTCACAGCGGAAATTCCTGGTGTTTGCGCGCAGCCGGTCAGGGCGGCGAGCAGGATGAGAAATGGGGCGGGCCGGAACATGGCAGCTTCCCTTCAGCGCTTGGGCGGCGCTTCCACGCCCGAATAGGCCAGAACCGCATCGGGCAGGCGCTGACCGACCACTTCGATGGCCCGGACCGCGGCGTTCAGTTCGGCCAGCTCGGCGGCGGTGAACCGCACTGCGGCGGCGCCTGCGTTCTGGATCGCATGGGCGGCGTTGGTCGTGCCGGGGATGGGGACGATCCAGGGCTTTTGCGCCAGCAGCCAGGCCAGCGCGATCTGACCCGGTGCGGCCTGCTTGCGCGCGGCCCATTGCCTGACCAGATCCACCAGCCGCAGATTCCGGGCCATGTTGTCCGGCGCGAAGCGGCCTTCGATCCCGCGGATATCGCCCTGCGCAAACCGGGTTCCGGCGTCGATCCAGCCGGTCAGGAACTGCACGCCAAGCGGGCTCCACGGCACAAATCCGATGCCCAGTTCCTCGCACAGCGGCAAGACTTCTGGTTCGGGACCGCGCCACAGCATCGAATATTCGCTTTGCACCGCGGTTACCGGCAGCGCCGCATGGGCGCGGCGCAGGGTGCCCAGCCCCATCTCGCTCAGGCCCCAGTGCCGGACCTTGCCCTGCCGCATCAGGTCTTCGACCGCGCCTGCGACATCCTCGATCGGCACCGCGGGATCGACCCGGTGCTGATAGAGCAGGTCGATCCGATCGGTGCGCAGCCGCCGCAGCATGTTGTCGATCACCACCTTGATATGATCGGGGCGGCTGTTGAGCCCCGGGCTGCGCACCCCGGTTTCCTGGTCGATGTTCCAGCCGAACTTGGAGGTGATGACCACCTGGTCGCGGAACGGCGCGATCGCTTCGCCCAGGATCCGTTCGCATTCGTGCGGGCCATAGGCTTCGGCCGTATCGAAGAAGGTGACACCGTGATCGAATGCCGTGCGGATCATGGCGATCTGCTCGGGCCGGTACGGGGTTTCGGTGGTGTACTTGCGGCTGTTGTTCTGGACCCCAAGGCCGATGCTCGACACCTCCAGCTGGCCCAGCTTGCGGCGTCCGGGCGCCTTGGCGGGCCCGCTTGCTTTGCCCCGCCGCCGCTCTGCCCCTGCGGCGTCACTGGCGAAGGCTGGCGAAAGGGCCAGAGCCCCGGCGGCGGCAAGCACGCCGCGCCGCCCGATTCCGGTTTGAGGCCGGTCTGCCATGGCCGCTACCTTTCCAGCTTGCGGGTGCACATCCACTTGACCATCGCCGGATCGCGGTGATCGAAGAAGCTGCTGGCCTTCTGGTCGAGCCCTGCGATGGCAGTGAGGTCGCCCGCGTCGAGTTCGAAATCGAACACCGCGATATTCTCTGCCATCCGCTCCCGCCGAACCGTCTTGGGAATGACCACGATTTCGCGCTGGATCAGCCAGCGCAGCACGACCTGGGCAATGCTCTTGCCATGCTTGCGTCCGATCGCGGCCAGGGTCTCGTTCTCGAACAGGCCGTTGCGGCCCTCGGCAAAGGGGCCCCAGGACTGGGTCTGGATGCCATATTCCTGCAGCAGCGCCTGCGCTTCGGTCTGTTGGTGGAAGGGGTGGATCTCGATCTGGTTGACCGCCGGGGTGATCGCGTTGTGCAGGGCAAAATCGATCATCCGGTCGGGATAGAAGTTGCTGATCCCGATCGCGCGGATCCGCCCCGCCTGGTGCAGTTCCTCCATCGCCCGCCACGCCCCATAGACGTCGCCATAGGGCTGGTGGATCAGGTAGAGGTCCAGATAGTCGAGCCCAAGCTTGCCCAGCGAACGTTCCACAGCGGCCTTGGCCCCGTCATAGCTGGCATCCTCGACCCACAGCTTGGTGGTGACGAAAATGTCCGCCCGGGCAATTCCGCTTGCGGCGATCCCCGCGCCGACCGCCGCCTCGTTGCCATAGGATGCGGCAGTGTCGATCAGTCGGTATCCAACCTCGATCGCCTCGCGCACGCTGCGTTCGCATTCGGCCGGGTCGGGGACCTGGAAAACCCCGAAGCCGATCAGCGGCATCGTTACGCCGTTGTTGAGAGTGATTTCGGGCGTGGATGCGGTCATTGCAGGTCCTTTGCTGTGCCAGCGGGGCCGCGCTTCGGCGCGGACCGGATCGGGAAAGCGGGCGCGCTGGTCCCCGGGGCAGGAACAGATTTACCCCGCGCGGCATCTTGCGACTAGACAGGGTAAATCGATTGGCTCTATGAATTTGTGTCATCAATAGCGGAGAGGCTTTCCCCACGATGCGGCGCGATGATCTGGGAAGTCTGGCGATGTTCCTGGTGGTGGCGGACCAACGCAGCTTCACGCGCGCTGCGGCCCAATTGGGGCTTTCCCAATCGGCGCTGAGCCACGCGATGCGGCGGCTCGAAACGCGGCTTGGCCTGCGGCTGCTGACCCGGACCACCCGCAGCGTCGCGCCGACCGAGGCCGGGCAGCGCCTGCTCGACAGCCTGCGCCCGGCTTTGGGCGAGATCGATGCGACGATCACCATGCTGACCGAACTGAGCGAACGGCCCGCCGGAACGATCCGGATCACCACCTCGGGCCACGCCGCGCACACGATCCTGTGGCCCGCCATCGATCGCCTGGTCGCCAGCTATCCCGCGATCAACGTGGAATTGAACGTCGAATCCGCACTGACCGATATCGTCGCCGGGGGCTTCGATGCGGGGGTTCGCCTGGGGGAGCGGCTGGAACAGGACATGATTGCGATGCGGATCGGCCCCCGGCTGCGGATGGCGACGGCCGGTTCGCCGGACTATCTGGCGCGGCGGGGCATTCCCACATCGCCGCAGCAGCTGGCGGATCATGCCTGCATCAACCTGCGTATGGCCAGCGGCACGATCTACACCTGGGAGTATGAGAAGGACGGGCGCGAGCTGAACGTGCGGACCCAGGGCCAGCTGGTTCTGAACGACGGGGACCTGCTGGTCGCCGCCGCGCTGGCCGGGCACGGGCTGATTCATCTGATCGAAGACCGGGTCGAACCCCTGATTGCGCGCGGGGAACTGGTGCGGGTGCTGGAAGACTGGTGCGATCCGTTCGACGGATACTACCTCTACTATCCCAGCCGGCGGCTGCCATCGCCCGCGTTCAGCCTGCTGCTGGAGGCTTTGCGGCCCGGCGCTGTTCAGGCTTTGACAGAGCGCCCGCAAAGCCCGAAAAGGGCGCAATGACTGAAGAAGAAAAGGAAAAGCGGCTTCACCACCGCAGGTTCTACAAGGCCGAGCAGGAAGCCGGTTTCGTCGAATCCCACGAACACTCTACCCCGCAGACCCGCAGCCCGGCCTACAAGCTGGCGTTCCGCGACATCGATTTCCTGCTGCGCGAGGAATTGCGGCCGGTTCGTTTCCAGCTGGAACTGCTCAAGTGCGAGATGCTGCTGGACGAGGCCAAGATCGGCTCGACCCTGGTCTGCTATGGCTCGGCGCGGATCCCTTCGCCGGAAATGGCCGAAAAACTGGTCGCCGATGCCCCGCCCGAGCGCAAGGCAGTGGCCGAACGGCTGGCGGCCAACTCAAAGTACTACGAGGAAGCGCGCAAGCTGGCCCACATCGCGTCAACCTGCGCGATCGTCGAACAGGGGATGCGCCAGTTCGTGGTCTGCTCGGGCGGTGGCCCCTCGATCATGGAAGCGGCCAACCGCGGCGCGGTAGAGGCCGGAGCCGAGACGATCGGGCTCAACATCGTCCTGCCGCATGAACAAGCGCCCAACCCCTATGTCACCCCGCGGCTGGCCTTCCAGTTCCACTACTTCGCGCTGCGCAAGATGCACTTCCTGCTCCGCGCCAAGGCGGTGGCGGTGTTCCCCGGCGGCTTCGGCACGCTCGACGAATTCATGGAACTGCTGACCCTGGT
>JBJTMC010000072.1:0-10568 GCA_046063325.1 Novosphingobium sp.
AACAGCACCTGTTCCAGATCGCCCAGCGCATCGTCAATCAGGTTGGCCGCCGTGTTGACCAGACCACGCCGCTGGCTGACGCTCGCCTCAAGGACGGCAGCCGCGTCAACGTCATCGTGCCGCCGCTGTCACTGCGCGGCACTGCGATCTCGATTCGTAAGTTCTCCGAGAAGCCGATTACCATCGACATGCTCAAGGACTTCGGTTCAATGAACGAGAAGATGGCGACCGCGCTGAAAATCGCTGGCGCTTGCCGCATGAACATCGTTATCTCGGGCGGCACCGGTTCGGGCAAAACCACGATGCTCAACGCCATGTCGAAGATGATCGACCCGGGCGAGCGCGTGCTCACAATCGAAGACGCGGCCGAACTTCGCCTGCAGCAGCCGCACTGGCTGCCGCTCGAAACCCGTCCGCCGAACCTCGAAGGCCAGGGCGCGATCACCATCGGCGACCTGGTCAAGAACGCCCTGCGTATGCGTCCTGACCGGATCATCCTGGGCGAAATTCGCGGCGCGGAGTGCTTTGACCTGCTCGCAGCGATGAACACCGGCCACGATGGATCGATGTGCACGTTGCACGCCAACAACCCGCGCGAATGCCTGGGCCGTATGGAAAACATGATCCTGATGGGCGACATCAAGATTCCGAAGGAAGCCATTTCGCGCCAGATCGCCGAATCGGTCGACCTGATCGTCCAGGTCAAGCGCCTGCGCGACGGTTCGCGCCGCACCACCGAAATCACCGAGGTGATCGGGATGGAAGGCGACGTGATCGTCACCCAGTCGCTGTTCAAATTCGAATACCTCGACGAAACCGACGACGGCAAGATCATCGGCGAGTTCCGCTCGTCCGGCCTGCGCCCCTACACGCTTGAAAAGGCGCGCCAGTTCGGGTTCGACCAGGCCTATCTGGAAGCCTGCCTCTAGCCTGTTTGCGCCAAGCCGCGCGGCGGCCTATCCTCTGCTCCGGGATTTCCCGGTGAGAGGAGCTGCCCAATGAAACCGTTCACCACGCTTGCCTTTGCGATTCTGGTGCTGGCTGGTCTGGCCCACGTCCTGCGCCTGGCCACGGGTTTCGACATCGTCATCGATGGCCACGTCATCCCGCGCTGGGCCAGCGTGATTGGCGCAATCCTTGCTCTAGGGGTTGCCTACAAGCTGCGCGAGGAGGCCAGCGTCTAGCCCCGCATCAAGCGCTGCAAGGCAAACGCCGTCAAAAGCAGCGCGGCGAAGCTCGCCCAGAACCCGATCCCGCGCCACGGCACCCAGCCAACCGCATCGGGATCGCTGCGCCGCATCCGGCGTCGATCGCCCAGCCAGGCGATGAGCGCAAGCGCAAGGCAGCCTGCGGCAGGCACCGCGGCGCGCACCCATTCCCTGTCGAGCCAGTCGGCGATCGTTGCTTGCCAGTCCACCAGCCGCCGTTAGAGCGAAGCAGTGGAACCTGTCCAGAAGCCCCTTTATGCGCTTGGCCTGCGCCTCCTCGCGGCTTTCATGCTGTCCAGCCTGGTGATGGTGGTAAAGGTGACGGCGCAGTCGGGCGTGGCTTTCCCGGAAATCCTGTTCTGGCGGCAGGTTCCCTCAGCCGTGCTGATCCTGGGCTGGCTGGCGTGGCGGGGCCAGATCGATCGGCTCAAGAGCAAGCGCCTTCCGGTCCACGCCCGCCGGGCGATGATGGGCATGGTCGGGATGTTCTTCACCTTCGGCGCGCCGCTGCTGCTGCCGCTGGCGGTTGCGACCACCTTTGGCTTCACCACCCCGATCTTTGCGGTGATCCTGTCCGTCCTGCTGCTACGGGAAAGGGTCGGCCCGGTTCGTTGGCTGGCGGTAGCGCTGGGCTTTGCCGGGGTGATTATCATCACCCAGCCAGGCCATTCCGCAATTCCACTGCTGGGAGCAGCGGTGGGCCTTGGCGCCGGGTTCATGGTCGCGCTGATCTCGATCCAGGTGCGCGATCTGGGGCGCACCGAGGAACCGCTGTCGATCGTCTTCTGGTTCGCAGCCTTTTCGGCGCCCGTCCTCGCGCTCGGCCTGCCTTTCTACGCCGCTGCCCATACTCCGTGGCAGTGGTTTCTGCTGATCGGCGGCGGGGTGCTGGGGCTGGTCGGGCAACTTCTGCTGACCGCCGCGCTTCGTTACGGCCAGGTCGCCAGCGTGATCGTGATGGACTATTCCTCGCTGGTCTGGGCAACGCTCTACGGCTGGCTGATCTGGAACGAATTGCCGCCATCTTCAACCTGGCTTGGTGCACCCGCAATCATAGCCGCTGGCGCGGTAATCGCCTGGCGCGAACGGCTTCATCACCGGAATTTGACGGCAACTGCGGTGAATAGCGCCGAATGAGCGGTGATCAGGGAGCCAGTGGGTTGTATCGAGGGTTAAGACAATTCATCGTGTTCCCGACTTTCATCAATGGAGAGTCCTTTGGTTCGCAAAATACTATTGCTACTCGCAGCTGGCGGCCTCGCAATGAGCGCGTCGGCGTGCAATACGGTCAAGGGCCTGGGCCGCGACATCCAGTCGGTGGGCGAGGCAGGCGATCGCGCGATAAAGTAACGCCGCAGCATAGCGTCGTGCTTGATTGACCTATCGGCCCGCCTGCAAGGCGGGTCCGATTTTCCTCGTTCAGCCTCGACCAGTTTCCCGCGCCCGCCGCTCGCGAACGATGAGCCATGCCAGAAGGCCAATCGGGCCAAGCAGGAAGGTGAAGAACAGGAACGGCAGCTGCACCAGCCGCGAAAAGCCCTTGGCATCGGCGTCCCGGCTGATCCACAGCCCGGTGAACAGATCGAACGCCAGGTAATGGGTCCAGCCGATCACCACCCCCGCATCGCGCATGAACAGCCCGCGCACGCCTTCGATCGAACCGAACCCGGCCGGACCAGCGCCTGGCTGAACCCCGGGATCGACCGCTCCTGTTGCATACAGGGCAAAGCACACCGCATAGGTCAGGCACAGCAGCGCCACGCCCAGATACAGCACCGCAGCCCGGGCAAGCGGCGTGCGCGGCAGAAACGCCAGCACGATCCAGGCGACCATGGCCAGCAGGTTGGTAAAAGAGAACAGCGCGCTCCACATGGTCTCAACTTTCTCTTGTCGGATGCGGCGGCACCGCCTTGGCACGCAGCCACAGCGTCCAGCGCATCGCTACCACCATGCCCAGGGCAAGCCCGAGCATCGCATCGGTAAGAATCAGCGCGCCTGCGGGCAGCGCGCCGCCCGCACCCGGTCCGCCCGACGGATCGAGCCCGGTTTCAAAGGACACCAGCCGCTTGGCCGCAATCACCCCCAGGATGAGCAGCAACGCGGCGGGTGACTGGCGCATTTGCAGGTCACCGCTTTGCGGGTCGCGATCCAGATGCATCAGGTGCCCACGCTTCCACCCGATCAGCGCGCCAACCATGACGCCTCCGGCCATCGCCAGCCAACCGTAGGCGGACGGAGGCATCGCCGCGATCACGAAGCAGACCATCGCGAACAGGATCAGCGGCATGATCCACAGCTGGCCCGGCTTGAGCCGCAGCGGTTTGCTGATGTTGCGGAAGCGCAGGGCAAAGACCACGGCGATGACCAGAAACGGCAGCACCGCGCTTATCGCTGATTTGTCCATCGCTGCTTCCCCTGCTCAGTCCGCGCGATCCCCCTTCCACACCAGCACCGGCTTGCGGGCGGCCTGGGTTTCATCGAGCCGACGGCGCGGCGCGAAGTGGGGTGCGCTCTTGAGGCTCTCATCGCCTGCCTTGGCACGGCTTGCAAGGCTGCGCAGCGAGGCGATGAAGCGATCGAGCCCGGCCTTGCTCTCGGTCTCGGTCGGTTCGACCAGCATTGCGCCGTGGACCACCAGCGGGAAATAGACCGTCATCGGGTGGAACCCTTCGTCGATCAGGCCCTTGGCCACGTCGAGCGTGGAGAACCCGTCGGCCAGCCCGGCATCGCTGAACAGCGCCTCGTGCATGCACGGACCGCTTGCCCCGAACGGCGCATCAAGATCGCCGTCCAGGCTGCGCAGGACGTAGTTGGCGTTAAGCACCGCATCCTCGGCCACCTGCTTGAGGCCATCGGCCCCGTGGCTGAGGATATAGGCCAGGGCGCGGGTGAACATACCCATCTGGCCGTGAAACGCGGCCATCCGCCCGAACCCTTGCGGGTGCCCGCTGGCGGCGTCCTCTTCCTCGACCAGCCGCACGGTGCCATCAGCCTCGCGCACGGTGTAGGGCAGCGGACCGAACGGACTGAGCGCCGCGGACAGCACCACCGGCCCCGATCCGGGCCCACCGCCGCCGTGCGGGGTGGAGAAGGTCTTGTGCAGGTTGATGTGCATCGCATCGATGCCCAGATCGCCCGGGCGGACCTTGCCGACGATCGCGTTGAAGTTCGCGCCGTCGCAATAGACATAGCCGCCCGCCGCGTGGACCGCATCGGCGATCCGCTTCATGTCGCGTTCGAACAGTCCGCAAGTGTTGGGGTTGGTGATCATCACGCCCGCAACATCGGGTCCGAGCCGAGCCTCTAGCGCCGCCAGATCGACCCGGCCTTCCGCCGTCGCGGGGATATTCTCGATCGCGAACCCGGCAAAGGCGGCCGTTGCGGGATTGGTGCCGTGCGCGCTTTCGGGCACCAGGATCACCTTGCGGTCCTCGCCCCGGGCCTCAAGCGCCGCCTTGATGCACAGCACCCCGCACAGTTCGCCGTGGGCCCCGGCCTTGGGGCTCATCGCCACGCCATGCATTCCGGTCAGCTCGATCAGCCAGAACGCCAGTTGATTGATAACCTCCAGCGCGCCGCGCACGCTCTGCTGCGGGGCAAGCGGGTGAACGTCGGCAAAGCCCGGTAGCCGCGCGACCTTTTCGTTGAGCCGCGGGTTGTGCTTCATCGTGCACGAGCCGAGCGGAAACGGCCCCAGGTCGATCGCGTAGTTCTGGCGGCTGAGCCGGGTGTAATGGCGCACCGTTTCCGGTTCGCTCAGCCCCGGCAGCGCCAGCGGATCCTGGCGCAGGAAGCGGGCCAGCCCGGGCATGGGTGCGGTGCCAGCTTCATCGATATCGACCCCGGTCGTCCCCGGCGCGGCCAGTTCGAAGATCAGGGCTTCTTCCAGCATCAGGCCGCGATCGCCGCTGGCGGTCGGGCTGGATGCGGCATCGGCGCGGCCCAGTTCGGGGCGCCAGCCGCTGGCGTTTACGGCGCTCATGTCGGGCTCCCTTCGTGGCTATCGGCCAGCAAGGCCTCGAGCAGGCTGGCGAGGGTGTGAATGTCTTCGTCGGTCGTGGTTTCGGTCGCGGTGACCAGCAGGCCGCTGCTCAGCTCGGGATGGTCGGGATAGAGCCGCCCCAGTGAGACCCCGCCCAGCACCCGGTGCTCGGCCAGTTCGCGCACCACTTCGCGCGCGTCGCGGGGCAGGATCACGGTAAACTCGTTGAAATAGGCGCCGTTCAGCACCGTCACGCCCCGGATCTTGCCGAGCGCGGCCGCAGTGGCCTGCGCCCGGGCATGGTTGAGCTGCGCCAGTTGCGCCATTCCTTCCCCGCCCAGAAGGCTCATGTGAATGCTGAAGGCAAGCGCACAAAGCCCTGCGTTGGTGCAGATATTGCTGGTCGCCTTCTCGCGCCGGATGTGCTGCTCGCGGGTCGAGAGCGTCAGCACGAAGCCGCGTCGCCCTTCGGCATCGACGGTTTCGCCGCACAACCGTCCGGGCATCTGCCGCACGAATTTCTCGCGGCAGCCGAACAGGCCGAGGTAGGGGCCGCCAAACTGCAGCCCCACGCCGATCGACTGCCCCTCGCCCACCACGATATCCGCGCCAAGGTTGCCCGGCGCTTCGATCAGGCCAAGCGCGACCGGTTCGGTCACCACCGCCACCAGCAGCGCTCCGGCCGCGTGGGCGGCTTCGGCGATCGCGGCAAGATCGGGGATCCGGCCGAGAATGTCGGGATACTGGACCACGACGCAGCTGGTTTCGCCGTCGATCGCCGCGATTACCCCGGCCGTGTCGGGTTCCGCCTCAAGCTTTGGCGCCCGGTAGTCGATCAGGTCACCGGTAAACTTCGCCATGGTTCGCACGGTGCTGACGTAATGCGGGTGCAGTCCGCGGCACAGCACCGCCTTTTTGCGTTTGGTGATCCGTCCCGCCATCGCCACGGCTTCCCAGCACGCAGTCGAGCCGTCGTACATCGAGGCGTTGGCGATATCGGTCCCGAGCAGGCGCGCCACCTGGGTCTGGAATTCGAACAGCACCTGCAGCGTGCCCTGCGCGATTTCCGGCTGGTAGGGCGTGTAGGCGGTCAGGAATTCGCCGCGCTGGATCAGGTGATCGACGCTGGCCGGAACATGATGGCGATAGGCCCCTGCCCCGAGGAAGAACGGCGCCGATCCGGCACTGACGTTCTTCGCCGCAAGTGCGGCCATATGCCGTTCTACCGCCAATTCACTGGCGTGATCGGGCAGGCCGGCGATGGGGCCGGACAACCGGGCCTCAGCGGGAACATCGACGAACAGGTCATCGACCGTGTCCGCACCAATGACGCCGAGCATCGCGACCCGGTCGGCGGGTGTAAGTGGCAGGTATCGCATCAGGTCACAGCCCCGCGACGAATTCGTCGTAGGCGGCCTTGTCCATCAGACCGTCAAGCTCACCCAGGTCGGCGAGGGTCAGGCGGAACAGCCAGCCGCCGGTTTCGGCCTCGGTGTTGACCAGTTCGGGCTGGTCGGACAGTGCGGCGTTGCTTTCGGTGACGGTGCCGCTGACCGGCGCATAGACGTCGCTGGCGGCCTTGACGCTGTCGACCACGCAGGGGGCATCGCCCTTGCTCAGGGCTGCGCCGGCTTCGGGCAATTCAACAAAGGTAATGTCGCCAAGCTGGCCCTGGGCGTAGTCGGTAATCCCGACCGTGCCGACATCGCCTTCGACTTCGATCCATTCGTGATCTTCGGTGAAATAGCGGGACATCGAAATACTCCTCAACGGTAATAACGGTGGGGGACGAAAGGCATTGGCGTAACGGTCGCCAACAGACGCTTGCCGCGCACGTCGATTTCAAGCGCGGTGCCGGGTGCGGACAAGGCGCGGTCGACATAGGCCATGGCGATCGGACGCTGCAGCGTGGGCGAGAATCCGCCAGAGGTCAGCACGCCGATCTTCTGGCTTCCGGCATAGACGTCTGCCCCTTCGCGCGCGGCCTGACGGCCATCGAGCGCGAGGCCGATCCGCACCTGCGCGGTGCCGGTTGCCAGGTCGCGCAGCACCCGTTCCGCGCCCACGAAGCCGCCTTCGCTGCGGCGCCGCTTGTTGACCGCGAACAGCAGGTCGGCATCGACCGGCGAATGGTCGGGCGAAAGGTCATGCCCGTAGAGCGGCAGCCCGGCTTCGAGCCGCAGCGAATCCCGCGCGCCCAGCCCGATCGGCTTCACTTCCGGCTGCGCGCAGATCAACTCGGCAACGCGCACCGCGTCGGCGGCAGGGATCGCGATTTCGAACCCGTCTTCTCCGGTATAGCCCGAACGGCTGATCCAGGCTTCGACGCCGTCGATCCGGAACTGGCCGCCCTTCATGAAAGTCAGCGCGGACAGCGGCCATTCGCCGGTCGTGATCCGCTCCAGCGCGGCAGCCGCCTTGGGCCCCTGCAGGGCGAGCAGGGCATTGTCATCGAGGTGCGACAGTGTCACATCATCGGGCAGGTGTTCGCGCAGGTGGGCAATGTCGTCCCACTTGGTCGCGCCGTTGACCACCAGGTAGAAGCCCGAATTCCAGCGGGTCACCATCAGGTCGTCCAGGATGCCGCCGTCTTCGTCGAGCAGCATCGAATAGCGCGGAGCGAACGGTTTGAGGGTGCCAAGATCGATCGGCAGCACCGCTTCGAGCGCGGCCTCGACATCCTCGCCGGACACGAACAACTGGCCCATGTGGCTGACATCGAACAGTCCGGCGCTTTCCCGCGTCCACAGATGTTCGGCGAGGATCCCTTCGTACTGGACTGGCATCCAGTATCCGGCGAACTCGACCATCCGGCCACCGCGTTCGCGGTGCCAGGCATCGAGCGGCAGAACCAGGGTCTCCGGCTCGTCGGCTTGATCTTCGGTTTCGTAAGTATCGCTCACTAATTCAATCCCCGCGCAGGTGTGACGCCAATCGGCGCCCCCTCTGTCACGGAAACCTGAGAGCTTTCCCGGATCTTGACCCGGTTACCCCTTCGGCGGGCACGACGAGCGTACCACTTTCCAGAGCATCGCTATCGACCCACGCGGTCCATTGGCCTGAGAGATTCCGGGGCGGTTGCTCCTTCGGCGTCCGGTGACGAATCACCGGAACTCTCCCGCGCGGTCAGCGACAGGGGCGGAATGGCTTGGCCGTGCCCGCGAGTCAACGCCTAGAGGATGCTTTGTCCCTTGCGCGCGGCGCGCAGGATCGCATCGTGCTCGAACACAAAGCGGCCGGCCATCGCCTCGCGGGTCAGTCCGACGATCGCCTGGGCCACCGAGTCCGCCCGGATCGAGCGATATTTGCGGTATTTCCCGTGCAGCAAAAGGTCGGCAACCGGGCTGGCGATCATTGCCAGCTTTTCGGCCAGACGGCGCTCTTCCCGGGGACCGCGCAGCAGGCCCGGGCGCAGGATATCCAGCCGGCTCAGCCCGACCTTGCCCAGCGCCTGCTCGGTCTCACCCTTGACCTTGAGGTAAAAGGTCTTCGTCATCGGATCGGCCCCGACCGAGGACACCGTAATCATCTGGCGTACCCCGGCCGCCTTGGCCGCGCGGGCGCAGGCCAGCACCAGATCCTGGTCGACCGCGCGGAAGACGGCTTCATCCTTGCCCGCCTTCTTCCAGGTCGTGCCCAGCGCGCAGACCAGCACATCGGCATTGGCCGCCGCGATTGCATCGCCCCACCCGGAAGGATCGGCCAGCAACACTTCCATCCGTGCGCCCGGCGGCAGGCGCAGTTCGCTGCGGGCAATCGCGATGATCCGGATATCGGGGCGTCCCACGGCCATGCGGATCAGGCTCATCCCGATCAGGCCACTTGCTCCGACCAGTGCGATACGGATCGGCTTAGACATTGCTGAGGCCCTCCGGCGTGCGGCCATAGATCCGGGCGTGCGCGGCAAGCGCATATCGGTCGGTCATCCCGGCGATAAAATCGGCGATGTGGCGGCTGCGCGCCGGTTCCACCTCAGGCAGCTGGGCGAGCCAGCCAGCGTCCATCAGCGCCGGGTCCTGGGCATAGGCGGCATAGAGTTCTGCCGTTACCGACCGTGCCCGCTCTGCGGTCAGCAGCTGCTGCGGGTGATGATAGAGCTTCTCGTACATGAAGGTCTTGAGGCGCCGTTCGGCATCGGCCAGCCCCTGCGAGAACGCGGCGGTAGCACGCCCCGCGGCGCGCACTTCGTCTGCGCTGGCCATGCCCTGGGCCCGCACCGCGGTTTCCCCGATCAGGTCGTTGACCATCAGCCCGATCTGGCTGCGGACCAGCTCGCGCAGGCGGCGGTCCTGCGGTGCGCCCGGAAACTTCTTCTCGATTGCGCGCCACTGATCGGCCACGAAGTCGAGCGTCAGCAGCTCGTCAAGGTCAAGAAAACCGGCGCGCAGGCCATCGTCGATGTCGTGGTTGTCATAGGCGATATCGTCGGCCAACGCGGCGACCTGGCTTTCCAGCGAACCCCACTGTCCCAGTTCCAGGGGATAGACCGCATCCAGCTCGGCCAGGGCCCAGGGAACCATCCCGACCGGGCCGTTGTGCTTGGCCAGCCCTTCCAGCAATTCCCACGACAGGTTGAGCCCTTCGTGCTCGCAATAGGGGCTTTCCAGCCGCATCAGGACGCGCAGGCACTGGGCGTTGTGATCGAACCCGCCGAACCGCCCCAGCGCGTTATCCAACGCATCCTCGCCGGCATGGCCAAACGGCGGATGGCCGATGTCGTGGGCCAGGCACAACGCCTCGGTCAGGTCTTCGTCCAGCCCCAGCGCGCGGGCGATCACCCGCCCGATCTGCGCCACTTCCAGGCTGTGGGTCAACCGGACGCGGTAATGATCGCCGTCGGGTGCGATGAATACCTGGGTTTTGTGGCGCAGGCGGCGGAACGCGATCGAATGAACCACCCGATCACGGTCACGCTGAAAGGCGCTGCGCGGCCCGCGCGCCAGCGATTGTTCGATCGGGAATTCCCGCCCCCGGCTCTGCGCCGGGTCGCAGGCGAAGGCCGCTTTCACTCCCCGCCCAGGATCCAGTCCACCGCCGCTTCGGCGTGGATCCGGGTGCAATCGTAGATCGGCAGGACGTTGGCATCGACGTCGACCACCATTTCCAGCTCGGTGCAGCCCAGCACCACGGCTTCGGCGCCGTCCTGCTGCAGGTTGGTGATGATCGTCTTGAGCGACCGTTCGGCCTGGCGGCTGGCCTTGCCCTGCAGCAGCTCATCGTAGATGATCCGGTCAAGCGCTTCGACAAAGCCCATTTCGGGCGGAAGCAGCTCGATGTCCTTTTCGATCAGCTTCTGGCGATAGAAGCTTTCGACCATGACGTTGCGGGTGCCGATCAGTGCGGCCTTCTTCACCCCGTTCGCCGCCATCCGCGCGGCG
>JBJTMC010000073.1:0-2544 GCA_046063325.1 Novosphingobium sp.
CCACCGCACAACCCCGCTTCGGCGGGGTTTTGTCTTGTTGGCGGGGCGAAGGAAAAGGGCCGGAATGGACGATCTCCTCAACCGCCGGATGACCGTGTTCCTGCTGGCATTCCTGCCGCTGGTGCTGCTTGCCTGGGCGAGCCTGCGGTTCGATCCGCTCGCGGCGGCGGTGGAAGCGGCCATGCCCGACAATCCGCAGATCCTGTCGCAACTTGCGCAGCTGCCCGGAAGCCCGCTGGCCTTGCCGCCGCCGGGCGATGCCGCACCGCTCATTCCCCCGGCCGATGCCCGTGCCCAGAACGCGGCCGATCCGTTTTTCGCGGGCAAACTCGACCCGGCGATGCCCTATCGTTTGCGCGGGACCCCGGCCGACATGCTCAACGCCCGCGATTGCCTCGCTCTTGCCGCGATGGCCGAAGCGGGTGGCAGCGATCCCGGCCAACGGGCGGTGATCCAGGTCATTCTCAACCGCGTGCGCCACCCGGCCTTTGCCAGCACGGTCTGCGGCGTGGTCTTCGAAGGGTCCGAGCGCGCCACCGGCTGCCAGTTCACCTTCACCTGCGATGGCTCGCTGGTCCGCGAATACGATCCGGCCGCCTGGAGCGCGGCGCGGCTGCGCGCCCAGCAGGCGCTGGCGGGCTATGTCTACGCGCCGGTCGGCAACGCCACCCATTATCACACCGATTGGGTCTATCCGTGGTGGAGCGGCAAACTGGAAAAGATCGCCCAGGTCGAAACTCACCTGTTCTTCCGCTGGCCCGGCTATTGGGGTTCGATGAAAGCCTGGCGGCGCAGCTATGGCGGCAACGAACCGTCCCTGGCTGAACTGATCGCCCGCCAGCGCGCGGCCGCGCCCACTCCCGCCCTGGGCGATCTGCCCGCGACCAACCTTGAGGGGATCGTTTCGGTCGTCATGCCGCCGCTACCGGCGGATACGCCCAAGGTTTCCGGCGGCGAGGTGGTGATGCGGTTGCCCTCGGGCAAGGCCAATTTTGTCACCGTGGCCCCGGCTGCCGGAACCGACAGCGCGCTTGCCCTGGCGCGCAAACTGTGTCCGGCCGAAGGCACCTGCCGCGTGATGGGGTGGAGCGACCGGGCCCTGATCCCGGCGTCTTTGCCGCTTCCGGCCGCTTCGCGCGCGGGCCTCGAATTCAGCTATTCGCGCGATCCGGCTGGCGCCGAGATTGCGCTGTTCAACTGCGACAGTTTCCCCGGCCAGCCGCGCGAGAAGTGCATCCCGCGGGCGCGTTAGGCGTCAGTTGATCTGCCGTTCGCGTCCTTCCCAATAGGGTTCCCGCAGGGCCCGGCGCAGAATCTTGCCGCTGGGATTGCGGGGCAGGGCTTCGATCACATCGACGCTCTTGGGCACCTTGAACCCGGCAAGCCGCTCACGCGCCCAGGCCACGATGCTGTCGGGATCGATCGTTGCGCCGGGCTTTGGCACACAGACCGCCTTGACCGCTTCGCCCCATTTCGCGTCTGGCACGCCGATCACCGCAACCTCCAGCACGTCCGGGTGGCCGTAAATGCCGCTCTCGACTTCGGCCGGGTAGACGTTTTCGCCCCCGGTGATGATCATGTCCTTGGCCCGGTCGTACATGTAGACGTAACCGTCGGGGTCCAGGTAGCCGACATCCCCGGTCGCCACCCAGCCGTCCTTCATGGTGCTGGCAGTCGCTTCGGGCAGTTTCCAGTAACCCAACATGTTGTTGGACGAGCGGGTGACGATTTCGCCGATCTCGCCCACCGGCAGGGCTGTGCCATCCGTCCCGCGAATTTCCAGTTCGACACCGGCAAGCGGCTTTCCGGCCGAGCGCATCCTGGGGTTGCCCTCGACGCTGTGATCCTCGGGCGGGAGCACGCAGATCGTGCCGGTGGTTTCGGTCATGCCATAGTTCTGGACGAACTGGGCGCCGAACATCGCGATACATTCCCGCAGCAATTCCAGCGGGATCGGGCTGGCGCCATAGAGGATGTACTTGACCCGGCTGAAATCGGTCGTGGCGCAGTCCGGGTGGTTGAGCAGCATCACAAGCGCGGCAGGCACTATGAAAAACCGGGTGCAGCCGCGGTTCTGGACCGCGTCGAACACCCGCGGCGGATCGAATTCGCTCAGCACCACGCCAGGCAGGCCCGCGGCGAGTGCCATCACGCCCAGGCCGGTGCCGCCGATGTGCGCACACGGCATGGCGACCAGCACGGCCTCATCCTCTTCCCACAAAGTATGCTCGGGCGGGTTTTCAAGGTTGGCCTTGCGCAGACCGAACAGGTTGCGGTTGGACAGGACCGCCCCCTTGGGATTGCCAGTCGTGCCGCTGGTGTAGAGTTGCAGCACCGCTTCGTCCGGGCCGGACGGTGTGAAATCGGCGCGCGGCGCCGCCAGCACCTCGCGGCGGGCCTGATCGGAGGTCAGGCAGCGGATCAGGCCAGGGCGCTTGCCAAGTGTTTGCGCGCAGCCTTCAAATCCGTCGCCCAGGAACAGCAGTTTTGCCTCGGCATTGTCGATGATGAAGGCGGCTTCGGGTTCGGCCAGCCGCCAGCCGA
>JBJTMC010000074.1:0-6101 GCA_046063325.1 Novosphingobium sp.
GGGCTGTTCTCGCTCACCTTGGCGGTCCGCCGCTTGCTGGGCAGGCAGACCCGAAACTGTTCAACGCGGCGAAATTCTCCGTTCCCCGCATCGGCTTGGTTGCGGGTTGTGGCAGGTTTTGAAAGCGCAGGAAATGGCCGGTGCGTTGCATTCCCCCGTCATGGACCGCAATCAGGTGTTCGTGCGCCAGACCCGTCATGGTAGCAAGGCCGGGGGCGGGCTGAACACAGCATCGCCATCGGGGGGGGGACTGCCGTGCTGGAAGATCCGCAAGCAGTGGGCACAATGCCCTCAAGTCGGCGCCGATCCTCGTGGCGGTTGCTGCCCGTTCTGATCATCGCCAGTCTGGTTCTTGGACTGACCGGCGGCGCCGTGCTTCGTGGTGCGATGCCGTCCGCAGGCGCGACGGGGCTGATCGATGCCTTCGACGTGATCGGCACGATGTGGATCAACGCCATCCGCATGACCGTCATTCCCCTGATCGTCCCCTTGCTGATCGCGTCGATTGCCGGATCGCGCAGCAGCCGGGCTGCCGGGCGGCTGGGCTCATACACGCTTGGCGCTTTCCTTGGCCTGATCGGCGCCGTGGCCATCCTGGCGGCAGTTGCCGCACCGGTCCTGTTTGGCGGTCTTCACATTGACCCGGCGATGACCGCAGCGCTGCGCACCACGATTGAATCCACCCCCGTTCCGAGCGGTGATGCCGGCATGGCAAGCTGGCTGAAGGCGCTTATCCCGACGAATCCGGTCAAGGCGGCCAGTGATGGGGCGATGCTCTCGATCATCGTCTTTGCGGCGGCCTTCGGCTTTGCCACCCTGTCCGCTCCGCAGGACGTGCGATCCCGGGTGGTCCAGTTTTGCCACACCTTGAGCGCCGTGATGCTTTTGATGGTCCAGGCGGTCTTGCTGATCGCACCCCTTGGGATCTTTGCCCTCGCCCTCGTCGTCGGCGCGCGCCTCGGCGGGACAGTTTTCGTGGCGATGAGCTACTTCGTTGCGGTCCAGTTGCTGGCCATGCTGGTCTTCGTTGTGGCGATGCTGGCGTTGGCGATCTTCGCCGGCCGGATCGCTCCGCAAACCGCCATTCGCGGCGCAACGCCGCCGCTTTTGGTGGCGGCAGGAACAAGTTCGTCGCTTTCAGCGCTGCCCGCCATGATCGAAGCCGCGCGCGACGACTGGAAGTTGCCCGAGCGGGTCTATGGCTTCACCCTTCCCCTGGCTGTCGCGACGTTCAAGCCAACATCGGGCTATTCCTGGGTTTTCAACGTGTTCTTTATCGCGATTCTCTTCGGCATTCCGTTTGGTCCGGCCAAGCTGGCGCTTGCGGCGGGCTATGCAACGCTGTTCAATGCCACGATCCCGGGCATTCCCGGCGGTGGTATGATCGCGATAACCCCCATGCTGCTTGCACTTGGCTTGCCAGTCGAAGGGCTTGCCGTCGTCATCGCAGTCAACCCGATCGTAGATCGCTTCACCACGATCGGAAATGTCGCCGCAGACCTTGCCGTGACCGCCGTCCTGGCGCGGCCCGCCGACCGGGACTGAACCGTGTGCCTCGACGGGGAACCCACTCCGGATTCCCCGTTCAGCCGGGCGTGCTGACGCTACTGTGCGGTCGAGGCCGGAGCCGATGCGGCGGGAGCAGCTGCGGAGGCAGCAGCCTTACCCGCGCCCGCAAACCCGCACTGGCCCTTTTCCATCGGGATTTGCAGGGTGATCCGGGTCGCGTTTTCGGCATAGGCTTCGGTTACGGAGCCGCTGTTCACGGTCTTGCCGCGCAGCGCGCTGACCTTGTCGCACAGATGGAAAACGTGCGGGGTTGCAGCCTTCTTGGCTCCGTTCTCTGGCGCGATCCAATAGACCACGTCCTGGCCGTTCGGGTTGGCCTCGCTCTTGGTCGCATCGGCCACCGCGGCGGAATCGCGAGCAATATCCTGAGCCTGCTGGGCAACCTCGGGCGAGCAGGCGGTGGTCGGCTGCTTCGATTTGATCTGCGCCGCGCACTGGTTCATGTCCTGGGTGTATTGCTCGGTCGAGGGCGGCTTGAAGTCGATCCCGATCGTGGTTGCGAGCAAGGCCAGGACAACACCGACTCCGCCCGCGATCTTCTTGTTCTTGGGGTCCATGTCCTTGTCGAGGAAGATCAGGGCAAGCAGCGGGAGAAAGGCGATCACGGTGATGATCGCGCCAAGCTGGTTCTGGACGAAGAACCGGAACCCGTCGGCCCGGCTGGCCGGATCGTGCTTGTTCGCCGCCTTCCACATCAGGCTGCCGCCGATCGCAAAGGCCGCGATCACCACCAGCAGCCCGATCAACAACGCCATGTTGCCGCTCTGGAACTTGCCCTGCTTGAGCATGACGATCCCGGCAATTTCGGTGCCAATCGCCACCAGCCAGCACAGCGCGGCATAGATCCGCAGCCGCTTGGCGCTGCCCTTCTGATCCTGCGTGGCCTGCCAGGCCTTGGTTACATCGACTTCGCCAGCCGGTTTTTCATCAGCCATAGTCAGCCCTTTCCACGTTTCGCGCCTGCAGGAAGACTGTGGCCGCAGCAAAAATTTCGCCGCATCCTGCCCCCCGCACCGTCGGTAGCCCCATCGCCGCCATCATGGCGTCGCATCCAATTCTTGGCAATCGGTTCGTTCTGTCCACCGGGCTACAGGCGTCAGGCCTGGGCAATCGCCTTTGCAAAGGCTTTCACGGCGGCCACTTCATCCCCGCCCCAAACCGCGTGGCTTACCGCCAGGAAGTCCGCCCCGGCCGCCACGAGCGGGCCGCAGTTGTCCGGCGTGATCCCGCCGATCGCGACGCAGGGGATCTCCATCAGCGCCTGCCACCATTCCAGCAGTTCGGGTTCGGCGCGGTATTCGGTCTGCTTGGTCTGGGTCGGAAAGAACGCCCCGAAGGCGACATAGTCCGCCCCGGCCTCGCCCGCTTCCATCGCCAGGTGGCGACTGTCGTGGCAGGTCACGCCGATCTGGGCATCACGCCCCAGCCGCTGGCGCGCCTCCTCGATCGTGCCGTCGTCCTGCCCCAGGTGGACGCCGTCTGCACCGATCCGTTTGGCCAATGAGATCGAATCGTTGACGATAAAGGCCACCTCGCGCGCCGCGCAGATTTCCTGGAGCGGCTGCGCCAGCCGGGCCGCTTCATGCTCGTCGATCCCTTTCACCCGGAACTGGAAGGCCGCAATTTGGACAGGCCCACCCACCGCGGCGTCGAGCGCGCGGGCGAGCCGGTCGGGAAAGGCGCCGCCGACGTCGAGCGGCGAGATCAGGTATAGCTGGCACTGGGTCATCCCGCGCGCTCTAGCCTGCGCGCACGGCAAGGCCAAGCGTTCCGGAACCGTTCAGCTTGCCGGGCGTTATGATGAACAATGCTGCTCAAAATCCTCCCCCTCGCCCTTGCCGCCATTTCCGTCGGAGGCTGCGCCACGATCCCGCGGGTGAACGAAGACGGCTCGAGCGAGGCGCGGCTCGGCCAGCGCGTTGATCTGGGCGGCCCCAGAGTCACGCCGCTGCGGGTGCTGGAAGACAGCCGCTGCCCGATGGAGGCGCGCTGCGTATGGGCCGGACGGGTTCGGATGGAAATCCTGGTCGAAACCAGCCGCGGCAAGCAAGTGCGGGAGCTGGCAAGCGACAAGCCGATTGCGGTTGCCGACGGCCAACTCGAACTGCTTGGCGTGATGCCGCCACGCAGCACCCAGCGCGCGATTGCCCCGAAGGACTATCGCTTTGCCCTGAAGTTCAGCGGCGGGTTTTAAGCGGCCTTGACGGTCGACCCCTTGTAGATTTCGTCGATCGCCGCGCCCAGCGAGGCGTCGAATTCGCCGTCACTCATGTCGAAGCGCAGGTCTTCGAGCAGCGCGCGGCTGAAGCTGGCGATGATGCCCTTGTTCTTCGCAAGCTCGATGCAGGCTTCGGGCCGCTTGTAGCCGCCCGACAACGCGACCACGCGCAGCACCTTGGGGTGGCTGGTCAGCGCATCGAACGTCCCGGCCACGACCGGCAGCGACAGCTTGAGCATGACCTTCTGACCATCGGGCAGCGCGGCGAGGTTCACCAGGATTTCGTCGAGCAGGATCGCGTCGCATTCGCTCCGTGTCTCGCTCTTGATGTTCACCTCGGGCTCGATGATCGGCATCATCCCGTGGGCAAGGACCTGCCGCCCAACTTCGAACTGCTGCGCGACTACGGCCGCGATCCCTTCGCGGTTGGCGGAATTGATGACCGAACGTTCCTTGGTGCCATAGACGCCCAGCGCCTTGCTCTTTTCCAGCAGCGCATCCAGATCGGGCATCGGCTTCATCAGCTGGACGCCGTTGGCTTCGTCCTCAAGCCCCTTATCGATCTTGATGAACGGGACGATCCCCTTGGCGATAAGCGCAGCGGGAACCGAGACGCCATCCACGGCGCCGTCCATGGTCCGCTCGAACAGGATCGCGCCGATTACCTTGTCCCCGGTAAAGGCGGGCGAACGAATGATCCGGCAGCGCATGGCGTGGATCAGATCGTACATTCCGGCCTCGTCGGACCAGGCATCGGGCGAAACACCGTAGCCCGCCAAGGCCTTGGGGGTCGAACCGCCCGACTGGTCGAGAGCGGCGATAAAGCCGTTTCCGGCGGCCATCTTGGCGGTCATGTCAGCAGTGTTCATGGATCCGGTTTCCTGTTTTCACATACGTATGTAACGGCGCGCCCTTAGCGGCGATGCTGCGTTGCGGCAAGCGCGCTAGCCAGCTTTCCTCAGGCTTGCTGCCCTCAGTTTTGTTCCAGGGCTACCACGCCGGGCAGCTGCTTGCCTTCCATCCATTCGAGGAAGGCGCCGCCGGCAGTAGAGATATAGGTGAAATCGGCGGCCACCCCGGCGTGGTTGAGCGCGGCGACCGTATCCCCCCCGCCTGCGACCGAAACCAGCACGCCTTCCTTGGTCAGCGCAGCGGCACTGCGGGCGAGCGCGACGGTAGCGGCATCGAACGGCTGGGTTTCAAACGCGCCGAGCGGGCCGTTCCAGACCAGGGTGCGGCAGGTCTTGAGCACATCGGCCAGCGCCTCGGTCGCTTGCGGCCCGATGTCGAGGATCATTTCGTCGGCTGCCACCTCGTGAACGTTGCAAATCCGCAGGCTGGGCGGGTTCGCGGCGAATTCCTTGGCCACCACCACGTCATAGGGCAGGTGGACGGTGCATCCGGCCTTGTCGGCGGCTTCGAGGATGCCCTCGGCGGTCGCGGCCAGATCGTGCTCGCACAGCGATTTGCCGACATTGACCCCGCGCGCCGCGAGGAAGGTGTTGGCCATGCCGCCGCCGATGATCAGGTGATCGACCTGGGTGACCAGATGGGTCAGCACATCAAGCTTGGACGAGACCTTGGCCCCGCCGACCACCGCGGCGACCGGACGGACCGGATTGCCCAGCGCCGCTTCGAGCGCCTTGAGTTCGGCCTCCATCGAGCGTCCGGCATAGGCAGGCAGCAAGTGCGCCAGCCCTTCGGTGCTGGCATGGGCGCGGTGCGCGGCAGAGAAGGCATCGTTGACATAGATGTCGCCGTTCGCCGCGATTGCCCGTGCCAGATCGGGATCGTTCGCTTCCTCGCCCTTCCAGAACCGGGTATTTTCCAGCATGGCGATATCGCCGGGCTGCAGAATGCCGGCCGCCTGCTTTACAACCGGTCCGGCGATTTCGGGCACGAACATCACTTCCTTGCCCAGCACGGCCTGGACCGCATCGATCGTCATCGACACCGACATGGTCGAAACCCGCTCACCCTTGGGACGACCGAAGTGGGCGAGCAGCAGCACTTTCGCGCCCTTGCTCGCCAGTTCCAGGATCGTCGGGGCCGAGGCCCGCACCCGCGTATCGTCGGTGACCGATGCGTCCTGCATCGGCAGGTTGAGGTCGACCCGGACCAGCGCAACCTTGCCGGTCAGATCCCCGAGATCGTCGAGCGATTTGAACTTGGTCAGCGATCCTCCGTCGTCCCGGGCTTGACCCGGGACCGCTGACCTCCACGCGCGGAGCCAGCGGCCAGCGACGGCCGGAGAAGCGCTTGGAGAAATAGGCGGCGCTGCCAGGCGTCGCGGCGACCAGCAGCACGCCGCTGG
>JBJTMC010000075.1:0-8989 GCA_046063325.1 Novosphingobium sp.
CTTCGACACCACCACCAGCGAGACCAACTTCAACAACCTGGTCACCTCGCTGGGGCTGGATAAGTATCGCGGCAAGGTCATCCCGAAGAACAGCCAGTCGTCGCCCAGCTTCTTCAAGATCGACCTGCACTTCGGTCAGGAACTTCCGGTGCCGATGGCCAAGGGCTTCAAGTTCGAGCTGTTCGCCGATATCGAGAACGTGCTTAACCTGCTCAACAAGGACTGGGGTTCGCTGCGCCAGGTGCAGTTCCCCTACAACGCGGCGCTGGTCCGGGTTGCGTGCCTCAATGCGGCGACTGCCACCGGCACCGCGCCGGGTGCGGGCGTGACCAACACCACGACCACGCAGGTCTGCAAGCAGTACCGCTATTCCAGCGTGCTGGCTCCCAGCGAAGTCCTGCAGACGCGCCAGTCGCTCTACGGCATCCGCGTGGGCGTGAAGGTCAAGTTCTGATCGGATCGATCAAGCTGAAACGGGAAGGGGCGCTGCGGCGCCCCTTCTTTTTGTCCAAAAGCAGCGGCGGCTCAGCGGTAAACGCAGGCGTCCATGGCCTCGTTCTTGACCACCCCGCTCTGCGCCGCGATCGAATTGCCGTGGCGCCGGGTGAAGCCGCCCGGATCGACCACTTCGCGGCGCTTGGGCGCGGGCAGGGCGGCGGCGATCCGGGCCGCCTCCACCGGGGAAAGCTGCGCCGACGAATGGCCGAAATAGCGCTGCGCCCCGGCTTCGGCCCCATAGGTACCGATCCCGGTTTCGGCGACGTTGAGGTAAACCTCCATGATCCGCCGCTTGCCCCAGATATTCTCGATCAGCACGGTGAACCAGGCCTCCAGCCCCTTGCGCAGATAGCGGGTCCACCCCGTCCCCTGCCACAGGAAGACGTTCTTGGCGGTCTGCTGGCTGATCGTCGATCCGCCGCGCAACCGGCGCCCCTGGGAATTGCGCTCCATCGCCTTTTCGATCGCATCGGTATCGAAGCCGCCATGGCTGCAGAACTTGGCGTCCTCTCCCGCAATCACCGCCGCCACCATGTCGCGGTCAATCCGGCTGAGCGGGGTCCAGTCCTTGTCGAAACCGTTGGGGTCCATCGCCATGGTCAGCGTGACCGGCACCGGCACGAACTTGTAAAGCACCGTCATCCCCACGCTGATCCCCAGGAACCAGATGATCGCGCGCCCGGTGTACCAGCCGATCCGGCCTGCCAGGGTGCGATGGTCGGACTTGCGGGAAGCTTTGAAGAAACGCATTGCCGCGATGTTTAGCCAATAGGCTTGGCCGCGCAAGACTGCCGGTGTTAAGGGCCGGAAATGCGGTTGTTATGCGTGCTCCCCCTGTTGCTTCTGGCCGCTCCGGCGCAGGCGGAAGAGCGGGAATTCTGTGCCGATCGGCCCGGGTTGGGCACCCCGGCCTGCACCGTGGCGCCCGGCCAGGTTATGGCTGAACTGGGTGTGCTGGGGTGGGATCATTCGGCCGATCCGGGAAGCGTGGAGGATGATCTGGCGCTTGGCGACCTGCTGATACGCACCGGCCTTCATCAAAGCACCGAGATCGAGTTCGGGGTGACGACCTGGACCACCATTCGGACCCGCGACCGCGCGAGCGGAACGGTAAGCCGGACCAGTGGGATTGGCGACATGACCCTGGCCGTGCGGCATAACTTCGGCGGCGGCACCGGGCCGACCGCTATCCATGCTTTCGTCACCCTGCCCACTGGCAAGGACGGAATCGGTGCAGGGGATTGGGGTGCCGGGATCCTGCTGCCAACGGGCTTCGATTTGCCCGGAGGCTTTGAACTTGATCTCACTCCCGAACTGGACGCCGCAGTCAACGCTTCGGGATCCGGGCGGCACTTCGCCTGGGGCGGGGTGGTTGGCCTGTCGCATCCGCTGGGCAAGGCGCTTTCGCTTGAGGCCGAACTGGGCGCGTCGCGCGATCTTGATCCCGGCGGCCATTCGACCGATGCCCGTGCTGCCCTGTCGCTTGCCTGGCAGGCCGGGCCGAATTGGCAGATCGATTTTGAGGCCAATGCGGGATTGAGTGAAGCCGCGCCCCGTCACTCACTGATGTTTGGCCTTGCCCGCCGTTTCTGACCGAGGCGAAATCAAGGGACGGAACCGGAGGCCTGAATCGATCGGACCAGGCCCAAAACGGAAGCGCCGCCGCTCTGTCAGAAGAGCGGCGGCGCCGGATTCCGATCACGTCCGGGGAAATCAGGCGGCTGGCAGCAGCCGTTTTTCACCCGCGATCCGCAGCATTGCCTTCTGCAGCTTTTCGAAGGCCCGCACTTCGATCTGGCGGACGCGTTCGCGGCTGACGTTGTATTCCTGGCTCAATTCCTCAAGCGTGCGGGGATCTTCGGCCAGGCGGCGCTCGGTCAGGATATGGCGTTCACGCTCGTTCAGGCTGTCCATCGCCTCGATCAGCAGGGCATGGCGGTTGCCGGCTTCCTGGCTGGTTTCCGCGATTTCGTCCTGCAGCGGGCGATCGTCCTGCAGCAGGTCCTGCCACTGGCCTTCGCCTTCGTCGTTGAACGAGATGTTGAGGCTGGCATCGCCGCCCATCATCATCCGGCGGTTCATGTTGACCACTTCGGTCTCGGACACGCCGAGGTCGGTCGCGATCTTCTTTACGTCGTCGGGATGAAGATCGGTGTCCTCGTAAGCGTCGAGGTTCTTTTTCATCCGGCGCAGGTTGAAGAACAGCTTCTTTTGCGCCGCAGTGGTGCCGATCTTGACCAGGCTCCAGCTGCGCAGGATGAATTCCTGGATCGAGGCCTTGATCCACCACATCGCGTAGGTCGCCAGACGGAACCCGCGATCGGGTTCGAATTTCTTGACGCCCTGCATCAGGCCGATGTTGCCCTCGGAGATCAGCTCGCTGACCGGCAGGCCGTAGCCGCGGTAGCCCATCGCGATCTTGGAGACGAGTCGCAGGTGGCTGGTGACCAGCTGGGCCGCGGCTTCGGGATCCTGGTGTTCGGCATAGCGCTTGGCGAGCATGTATTCCTGCTCGGCCGTAAGCACCGGAAACTTTTTGATTTCCGAGAGATAGCGGTTGAGCCCCTGCTCTCCGCCAAGCGTCGGCATGGTGGTTCCGCTTTTCGCGGGAAGGCTGCGTTCGGCTTCGGACATAATCTGTACTCGTCCTTTCATCGTCGGCCCGCCCTTGAAAGACCCTTTAGAGGCATCTTGCCGCGGCGGCCACATAGTGAAGTGTTATAACGCAATAGGTCAGCTTTTGCTCCGCAATTCGACCAACAGCGCGCTCATGTCGGCGGGCAGCGCGCTTTCCAGGCGGATTGCTGCCCCGGTTGCCGGATGGATGAAGCCCAGCACCGCTGCATGCAGTGCCTGCCGGTCGAAGTGAAGCTGGGAGAGAATCGGCCGAAGCCGCGAAGGGGTGCGTCCATAGACAGGATCGCCCAATAGCGGATGACCGATTGACGCAAGGTGAACGCGGACCTGGTGGGTGCGCCCGGTTTCAAGCCGGCATTCGACCAGCGATGCGCCGTTCAAACCCTCAAGCGTCCGGTAATGGGTCACGGCGTGCTTGCCCCGCCCATCCTCGACCAGCGCCATCTTCTTGCGGTTGGTGGACGATCGCGCGATCGCCCCGCGCACCGTGCCGGCCGGCGGCATCGGCGAACCGCCGACCACCGCCAGATAGGCGCGCTCAATCGAATGGTCGGCAAACTGCCGGGCCAGCCCTTCGTGGGCGGCGTCGGTCTTGGCGACCACGAGCAGGCCGGATGTGTCCTTGTCGATCCGGTGGACGATCCCCGGGCGGGCCACACCGCCAATGCCCGAAAGCTGGCCGCGGCAATGGTGGAGCAGGGCATTGACCAGCGTTCCATCAAGGTTGCCCGCGGCCGGATGGACCACCAGCCCGGCGGGCTTGTCGACGACGATCAGGTGCTCATCCTCATAAGCGACGATCAGGGGAATGTCCTGGGCCTGCGCCGCGGCCGGGATGGCTTCGGGGACGCGGATCTCGAAACCGGCGCCCGCGCCAAGCTTGAGGCTCGCCTGGCTGGCGATCTGGCCATCCACCAGCACCCGTCCTTCGCCCAGCAGGGCCTTGACCCGCTCGCGCGAAAGGCCGCTCGCTTCGGCCAGCGCCTTGTCGAGCCGCTGGCCGGATTCGCCGACCGTGCCGGAAATGATGGAATTCCCCCCGTTCATTGCTAGCTACTTGGGGATGGTCCTCGAAGTGACAAGTGGCGTGAATGCAACACTGCGCGAAGAAGCGACACGCGCGCACCCGCTCGAGTGCTGCGGATTGCTGCTGGGTCGGGGCGCACGGATCGAATGCGCCGTCCCCACGCGCAACGTGCATCCCGATCCGGCCCGGCATTTCGAGATCGATCCGGTGGCCCTGATCGCGGCGCACAAGGCCGCGCGCAGCGGCGGGCCGCAGGTGCTGGGCTATTATCACTCGCACCCCAACGGCCGTGCCGCGCCGTCCGATGAAGATTCCCGGGTCCGCAGCGGCGATGGTCGCTTTTGGGCAATTATCGCCGCCGGAGACGTGCTGTGGTGGCACGATGAAGCCAAGGGATTCGAAGCGCTTTCCAGCCGAGTCGTGGACGGCTAAGGGTGCCTTGACGCTTTTCCAGGGAACCCGATGACTGAATCCTCGCTCGATCTTGCCAGCCTGCTCTGCTCGCGCCTGTGCCACGACCTGCTCAGCCCGGTGGGCGCGCTCAACAACGGGCTGGAGCTGCTTGCCGAGGAGCGCGACCCGGAGATGCGCAAACGCTGCATGGAGCTGCTTGAACAGAGCGCCCGGACCAGCGCCGACAAGCTCAAATTCTTTCGCCTCGCCTTCGGGGCGGCCGGGGGCTTTGGCGATACGGTCCCGGTGGAAGAGCCGCGCGCCCTGATCGACGCGCTGGTCGCGGGCAACGAACGGATCACGCTGAACTGGTCGCTGGGGGCGGCGGTGCTGCCCAAACCGGCAGTGAAGGTGCTGCTCAACCTGGCGCATATCGGGATCGAGGCACTGGTGCGCGGCGGGACGCTCGATATCGGCGCGGAACTGCGCGACGGGGCAAGCGAGATCGTGGTCCGCGCCTCGGGCCCCAAGATCGCCTTCGATCCGGTGGTCGGCCGCGCGCTTGACGGATCGCTGGCTGAGGGCGAGCTCAGCAGCCGCACCGCGCCGGCCTACATGATCCAGCAACTGGCCACCGGACGCGGCGGCGGGCTGCAGTTTGCGCAGAACGAGGATGCCCTGGTGATGGGCGCGGTGCTGCCGGGGTGATGGGGGCGGGATGAACGAGCTGATCGACTTCGAGAGCCCGTCTCCCAACTGGAACGAGCGGCAGCTGCCGGTCTCGATGGTGGTGCTGCACTATACCGGAATGCAGACCGCCGAAGCGGCGCTGGAGCGGCTGTGCTGCGCCGATGCCGGGGTTTCCGCGCACTACATGATCGAGGAAAACGGTACGATCCACCGCCTGGTGCGCGAGGATCGCCGGGCCTGGCATGCCGGAAAGAGCTTCTGGCGGGGCATTACCGACGTCAATTCCGCCTCGATCGGGATCGAACTGGTCAACCCCGGGCACGAGTTCGGCTATCGTCCGTTCCCGGACGCGCAGATGGAGGCGCTGCTGCCGCTGCTGGCCGACATGGTCCAGCGCAACGACATCCCCCGCGCCAACGTGGTCGGCCATTCCGATATCGCCCCGGTGCGCAAGGACGATCCGGGCGAGCTGTTCGACTGGGACCTGCTCGCCGCGCACCGCCTGGCGCTCAAGACGCCGCGGGTGACCATGCCCAGCCCCTACGAAAACGACGGCGCGTTCTACCTCGCGCTGGAACGCTGGGGCTACGACATTTCCGATACCACCGCGGCGATGCGCGCGTTCCAGCGCCGCTGGCGCCCGCACATCATCGACGGGCAGGTCGACGGCGAATGCTCGGCAATCCTGTTTTCGTTGTTGCTCGATCGGGATAGCGGGAAGAGCCGGTAGGCCGCGCTTGCGGCTTAGCGGCCGGGCTCACGCAGCTCTTTTCAGCGCCTCGACCTTGATTTCGGCCTCATGCTTGCGGGCCTGGGCCAACTCATAGGTGGTCTGCATCCGCAGCAGCGTATCGGCCTTCACCCCGAACGCCTTTTCGAACCGGATCGCCATATCGGCGGACAGGCCAGCGTTGCCGTTGAGCAGGGTGCTCAAGGCCTGCCGCGACACACCGATGTGCGCCGCAAGCGTTGTCACATTGACCCCAGCAGGTTCGACCACCTCGGTTTTCAGCCAGTCGCCGACGTGAACCGCCAGCGAGGGGTGCATCTTAAGCGCCATGATAGTCCTCCAAATCCATGTCGATCAGGGCGCCTGCTTCGTTAAGGCCGAAGGTCATCCGCCAGTTTCGGGTTACCGTCATCGACCACTCGCCTTTGCGATCCCCGGTCAGCTCGTGCAGGCCGAAGTTCGGCGGCACCGTAAGCTCGTCGAGACTGCCGGCTGCGTCGATGAAGGCGAGCATTTTGCGCAGCCGCGTGACGTCTCCGACCAAACCTTTCGCATTGCCCGTCTCGAAGAAGCGGCGCAGCCCTTTGTGCCGGATGCTTTCGATTTCCACGGGTACATCATAGCGAATCTGGAGCGACTCGTCAAGTGACTGGTGACACTTGACGTTGATATCGAGGCGGGTTCCGGTGTTGCGCTGGTCATCCCCATCCCCTAAGCGCGGCACTCGCCAGGGGGCCGGGCAGCCGCGCTATCCGTCAGGGTATCGAGGAAAGTCCGGGCTCCACGAAACGAGGGTGGCGGGTAACGCCCGCCGGACGCAAGTCCAGGGAAAGTGCCACAGAGAGCAGACCGCTCCTTCGACAAGCTCAGGATGAGCGGGTTTTTGGAGTAAGGGTGAAAGGGTGCGGTAAGAGCGCACCGGGGCCCTGGTAGCAGGGCTCGCACGGCAAACCCCACCCGGAGCAAGACCGAATAGGGGCGGCGCGCACCTTGCGTGCAGGCGTGTTTCGCGCCGGACCGCCCGGGTTGGTCGCTGGAGCGGCGGAGCAATCCGTCGCCGAGAGGAATGGCTGCCCCCACCGATACGGTGCGAACTTCGCATACCGTCGGCGGGACAGAACCCGGCTTACAGGCTCCCTGGCGAATTGCATTCACACTCCATTCATCGCTGATGAGACACGTTTCATCGCAACAACGGTCGCGCTGCATTCAATCCAATTCCTGCCTTTTCAGGGGAAGAGCCGTGATGAACCGCGTTCAGGGCCTGCTGGCCGCCGTTTCCACCAACAACCGTATCGCCTTGCTGTGTGGCAGTGCGATTCTCGCTCTTGGGCTTGGCCTCAGTTCGATTGCGCTGGCCAACGGGTTGGTGCGGATGAAGCGCGCGGACCGCGAAGTGACGGTTCGCGGGGTCGCCCAGCGCGAGGTTACGGCAAACCGCGCCAGCTGGCGGGTCAACTATTCGCAATCCGCCTTCGATCTGCCCGGTGCACTGGCGGCGGTCGACCGCGATACCGGCATGATCCGCGCGTTCCTTGCCGAGCAGGGGTTCAAGGGCGAGATGACGGCACCGGGCAGCGCCGACGTTTCGGTCAGCGACGAAATGATCGACAACAAGCCGACCGGTCGCAAGGTTTACCTGGTCAGCCGCGCGATTTCGTTCTCCACCGAGAATGTCGGCGGCGTGGTCAAGGTTCAGGACCAGAAGGACGCGCTGGCGCAGAAAGGGCTGGTCGTCGACGGCGTCAGCGCCAGCTATGAGTACACCCAGCTGGACAAGATCAAGCCCGAAATGATCGCCGATGCAACCCGGGATGCGCGCGGCGCGGCCGAGAAATTCGCCAATGACTCCGGTTCGTCGGTTGGCGGCATTCGCACTGCCACACAGGGCTATTTCTCGGTCAGCAGCCGCGATGCCTCGTCCGGCTCGGACGACGAAGGCGGCGGCAGCAGCACCGCCGACAGCCCCGACCAGCGGGTGCGGGTGGTTACGACCATCGCCTATTACCTCGACTAGGTTCAGATCCTAGGCCTGGCGCGGGTCGACCAGCACCTTGATCTTGCCGCCGCCGCCCGCCAGCGCCTTGAAGGCATCGACCACGCCCGAACGGCCGACCGTGCCGCTCATCAGCGGGGCCACGTCGCGCTTGCCTTCGGCGATTTCGTGCAGGGTGGCAGCGAACTCGTCGGGGCTGTAGCCGAACACGAACTTCAGGCTGAGCTGCTTGTTGATCGCCAGCGAGGGTTCGATCCGGTCGCTTTCCATGCAGACCCCGACGATGATGATCGTTCCGGTTGGCGGGACCTTTTCGAACAGCTGCTGGATCAGTCCCGGCACGCCGACGCATTCGAACACCACGGCGTCGCGGATCGTGCGGCCGAGCAGCTGGCTGGCGGAAAAGCTGGCCATGGTGGCGGGCACGTCCAGCTGTTCCCAGCGGTCGTGCGGGGAATCGACCGCGGGATCCAGCACCAGGTCCGCGCCCAGGGCTTCGGCCGCGCGGCGCCGTTCGGGCGAGAAATCGGTGGCGATCACCGGCCCGACACCGCGCGCCTTGAGCGCCGAGATCACCGAGAGCCCGACCGGCCCGCAACCGATCACCAGCGCGACGCTGCTGGGGGTCAGCGGGGCCTGCGCCACCGCGTGTTCGCCCACCGCCATCGGTTCGGTCAACGCCGCGCGGTCCGCATCGAGGCCGTTGGGAACGGCAAGCAGCATGGCTTCGGTCAGCACCATCCGTTCGGCAAAGCCGCCGGGAAAGCGGTTGGAATAGCCGACCAGTTCGCCGCCTTGCGGGCCGAACGCGGCGGGGACCGAAACCACCCCGGTCCCGGGCTTGATCACGCCGGTGCAGCCGGGGCCATAGTCCAGCACTTCGGCGCAGAACTCGTGCCCGAAGACCACGTCCTGTTTCGGGTCGAGGTTCTCCATGCCGCCGGCCTTGCGGGTCAGGTCGATCATGTGATCGAGGTGGTGCAGGGCGTGCAGATCCGATCCGCAGATCCCGCAGACC
>JBJTMC010000076.1:0-9614 GCA_046063325.1 Novosphingobium sp.
TGAAAAGTTCGTCGCCAAGGAAGGGCAACGGCTGATCGGTTGGCGCGACGTGCCGGTCAATACCCAGGGCCTGGGCAAGGCGGTGCTGGAATCGATGCCGGTGGTGCGCCAGTGCTTCGTCGCCCGCGGCGAAAACTGCGAGGACCAGGGCGCCTTCGAGCGCAAGATCCTGGCGATCCGCAAGCAGACCCAGAACCCGCTGGCCGCGCTCGCCGAAAAGCACAGCCTGCCCGGCTTGCTTGAGCTGTACATGCCCAGCTTTTCCAGCCGCACCGTGGTCTACAAGGGCCTGCTGCTGGCAACCCAGGTCGGCAGCTTCTACCGCGACCTGACCGATCCGGAATGCATTTCGGCGCTGGGCCTGGTCCACCAGCGGTTCTCCACCAACACCTTCCCCAGCTGGAAGCTGGCGCACCCATACCGTTTCATCGCCCACAACGGCGAGATCAACACGGTGCGCGGCAACGTCAACTGGATGAACGCGCGCCGCCGAACGATGGAATCGGAGCTGCTCGGCGCCGATCTGGACAAGATGTGGCCGCTGATCCCGCATGGCCAATCAGACACCGCCTGCCTCGACAACGCGCTCGAGCTGTTGCTCGCGGGCGGCTACAGTCTGGCCCATGCGGTGATGATGCTGATCCCCGAAGCCTGGGCCGGCAACCCGCTGATGGATGCAAAGCAGCGCGCCTTCTACGAATACCACGCTGCGCTGATGGAACCGTGGGACGGCCCTGCCGCCGTCGCCTTTACCGACGGCCGCCAGATCGGCGCGACGCTTGACCGCAACGGGCTGCGCCCCGCCCGGTTCTGCGTCACCGACGATGATCTGGTGGTGATGGCCTCGGAAAGCGGCGTGCTGCCGATCAAGGAAGACAACATCGTGCGCAAGTGGCGGCTCCAGCCGGGCCGCATGCTGCTGATCGACTTTGCCCAGGGCCGGATCATCGAGGATGAGGAGCTAAAGGCCCAGCTTGCAGCTGAGCAGCCCTATGAGGACTGGCTTGAAGCCGCGCAGTACAAGCTCAAGGACCTCGATCTGATCGAACCCGAGCTGGCCCAGCTGCCGATCGAGACGACCAGCCTGCTCGACCGCCAACAGGCCTTTGGCTACACCCAGGAAGACGTCTCCAAGTTCCTTGAGCCGATGGGTGCGAACGGCGACGATCCGATCGGATCGATGGGCACCGACACGCCGATCGCGGTGCTGTCGAGCAAGAGCCGCCTGCTCTACGACTATTTCAAGCAGAACTTCGCCCAGGTCACCAACCCGCCGATCGATCCGATCCGCGAGGAGTTGGTGATGAGCCTTGTCAGCATGATCGGCCCGCGCCCCAACCTGCTGGGCATGGAAGCCGGGACGCACAAGCGGCTCGAGGTCGACCAGCCGATCCTGACCAACGACGAGGTCGCCAAGATCCGTTCGGTCGAAGCTGCGCTCGATGGCGCGTTCCGGACCGAGACAATCGACATCACCTGGGACGCCGCCAGCGGTGCAGCCGGCCTTGAAATGGCGATCAAGGAAATGTGCTGGGCCGCGACCGAGGCGGTGCTGCAGGACAAGAACATCCTGATCCTGTCCGATCGCGCCCAAGGGCCCGAGCGGATTCCGATGCCGGCCCTGCTGGCCACCGCGGCGGTCCACCACCATCTGGTCCGCCAGGGCCTGCGGATGCAGACCGGGCTGGTGGTCGAAACCGGCGAAGCGCGCGAGGTGCATCACTTTGCGGTGCTGGCAGGCTTCGGCGCCGAGGCGATCAATCCCTATGTCGCGTTCGAAACGCTGGAAGAGATCCGCCTGCGCAAGGAGCTTCCGCTCGATGCCAAGACGGTCAAGAAGAACTACATCAAGGCAGTCGGCAAGGGCATCCTCAAGGTGATGTCCAAGATGGGCATCAGCACCTACCAGTCGTATTGCGGCGCGCAGATCTTTGACGCGGTGGGCCTGTCCAGCAGCTTCATCGACAAGTACTTCACCGGCACCGCGACCACGATCGAGGGGATCGGCCTGGCCCAGGTGGCCGAGGAAACCGTCCGCCGCCATCAGGCCGCCTACGGCAACAACCCGATCTACAAGAAGATGCTCGACGTGGGCGGCATGTACGGCCTGCGTCTGCGCGGCGAGCAGCACGCCTGGACCGCAGAGAACATCGCCAGCCTGCAGCACGCGGTGCGCGGCAACGTGCCCGAGCAATACAAGGCCTTTGCCCAGAGCATCAACGACCAGTCGACCCGGATGCTGACCATCCGCGGGCTGATGGAGCTGAAGAAGGCCGAGGATGTAGGACTTCGGCCGCTCGACATCAGCGAGGTCGAACCGGCCAGCGAGATCGTCAAGCGCTTCGCCACCGGGGCGATGAGCTACGGCTCGATCTCGTGGGAGGCGCATACCACCTTGGCGGTGGCGATGAATCGGATCGGCGGCAAGTCGAACACCGGCGAGGGCGGCGAGGATCCGAAGCGTTTCGTGCCGCTCGACAACGGCGATTCGATGCGCAGCGCGATCAAGCAGGTCGCCTCGGGCCGCTTTGGCGTGACCACCGAATACCTGGTCAACGCCGATGACGTGCAGATCAAGATGGCCCAGGGCGCCAAGCCCGGCGAAGGCGGCCAGCTGCCCGGCGACAAGGTTGACAAGACCATCGGCGCGACCCGCCATTCGACCCCGGGGGTCGGCCTGATCAGCCCGCCGCCGCACCACGACATCTATTCGATCGAGGATCTGGCCCAGCTGATCCACGACCTCAAGAACGTCAACACCGGCGCGCGGATCTCGGTCAAGCTGGTCTCCGAAGTCGGGGTCGGCACGGTCGCCGCCGGGGTTTCCAAGGCCCGCGCCGATCACGTGACGATTTCCGGCTACGAAGGCGGGACCGGCGCTTCGCCGCGGACCTCGCTGACCCATGCCGGCAGTCCCTGGGAGATCGGCCTGGCCGAAACCCAGCAGACGCTGATCCTCAACAACCTGCGCAGCCGAATCTGCGTCCAGGCCGATGGGGGCTTGCGCACCGGGCGCGACGTGGCCGTGGCCGCGCTGCTTGGCGCGGACGAATTCGGCTTTGCCACCGCCCCGCTGATCGCGGCGGGCTGCATCATGATGCGCAAGTGCCACCTCAACACCTGCCCGGTCGGCGTCGCCACCCAGGACCCGGTGCTGCGCGCGCGCTTCAACGGCCAGCCCGAACACGTGATCAACTATTTCTTCTTCGTGGCGGAGGAACTGCGCGGCATCATGGCCGAACTGGGCTTCCGCACGGTCGGCGAGATGGTCGGCCGGGTCGACCGACTCGACATGAAGCAGGCGATCGATCACTGGAAGGCGGGCGGGGTCGACCTGTCGCGCATCCTCCACCAGGTCCCGCTGGGTGACAGCCCTTCGCTGGGCTGGAGCGGCACCCAGGACCACGGGCTCGACAAGGCGCTCGACAACGATCTGATCGCCGCTGCCAACGATGCGCTGGAAAACCGGCAGGCGGTGGTGATCGAGCGCAAGGTGATCAACGTCAACCGCACGGTCGGCGCGATGCTTTCGGGCGAAGTTGCCCGGCGCTATGGCCACGCCGGGCTTGCCGACAACACCATCAAGATCAAGCTGACCGGGGTGGCCGGGCAAAGCTTTGGCGCGTGGCTGGCCCACGGCGTCACGCTCGACCTGACCGGTGATGGCAACGACTATGTCGGCAAGGGCCTGTCGGGCGGGCGGGTGATCGTGCGCCAGCCGGGCCATGTCGAGCGCGAGGCGAGCGAGAACATCATTGTCGGCAACACCGTGCTTTACGGCGCAATTGCTGGCGAAGCATTCTTCAACGGCGTTGCGGGTGAGCGATTCGCCGTGCGAAATTCGGGCGCGGTCGCGGTGGTCGAAGGCTGCGGCGATCACGGCTGCGAATACATGACCGGCGGGGTGGTTGCCGTGCTGGGCAAGACCGGGCGCAACTTTGCCGCGGGCATGTCGGGCGGGATCGCCTATGTCTATGACCCCGATGGCCAGTTCGCCAGGCTGTGCAATCCGGCGCAGGTCGATCTTCTGCCGATCAGCGCCGAGCGCGACGAGGAGGACGGAGCAGGCCGACCGCAGCAACGCACCCAGAGCGTTTATGACAACGGCATGGGCGACCACCTGCGCCACGATGCGGAACGCCTGCGCGTGCTGCTCGAACGCCATCACCTTCACACCGGCAGCAAGCGCGCCCGCGCTCTGCTTGACGACTGGGCGGGAACCCTGGGCAAGTTCGTCAAGGTGATGCCGCGCGACTATGGACGCGCACTCAAGCAAATCGAGGCCGAACGGCTTAATGCCGCTTCGGTGGCCGCGGAGTAATCGAAATGGGCAAGGAAACCGGCTTTCTCGAGCTAGACCGCCAGGATCGCACCTATGCCGATCCTGCAGAGCGCATTGGCCACTATCACGAATTCATGGTGCCGCACGCCGAAGGCGCGCTCAAGGCGCAGGCCAGCCGCTGCATGAACTGCGGCATCCCTTACTGCCACAACGGCTGCCCGGTGAACAACATCATCCCCGACTGGAACCACCTGGTCTATGAAGGGGACTGGCAGAACGCGCTGGAAGTGCTGCATTCAACCAACAACTTCCCCGAATTCACCGGACGGATCTGCCCCGCCCCGTGCGAGGCGAGCTGCACGCTCAACCTGACCGACCAGCCGGTGACGATCAAGTCGATCGAATGTGCGATCGTCGATCGCGGCTGGAACGAAGGCTGGATCGTGCCGCAGGTGCCTGAAAAGCGCACCGGCAAGTCGGTTGCGGTGATCGGCTCGGGTCCGGCTGGCATGGCCGCCGCGCAACAACTTGCGCGCGCCGGGCATTCGGTCGTGCTGTTCGAGAAGAACGACCGGATCGGCGGGCTGCTGCGCTACGGCATTCCCGACTTCAAGCTGGAAAAGCACCTGATCAACCGTCGCATTGTCCAGATGGAGGCCGAAGGCGTGCAGGTCCGCACCTCGACCGAGGTCGGGGTCCACGTCTCGATCGAGAGCCTGAAGGAAAACTTCGACGCGATCGTCCTGTCGGGCGGGGCGGAAGAACCGCGCCCGCTGACCATCCCCGGGTTCGAGCTGCCGGGCGTGCGTTTCGCGATGGAGTTCCTGACCCAGCAAAACAAGCGCAATGCCGGTGACGACGAGGTCCGCGCCGCACCGCGCGGTTCGCTGACCGCCACCGGAAAGCACGTGGTGGTGATCGGCGGCGGGGACACCGGTAGCGACTGCGTCGGCACCTCCAACCGCCAAGGCGCCGCCTCGGTCACCCAGATCGAGATCATGCCCCAGCCGCCCGAAAAGGAAGACAAGCTGCTGACCTGGCCCGACTGGCCGATGAAGCTGCGCACCTCGTCCAGCCACGAGGAGGGCTGCGACCGCGACTGGGCGATCCTGACCAAGCGGGTGGTCGGCCAGGGCAGCCAGGTGACCGGCCTCGAATGCGTTCGGGTCGAATGGGTCGATGGCAAGATGGTCGAACTGGCCGGAAGCGAATTCACCCTCAAGGCCGATCTGATCTTTCTGGCCATGGGCTTCCTTGGCCCGCGCAAGCAGGGGCTGCTCGACCAGGCCGGGGTAGAGCTCGATCCGCGCGGCAACGTGGCGGCAAATGTCAGCGACTACCGCACCAGCGATCCGCAGATCTGGGCCTGCGGCGACATGCGCCGCGGTCAGAGCCTGGTCGTCTGGGCGATTCGCGAAGGCCGTCAGGCCGCCCGCGCGGTTGACGAGGCGCTGATGGGGGTCAGCGAGCTTCCGCGCTAGGCGCGGCGTTCAGCTTAGCCCCTTGCGTCCGAAACCGCCGCGCGCGGGCATGGCGGCGGAAGCAGGTTGGGCCATCGGCGGCAGCGCAGGCGCCCGGCTTGAAGCCTGCCGCCAGCGATAGCTGTACGATTCCTGTTCGACATAGCCCTCCCCGTTGTGGAGTGAGAGCGTCTCAGTCATGTCCTGCTCGTGACACGATGGGCAGTGCCCGCGCCGCGCGGCAAGCATTGCGCTGCCCTTTCGCGCCTTGATGCCGGAATCCTGCGGCAACTTCATCACCAGTTCGGCGCGCTCGCTCGAAGGTTCCGGCAACAGGTCGAGCACTTCCGCCAGGGCCTGGGCATCATCGAACCGGACTTCGCGCCTGGCGCTGGTGGCGAAATAGGTTCCGCACCGCTCGCAATGTGCCTGTTTGCCCAGCAGCGCGAAGGGAATGAAGCTGGCAATGGCCGCCCAGCCCATATCGAGCAGGAGCAACGCATATCCGCCCTTGCCGATATCGCTGGGATCCCCCGAGCCCGCGCGCGAAAAGCTCATTCGGGCGTGGCCAGCCGTGGCATCCATGAAGTCGGCAAAGCTGTAATCGCCCAGATCGCGCGCGAGAATCCAGTAGAGTCCATAATGATAGAACAGGACGTTAAGCGCGGTGACCAGCGCAATCAGCGCGGCAAAGCCCTTGCCAGGCTTGACCCCGGACAGCCTGGCCCCTGGATAGATCCCAGCTCCGGCGATCAGCCCGAAGACCATCCCGCCCAGCGAGATGATCAGGTTGCCGTAAATTCCGAAGGGATTGATCTGAACCCACAACTGGCAGGCCAGGAAAGCAACCAGCGCTACGGCTTGCGACAGCGCGGCGAAACCCAGCAGGTAGGCGGGAATTTTTGGCATCTGGCGCTCCCCAGCGTCGTGGATCGCCTGAATCTAAGCTTTCGCCGTAAAAAACGCTAAAAGGGGCTCAGGATGGGAGTTCGGACGTTGAATGCCGCCTCAGCGGTCGTGCTTGCGAAAGCGCCCGTCGCGATCGCGCCGGTTGGTCAACCGCCGCGGACCACCTCCCTTCCAGCGGGAAAACCAGCGCAGGAAACGTTCGGAATAGGGCGGCTTGGGACGCGTGAAGGGATCAAAACCCATGGCATCGTCGGCTTCGGATTCGTGGGTCAGGAAGCGCCCGAGCAGGACCACCCCCGCCAGTGCAAAGAGCAGCATTGCCAGCAGCGAACCAGCGATTATCAGACCGATCGACATATCGAATCCGCCCTGCTTGAACCTGTCAGCGTTAGCGCCTCCGATTCGCTTCGCAAATCACTTGAATACCACGATTTCCTTGTGGATGTCTCGTTTTGGCACACGCGACACCGGGCCGGACTGAGCTGATTCCATCCCCCGCGGTGCAGGCTTAAGGCCCGCATCGTTCCTCTTGCCGAAGGTCCGCTCTTGCCCCGCATCGCATTTCTAGCCTGCCCCGATACCCTGCCCGGATCCCCCAGCCGCCGCCCGGATGCCTTTGAGCACGATCTGTTGTTCGATTCGCTGGAGCGCGGCCTGGGCGGCAGCGCCGATCTGATCGCGATCGATTGGCGCGCACCGATCGAGGAACTGATCCGGTTCGACTTTGCCTACCTCGGCACGCCATGGGACTATACCGAGGCGAAGGATGAGTTCCTGGCCCGGCTGGCGGCGCTGGAAGCGGCGGGGGTGAAGGTCTGCAATCCGGTGGAGGTGATCCGCTGGAACGCCGACAAGTCCTATTTGCGCGAACTGGCGGCACTCGGCGCCCCTTCGATCCCGACCCTGTGGCCCGAGCACGTCGGTCCGGAGGATGTGCTGGCCGCGTTCGGCCACTTCGGCTGCGACCGGGTGGTGGTGAAACGCCGGGTCGGCGCGGGCGCGATCGGGCAGGACAGCTTTTCGATCGACCAGCCCGCCGCGCCGGACTGGCGGATGGATCAACCGGCGATGATCCAGCCGTTCCTTCCGGCAATTCAGAGCGAGGGTGAGCTGAGCTTCATCTTCGTTTCCGGCCGCTTCAGCCACGCGCTGCTGAAGCAGGCGAACGGCGAGGATTACCGCATCCAGTCGCTGTACGGGGGGCGCGAGCTGCCGCTTGATCCCGGTCCCGCCGACCGTGCGGCGGCCGAAGCGGTGATGGCCATGTTGCCGTTCGCACGCGCCCCGCTCTACGCCCGCATCGACATGGTTCGGCTGGAGAGCGGACAGCTGGCGGTGATCGAGGCCGAACTGATCGAACCCTACCTCTATCCCGAACAAGGTCCGGGCTTCGGCACGATGCTGGCCGAGGCAATCCTGGCAGACGGTTAGCCGGCCGGGGCGCTCAGTTCTTCTTGCCCATGGCCGAGCCGGAAAGCGATCCGGCGGGCCCCGTCGCGGAAAAGCTGACGCCGATCTCTTCTGCTGCAGGGCCAAAGAACTGCCCGGCGAAGTTGCCGTTGTAGGTTCCGACACTGCCGAAATCGAACAGCACGGTCCCGGTCAGCGAATTGGCATTGCTCGCGATCAGGCCGTTGCCAGACCAGATCCCGCTGGCCGTCGGCGGACCCTGGAACTGGATGCCAACGTCGCGGGCGTCCACCAGACCGGTCAAGGTCAGGGCCCCGCTGACGAAATCGGCCGCGATCGTACCGCTTCCGGTCAGACCATCACGAATCGGAAATGTCGGACCAGACCGCACAAGCATGCCGCCCAGCGAAACCGCATAGGTCGCCTGCCCGGTTCGCGGAACATTGGCCGAAGGCGTCGCATAGCCGAACACGAAACTGTGCCCCAGAAGTGTGCCCGGCGGCTGGGTCAACCAGTCCGCAGCGCGGACATAGGTCAGCGGGATTCCGGCCGAACCGGTATAAACGTTCAGCCCATCCAGTCCGCTGACCTTGGTGTTGCCGTTGTCGATGAGAATGTAGTTGCCGGCATAGGTTTCGCTGATCAACGATGTCTGGCTGAGGAAGCTGTCGGACAGGATCAGGGCATAGCTGTCGGTAGCCGGATCATAATGCACGCTCACGCCATTCTGCGATATTTGCGCCGTTCCCGCACTGCTGCCAAATGGCTGTACGAAATGCGATCCGGTTGCGCTGAAGACCTGCGGGCTGGCAAGGCCCGTGAACGACGGTGCGGTTGTCATCACCGTACCCCGGCGCCCGATCACCAACCCGGCCGCATAGTCGCTGACAACCCCGCTAGAGTTGGGCTGGAAGGTCGCCCATTGCCCACCAATCTCGTTGACCGCCGGTCCGAAGAAATTGCCCGACAGGCTGCCCAGGTAGAAGGCTTTCCCCGGCGCCACGATCCGGACCGTTCCGTTGTAGAAATTCTGCCCCGAAGTCAGCTTGCCTTCAGCAGAATAGGTGGCTGGCGTTTGGTCCCTGCCGTTGATACCGGCCAGGATCGAAAAGGTGCCATCGCCGAAATTGACGAGCATCTGCCCGGTGCCTGACAGCGGCGTCGAACCGCCAAGCGTGGAATCGGCCAGATAGGCCCCCAGCACGTCGACCGCGAACCTTGCCCCGCCGCCGGAGAACACGACGCTGTCCGGAGTGCGGATCCCGTAAGTCAGCGCGCTGAAACGGCCATCGATCCCCGTGGCCGTGTCGGTCAACCGTTGCCACAGTGCCCCGCCGACAAAGCGATAGGTCAGGCTGCCCGCCGTGCCGGGCTTGGTCAGGGTCAGCGAACTCTTGCTGCCGGCGGAGGCGATTTCATAGACGTTGACCTGCGGGGTGCTTTTCGCCGCAACCAGGTTTGCAGGGGTAAAGGTCTGCGGTGCCCCAGCGACCGTTACGGTGTATCCGCCGGTTGCCGAGTCATAGGCAATCGCCCCGATATCGTTGGCCAGT
>JBJTMC010000077.1:0-17479 GCA_046063325.1 Novosphingobium sp.
ATCTGCTTCCTGTTCTATCTGGCCGCGCGTGAGATTTCACCGCGCGCCGGGCGCGTCATGTTTGCCCTGTTCGTGGTCATCTGGATCGGTTCGGTGCACCTGGCCTATCACTACTGGATCGATGGCCTGGTCTCGGCGATCGCAGTCTATGGACTGTGGCGCCTGTCCGGTGCCTTCATCACTTGGTGGGACCGTACCGTCGAAGAACGCGAGGTTGGTCAGGTGACCTTGCGGATGAACACGGTCCCGGCCGAATAACCCGCGCCGAACGAACAGATCAGCCCCACATCTCCGGCCGCCAGATCATCGCTATGTCGATGGAAGGCAATGATCGACCCGGCACTTGAAGTGTTGCCATAGGTATCGAGCACCGTCGGACTTTCGTTCTCGCTCGCTTCATGCCCCAGTACGCGCTGCGCGATCAGGCGGTTCATGCCCTGATTGGCCTGGTGCAACCACAACCGGCGCAATGCCGCAGGATCGAGCCCAAGCTTTCCGGCTGCCTCGACGATCATGGTGGCGACCATCGGCACCACTTCCTTGAACACCTTGCGACCTTCCTGAACGAACAGCTTGTCCGCGGCGCCAGCCGTTTCGGGCGTGGCCCGGTTGAGGAAGCCGAAGTTGTTGCGGATGTTGTTCGAGAACACGGTCTTGAGCCGGGTGCCGACAATCTCCCAGTGGTTCGCGGGCGCCATGTCCTTGGCCTCGACCAGCACGGCGGTGGCGACATCGCCGAAGATGAAGTGGCTGTCGCGGTTGCGCATGTTGTTATGCCCGGTGCAGATTTCCGGGCTGATCACCAGCACCGAGCGCGCATTGCCGGCGCGGATGAAGTCCGCCGCGGTCTGGATCCCGAAGGTGGCGGATGAGCAGGCGACGTTCATGTCGAACCCGAAGCCTTCGATCCCCAGGGCGGCTTGAATCTCGATCGCCATGGCTGGATAGGGTCGCTGCATGTTCGAGGCAGCGCACAGCACGGCGTCAACGTCCTTCGCATCGCGCCCGGCAGCCTGCAACGCGTCCCGCGCGGCCCTGACGCCCATTTCGGCTAGCACCGACAGTTCGTCGTCGCTGCGTTCACCCCAGCGCGGGGCCATGATCTCAGGATCGAGAAGTGCGGCCTTGCTCATCACGTGGCGAGCCTTGATCCCACTCGCCTTCTCGATAAATTCGACCGAACTGGGCGTCAGCTCGGCAACGGTTCCTGCCGCAATCGCCGCTGCGTGCTGCGCGTTGTAGCGCTCCACATAGGTGTTGAAGCTTTCGACCAGCTCTTCGTTGGTGACGGTTTCCGGCGGGGTATAGAGCCCGGTCGCCGAGATGACGGGGATGATTTCGCTCATGGCGCGCTGTCCTACCGGCAGCAAAGCGCCGCGACAAGAACATTGGCCCATTGACAGCGCGCCCCACCTTCGCCAAATGCGCGCCTCTCGGCCGGATGGCTCCCCCTGGGGGCCAGCAATTCCGGGGCGACCCGGCACCGGCAAACTGGTGTGGACAGGTGGCCGAGTGGTTAATGGCAGCAGACTGTAAATCTGCCCGCGAGAGCGTACGGTGGTTCGAATCCACCCCTGTCCACCACCAGCCCCCCGAACGAACAACAAAGCAAAGGGGATTCTCGCGATGAGCCGCCAGACCGAAGGCAAGAAAGACAAGAAGGAAAAGCCCAAGCGCGGCCGCGCCGGGCGGATGCAGGGCGGGCGCGGTTCGGGCCGGGCCAGCACCGGCGCCGTGCGGCTGTGGGGCCGCCACGCGGTGGAAGCCGCGCTCAAGAACCCGGAGCGCCGCCACCGCAAGCTGTGGGCGACCCGCGAAGGGGTGGCCAGCCTCGATGGCGAGCTACCGGCCGATTTTCCGGTGGAGTACGCCTCCCCAGCAGACCTTGCCCGCCTGGTCGCGCGCGATGCGCCGCACCAGGGGCTGGTGCTCGATTGCGACGCGCTGGAGGACGTTTTCCTCGACGAAGTGATGGACGCGGATCCTTCCCGTCCGATCATGGTGCTCGATCAGGTGACCGATCCGCACAATGTCGGCGCGATCCTGCGCTCGGCCGCTGCCTTTGGGGCCGCAGCGATCGTCACCCAGGACCGTCATTCCCCGCCCGAATCGGGCACTCTCGCCAAAAGCGCCTCGGGCGCACTGGAAGTGGTGCCGTGGGTGCGGGTGGTCAATCTGGCCCGCGCGCTCGAGGAACTGGCAGAAGGCGGTTACTGGCGGATCGGGCTGGACGGCGAAGGCACGGCGACCTTTGCCGAGGCCCTGCCCGCCGGCCCGATCGCGCTGGTGCTGGGCGCGGAAGGCGAAGGCATGCGCCACAACATTACGCAGCACTGCGACGTTGTGGCTCGACTGCCGATGAGCCGCGCCATAGAAAGCCTCAATGTTTCCAACGCCGCGGCGATCGCGCTCTACGCCATCGCGACCCGCGACTGACCGGGGGATTGCCATGAACCGACCCATCGCCCTGCGCCGTCTGGCCGCCGCTGGCCTTGCGGCCGCGCTCAGCTTGCTGCTGGCCGCCTGCCTGATCAGCCCGGGCAAGTTCGATTCCACGCTCGACCTGCGCAAGGACGGCCGCTTCACTTACGCCTACAAGGGCGAGATCTTCGTGCTGGGCCTGTCCGAGCTGATGAAGCTGGGTGACAAGGCAGCTGAACCGTTCGCCCCCTCGCCGTGCTATGCCGATGATGCGATGGAAAAGGAGCGCCCCTGTATCAAGGACGAGCTGGCCGAACAGAAGACCAATTGGGAAGCCGAACAGAAGGCTGCGGCCGACAAGAGCAAGAAGGACCAGGACATGGCCAAGGCCATGCTGGGCGGGCTCGACCCGACCGATCCCAAGGCCGCCGAAGAGCTTGCCGTCCGCCTGCGCCGCCAGGCCGGTTGGAACAGCGTCACCTACAAGGGCAATGGAATCTACGACGTCGATTTCCGCGTGACCGGACGGCTGAACCACGATTTTGCCTTCCCGACGGTCGAGAAGATGCCGCAGGTGATCCCGTTCTTCGTCCTCAACCGCCGCGCCGACGGTTCGGTCCGACTCGATTCGCCCGCCATGGTCGAGGCCAACAACAGTTCCAGCCCGTTTGGCAGCATCGCCCAGATGATTGCGGCCGAGAAGGGCGCGAAAGCGGACGGCGAAGACTCAAAGGAAACGCCCGGCGTGCCCCAGCTCGACGGTCATTTCGTGCTGACCACCGACGGCGAGATCCTGGCCAACAACACCGATGAGGGCCCCAAGGCCGATCCGGTCGGCAAGCGCCTCGAATGGTCGATCAACCCGCGCGAGAAGGCCGGACCGATGGCGCTGGTGCAGCTGGCGAAGTAGCGATCAGCCATTGCCGAGAGGTCATGGTGGCGATAGGCGCGGAGCATGGCTCACCCCGTCTCGCCCCTCGCCCGCCCCTTCCCCGCCATGCCCGCGATCGGCGGTGTTACGCTGCGCGTCGCAAGGGCCGGTTACAAGGATTGGGGCCGCTGCGACCTGACCTATGCCGAACTGGCCGAAGGTACGGCCGTTGCCGGGGTGTTCACCCGCAACGTCTGCTGTTCGTCCGAAGTCGAGCTGGGCCGCGCCAATGTGAAGCAGGGCCGCGCCCGGGCGCTGGTGGTCAACGCCGGCAATTCCAACGCTTTCACCGGCTACCGCGGGCGCGAGGCGGTCGAACAGATTATGGGCCAGGTCGCCGCGCAGCTTGGTTGCCCGGCCGAACAGGTGTTCGTTTCCTCGACCGGGGTGATCGGGGTGCCCCTGCCCAAGGACAAGGCCCGGGTCGGCATCGAAGCCGCGCTGGTGGCTGATCCCTGCGGCTGGGAAGACGCCGCCAACACCATCGGCACCACCGACACCTTCGCAAAGGGGGCTACGGCCTCGGCGATCGTCGGCGGCAAGACCGTCACCCTGGCAGCGATCATCAAGGGCAGCGGGATGATCGCGCCCGACATGGCGACCATGCTGGGCTACATCTTCACCGACTGCGCGATTGCACCGGGCTTTCTCCAGCAATTGCTGGGCGAGGCCAGCGCGCGCACGTTCAATTGCATCACCGTCGACAGCGACACTTCGACCAGCGACACGGTCATGGCTTTCGCCACCGGCACGGCAGCCAACCAGCAGCTCAATTGCGAAGGCTGCCCCGGCGCGGATGCCTTCGCCTCCGCGCTGGAGGACGTATGCCGCCAGCTGGCCCAGCTGGTGGTTCGCGACGGCGAAGGCGCGCAGAAGTTCATTGCGGTGAGCGTGACCGGCGCGGCCAGTGACGAAAGCGCTCGCAAGGTCGGCCTGGCGATCGCCAATTCGCCGCTGGTCAAGACCGCAATCGCGGGCGAGGACGCCAACTGGGGCCGCGTGGTCATGGCGGTGGGCAAGGCCGGCGAACCGGCGGACCGCGACCGGCTCTCGATCGGCTTCGGCGGCACCTGGGCCGCCCGCGACGGGCAGCCGCTGGCCGACTATGACGAGACCCCGGTTGCCGCGCATCTCAAAGGACAGGATATTTCGATCGAGGTCGATCTGGGTCTTGGCGATGGCCGCGCGACGGTGTGGACCTGCGATCTGACCCACGGTTACATCTCGATCAACGCGGACTACCGGTCTTGACCAAAGCCCTTACCGCGGGCGTGCTGGCTGTGATGCAGCGCGCCGCGCGCGAGGCGATCATGCCGCGCTATCAGCACCTTGCCGCGCATGAGATTGACGCCAAGGCGGCCGACGACGTGGTGACGGTAGCAGACAAGGATGCCGAGCTGTTCCTGGCTGAAGGGCTTGCCCGACTGCTTCCCGAAGCCGCGATAGTCGGTGAAGAAGCGGCCCACACCGATCCCGCCCTGCTCGACCGGCTGGGTGACGCGCTGTGCTGGATCATCGATCCGGTTGACGGGACAAACAATTTCGCCGCGGGCAAACCGCCGTTCGGCGTCATGGTCGCGCTCAGCCAGTCCGGTGAAACGGTGGCGGGCTGGATCCTCGATCCGCTGAGCGGGCGGCTGTGCCACGCCCATCGCGGAGCCGGGGCCTATATCGGCGATGAGCGGATCGTCGCGCGGACGACAGACCAGGTGCCCCCGGTTGCCGCCGTCTCGCTCGTGTTCATGGATCAGGCGAAACGCGAAGCGATGAGGCAGGGCATTGCCCCGCACTACAGCCTGGTCGATATCTCGCGCTGCGCCGCCGAACAGTATCCCCGGCTGGTGCTGGGCATCAACGACCTGTCGATTTTCGAACGGACCCTGGCCTGGGATCACGCCGCCGGAGTGCTTTTTGTCAACGAAGCGGGCGGCAAGGCAGCGCGGCCCGACGGCCGACCCTACCGGGTCGACGAGGCACATCTGCCGGGTCTGATCGGCGCGGCCAGCGAGGCCCTGTGGGAGGACCTCGCCGCGCGCCTGGCTGCATTTTAGCCCTCCCCGTTTCCGGGGACGGATTTACAGAACGCTTTCGATCCAGCCCTTGAGCTGGCTCTTGGGTGCAGCACCCAGCTTCTGCGCTACCGGCTGGCCGTCCTTGAACAGGATCATCAGCGGGATCGACTGCACTCCGAACTGGGCGGAAACATCGGTGTTTTCCATGATGTCGACCTTGGCGATGGTTATCTGACCGGCCAGTTCCTCGCTGATTTCCTCCAGCGCCGGGGCGATCATCTTGCACGGGCCGCACCATTCGGCCCAGAAATCGACCAGAACAGGCTTGTCGGACTTGAGCACATCGGCGTCGAAGCTGGCGTCGGTTACGGCTTTTGTGGCCATCGGGAATCTCCTTGGGTGTCTTGGGGTCCAATCTAGGCACACAGACGCGCTTGGCAACGCCCCGGCGCGCATAGGATTGCTAGGCTGTGGGCAAAGCCTGCTTGTGCAGCGCGAGCAGTTCAGGCGGAATCGCAAGCAGCACCGGCACCTGGGTGTAGAGCAGCGCCGCCTCGACCCGGCGCCCCGGGTAGGTCGCTTCGAGCGCGGCAGCATAGGCCGCCATTTGCCGCAGGATCGATACCGGCACTTCGTCAAGACCGGCCGGAGGCCGCCGCGCGGTCTTGAAATCGACAAGGCGGATGGTGTCGCCGTCGATTTGCAACCGGTCGATCGTTCCGGCGATGACCTGCCCCGCAACTGTCGCCGCAATCGGCACCTCGGCCAGCGACCCAGGCTTGAACAGATCGGCCCAGCCCGGATACGCTAGCACTTTCAGCGCGGCATTGCTCAATTCGGCGCGCGCCGGGGCATCGAGATCGGCTGCGGCCTTGGCCAGCCAGGCCAGCGCTGCGGCCTTGCGATCCGGCTCCGGCACGTCGGGCAGGCGTTCCAGCAAGCGGTGGAGCAGAACCCCGCGCCGCGCGGCAGCCGCACCGGCGCCCGGCGGCCACGGCGGATCGCTCGCCAGATCCTCACCCAGCGATGACGGCGCGAGCGGCCGGGGCGGACGCGGCTCGTCGGGCGGCGCGCGTTCGACCCACGGCGGCAACAGCGCTAGTTGGCCCCCATCGCCCCGCGCCGGGGGCGGAGACAGGGCAGGCGCGGTGCCGTGCCGTTTGACCGCATCCCACAGCGGATCGCTGATCCAGTCGTCTGCGAACAGCGGTTCGAGCCGGGCATACCAGCTATCCGGATTGGGGGTCTTTTCGCGGGTGGTCAGCGCCCCGCCGATAAACAGGGCTTCTTCTGCACGGGTCATCGCGACGTAGAGCAGGCGCCAGTGTTCCTGCATTTCTTCCTGGATGGCGATAGCCTCGGCCTCGGCAATCGCGCCGACCTTTTCATGTTTGCGCAGGCCTGGAAGCGGGATGGTCTTGCCGCTGGGCGGATCCACCAGTTCCAGCGCAGAGCCACGCGCGGCATGCGGATTGTCCGCCGCGTCGGCCAGGATCACGATCGGGGCCTGCAGGCCCTTGGACCCGTGGACGGTCATCACCCGAACCTCGTCGCGGCTCTTCCCCGCCTCGCGCTTCAGTTCGCCATCGCCCGCATCGAACCAGGCGATGAAGGTGTTCAGCCCCGGAATCGCGTTGGCCGAAAAGGCGCTGGCAGCATTGAGCAGCTCGTCGATCGGGTCGTTCGCCTCGGTCCCCAGGCGCGCAACCAGCTTGCGGCGACCCTGCCAGGGCCCGGTCAGGATCCAGTGCAGCAAAGCCTGCGGCGGATCGTAATCGGCAATCCGCAGCAGTTCGCCAAGTTGCTGCCAGGCCCGATCGACCGCCGCGGTGCCGCGCGAAGTGCGCAAGTGATCGAACAGCCGCACCCCGTCGGGCCGCCAGCCATGGGCCAGCAGATCGTCCTGACTCCACCCGATCAGCGGGGAAACCAGCAAGCAGGCCAGGTTGAGATCGTCGTGCGGCTGCGCGGCAAAGCGCAGGGCGGCCATCAGGTCCCGCACCCCCAGCGGTGCGGCCAGGCGAAGGCGATCGACCCCGGCCACGGTCACTCCGGCAGCATGCAGCCGCGCAACGATCAGCCCGGCCAGCTCCTTGCGCTTGCGGACCAGAACCATGACATCGCCCGGGGTTGCCCGCCGTGCCGTGCCCGGTGCCTCGCCTTTGATCAGCGGGAAGCCTTCATCCATCCAAGCCCGGATCTGACGCGCGATGCGATCGGCCAACTGCCGGTCGCTTCGGGAAAGCCAGCCCTCCTCGTCATCATCCCCATCTTCGGACGGATCTCCATCGCCGTCATCAGGCGCGCCCAAAACGCGCCAAAGCACCACCTGCCCCGGTCGATCCTGCCCGACATGGGGATTGGCCGGCCTTTCCAGCCCGAACCCTTCGTGTCCGAATTCCGCGATAGTACGTTCAACGAATTCAAGGATTTCCCATGCAGTCCTGAAACTTTGCCCGAGGTCTAGATCCTGCAGTTCACGGATCGAGCGATGGGACCGCGCCTGCGCCTGGTTGGCCGCCGCGCCTTCCATCAGGCCGCTCACCCTGGCCTTTGCCCGCGCGAAGTTCTCTGGGCTGGTGCCCTGGAACCGGAAGATCGCCTGCTTGTAATCCCCCACAACGAACAGGGTGCGCAGCTTGTCACCGTGCGCGCCTTCCCCGGCGAAGAAATCGCCGGTCAGCGCATCGATGATCTGCCACTGCGCTTCGTTGGTGTCCTGTGCTTCATCGACCAGGATGTGATCGAAGCGCCGGTCAAGCTTGTAGCGGATCCAATCGGCCAGATCGCCGCGGCTCAGCAAGGCAGCGGCCTGCCGGATCTGGTCATCGAAATCGATGAACCCGGCGCGCGCCTTCGCCTCGTCCCAGGCAAGGCTGAACTTGCGCCCGATTTCCAGCGCCGGGGCAAGGAAATCGGCCAGTTCCAGCATCGCCTTGCGATCGAGTACGGTTTGACACGATGCAAGCACGGAATATCCGGCTTCCTCAATGCTTTCCTCAAACTTGAGGACATTCTTCAGGTATTTTGGAATGCCGTCCTTGTTGAACAGCGCGCTGTGGAGCGTTTCGATCCCGGCAGCGCGTTCGCGCGGCTCAGCGACCAGCCACTGCGCCAATGGGTCGCTTATCTTCTGCGCGGTCGGAGTATTCCACTGCCGGTAGGCGGCAAGGCAACATTCCAGCGCGTCGGTATCGAATACCCCGTCACTGCACAGGTCCTCCAGATCGGCCGCTTCGGCATCGCTGGACAGGCCAAGCAGGCGCAGCACATTGGGGCGCATCGGTGGCTGCCAGCCCGCCGGACCTTCCCACGCTTCGCGCGCCTTGGCGCAGCGCAGCAGCCAGCCCGGGACAGCCATCGGGCCAAGCCGGATCGAAAGCGCCTCCAGCGCCGCAAGCGTTGCCGCATCGTTGCCCCGCTCCGCATCCAGCAGCAGCTCGGCCAGTACCTCGCGCAGCAGCAGGTCGCGGTCACGGTCTTCCATCGCCTTGACCCCGGGGATCAGCCCAGCTTCGGCGGGAAAGGCAGACAGCAGCCACTGGGCAAAGGCATGGATCGTATCGATCCGCAAGCCGCCGCCCGGGCAATCCAGCACGGAGGCGAACAGGCGGCGGGCCTTTTCGCGCTGGGCCGGGCCAGACGCTGCACCGATCGCTTCGAGATCGCGGAAAAGATCATCGTCAGGCGCGCGCACCCAGCGGGCCAGCACCTCGTTGATCCGGGTCGCCATTTCGGTCGCCCCGGCCTTGGTGAAGGTCAGGCAAAGGATCTGTTCGGGCCGGACATCATCCTGCAGCAGCAGGCGCAGCACCCGCGCTGACAGCACCTGGGTCTTGCCCGTTCCAGCCGAGGCGGACAGCCACACCACCTCGCCCGGATCGACCGCCGGTTTCTGTTCGTCGGTCAGAGAGAACACCCGGCTCATCCCTCAGCCTCTCCGCGCGCCTGCCATTCATCAAGCCGCATCAGCTGGTCATAATCGTTGAACCCGCCCAGATCCGGGTTAAGCCGCGCGGTGAAAGGCGCATCGCCCCTGATCCATTTGTGGATTGCCTCGATCAGATTGCCCTGGGTTTTCGTCAGAAATTCGGCGCGTGGAACGCCCACCTTGCGGCCTTCGGCGACCGGTTCATAGATATAACCGAACCCGGTCTCGCTCTTGTCGTTCTTGCCGAAAGACCAGTATTCGAAGCCGTCGGGCATGCCCGATACGTCCTTGAAACCATGCGCCGCCGCGATCAGGCCCAGTGTGCCAAGCTGCAGGGCAAAGCCGTCCTTGACCTGCCCGCCCGAGGGCGGCTTTCCGGTCTTGTAGTCAACCACGATCAGGCGCCCGTCGGCGCGCCGATCGATCCGGTCGGCGCGGCCGTGGACCTTGACCCCGGCCAGGGTCATCTCGCCCCTGATCTCGCTGGCGAGCACGGCCCGTCCCTCGCCGCTGTCGCGCGCGATCTGGGCGTCGATCCATTCCAGCCCCTTCGACAGCCGCGGCCACCACAGCCCGCGCGTCACCACATGGGCCTGCATCGCCGCCAGCTCTTCCTGAGCCAGGGCGATGAGTTCTCCCGCGCGGCCTCCAGCCTTGTGCCAGCGCTCCATCACCGCATGGACCACGGTGCCCTGCCATGCGGCCGTCGGCTCGGCATCCAGCCCGTCGAGCCGCCGCAATCGCAGGATCGCAGCGGCATAGAACTGATACGGATCCCCGCGCAGCCGGTCGATCGCGGTTACCGCCAGGGCGACATCACGTTGCTCTGCCGAAGGCCGTGGTTCGGGTTGGGGATAAGGCTTCGCGGGCGGCGCATGATCGATCGCCCGAGCCAGCGCCACGGTTTCGGTCTCGCGGTGGGCCTTGGCCAGATCGTCCCCCAGCATCGCTTCGACCCGCAGCACAAAGCGGCTGGGAATGACCGGACCAGCCTCGTCCCGCTGGGCCCAGCTCAGCACAACTTCGGGCGCGCCGAGCGCACCGGCCAGATCGTGCGCGGCAAGGCCGATGCGGAATTCGCCGCCCGGCACGCCCAGCGCACGCAGCACGGCAGGCGGCAGGGTAGGCTCGGGGCTTGGCGCGGCCGGCCAGGTCCCTTCGGTCAAACCGGCGCAGATCACCAGATCGGCCCGGCTCATCCGGGCTTCGAGCAGGCCGTAAATTGCAACCCGGGGATGGCCACCCCAGGATGGACGAACCGAAACCCGGTCCATCGCATCGCGCAGGACAGTGGGAAGGTCCCGGGGCTCAATCTGCGTACCCGCTTCGTCGGCGGCCAGACGCAGTTCCTCAAGCCAGGCCGAAAGCGCGCGCCCGTCCGCTTCGCTCCACAGCCGCGCGCCGCACAAGGCTTCGCCAATACCGGCAATCCGGCCCAACGCGTTGCCAAGACCGATTGCATTGTCTTCGGCCAGCAGCGGAGCCAGCAGTGCTGCGATGGCATCCCACCATTCGACGATCCCGGCGCCCCGCCCCCTGCGGCCCAAGACGCCCACAATCTCGCCCAGCGCCGCCAGCCCCGGCGCGGGGCGGGGCCCGCGCAGCGCCAGGTCAAGCGCACGGGCATTGTCGAGCCATCCGGCACGCCCCTCGCCCGCTCCGACCAGCGGATGGGTCAGCAGCGAAAGCAGTGGCACTGGCGCGGCACCATCGGCCGCTACCTCAGCCAGCAGCAGGATCACGCGCCCGGCCGCCGTTTGGGACAGCGGGCGGCCAGCCGAGTCATCGGCGACGATGCCCCACCGCATGAGGTGTGCCGAAACCCGCGCCGCAAGTCCGCGATTGGGGGTGATCACTGCGACCCGCCGCTCGGGCACTTCAAGCGCCTGACGGACCAACAGGGCAATGGCCTGCGCTTCCTCGCCGGGATGCGCTGTTTCCATCAACCTTACCCCGGACAGGCGCCGCTCCTCCGGCTTAAGGTCGATCCAACCAGCGCTGCCATCAGGGGGAAGAAACAGATTGGAGATCGCCCGGCTGCGCTGCGGCGGCGCGGCGGCCATCCCGGCGCGGTGCCAGGGATCAACCTCCGCCCGGTTTACCCCCATCCGATTGAGCAGCAGCTTGAGATGGTACTGCGGATGGGCCAGCGCATCACGCTCACCAAAGGGAGGCTGGTCAGCGCCGGGCGCAATTCCCGCCGAGCCGAGCGATTGCCACACGTTTTCGTCCAGCGTCAGGTCCAGATCGGGCAGAATCACTGCCCCTTGCGGCAATTCCTCCACCACCCGGAGCAGATCCGCCAGCGCCGGAGAAGCACTGGTGATCCCGGCCGCGACGATTGGATGCGGCGGCGGATCCGCCCGCCAGCGCCGCGCCGCGTGGGCGAACAGGCGGTTGCGCCGCACGGGCGGGTCAACCTCTTCGCGCAGCGCCAGCTCGGCCAGCCAGCGCGCCTGAACGCGGGCAAAGGTGCGGGTCGCCAACTGCCAGTGCGCCGCCAGATCGCCGACGATCCCGGCGATCCGGTCTTGCAGCAGGTCGCCCAGTTCCAGCCCTTCGATCGCCAGGCGGTCCATCGTCCGCCCGGTCTCGAACGCCAGACGCAGCAGGCCCGGCGTTTTGGGCGCATCCTTGCCCAGTTCCTCGCGAAGCAGTTCGGCAAGCCGCAGCCAGCGCCGGGTCGGATCCGATGCGGGCGGAACGTCCGCCCCCGCGCCCAGCGGATCGAACAAAGGGCCCAGCGTTTCATCAAGATCGAGATCGCCAACCACCGCCATGCGCGGCAGCAGCATCCCTCCGCCCGACAGGCGCACGAAGGCCTCGGTCACGATCCGGGCCGCCCGGCTCGACGGCAAAAGCAGAGTCAGGCGGGCAAGGCCAAGGTTCTTGTCGGCGTAGCGCGGGATCAGCCCGGCCACCAGCGCATCGGCAAAGCCGCGATGCGCCGCGATCGAGTAAATCCTGGGGCCTGGCCGTTCAGCCACGTGCCAGGGCGGCCTCGGTCAGGTCGATCGCTTCGGGATAGCCGACGTCGTACCACTGACCATCGTGAACAAGCCCGAAGCAGCGGCCCTTTGCGATCGCACGGTCCCAGAACGTGTTGGTCGAAAACACATCGGAGGGCGGATCGCAGACGACCCGGCGGGACAGCATCTGGATCCCGGTCCACACGAACGGGCGGTGCCGCTTTGCCCCTTCGCGGGAAAGGCGGCCGTCTTCGTCCATGTCGAAATCACCGTCGCCCTGGGTGTTGCCCGCCCGTTTGAAAGGCACCACCAGCATCAGCACGTCCATGCGCTGTTCGTCCCACATCCGCGCCATGTCGACCAGTGCGTTGCCGCCTTCGTCGACCCACCAGTTATCGGCATTAACGCAGAAGAACGGGTCTGCCTCGATCAGCGGCAAGGCCTTGACAAGACCGCCCCCGGTATCGCGCAGCAGTTCGCGCTCATCCGAAACGGTCACCGCGAAATCGGTGGCGTATCTTGCCAGGTGTTCCTCGATCTGGTCGGCAAGGTAATGGACGTTGACCACGATCCGGCCCACTCCCGCCGTGCGCAGCTGATCCAGCACGTGATCGAGCAGAGTGGTGCCCGCCACACGGATCAACGGCTTTGGGCAATTCGCGGTCAGGGGCATCATCCGGGTGCCCTTGCCCGCGGCCATGACCATGGCAGTGACCGGCATCGTCATGGGTTGAACGCGCCGCCCCCCGCCTCGCGCAGTTCCACCGGGATGTTCGCGTCAAACCAGGCCGCGATCGGCGCCAGCGCGGGATGGGTCAGATCACGCTCAAGCAAGGCCCAGACGCGCGGAATGTAATCCAGGTACTTCGGCTTGCCGTCACGCTTCCACAGGCGCACGAAGATGCCGACGATCTTGGCGTTGCGCTGGGCCCCAAGGCGCGCATAGTCAGCCAGGAAGTGCTCCCCGGCTCCGGTTCGTTCGACGTAATAGTCGAACATCTCAGCCTCAAGTTCCTGCGAAACGTCGCGCCGCGCGTCCTGGAGCAGCGAAACCAGATCGTAGGCCGCATGGCCGTTCAGGGCATCCTGGAAATCCAGCAACCCCTGTTTGGCCAGCGAACCAAGCAGCATGATGTTTTCGGCATGGTAATCGCGCAGCACGCTGATCCCCTGTCGCTGGCGGGTCAGCAGATCACCGAGCGTTTCCTGCCAGGCCTTGACGTAGCCCACCTCATCGACCTTGAGGCCCTGCGCGGGACAATACCATTCAATCAGCAGCTTCGCTTCGCGCATGTATTCGCTCAGCGAATAGTCAAGGAACGGACCGCCCGGCAGGCGGTGCAGCGCAATCAAGGCATCGACGGCTGCCGTATAGACGGCGACTTCGTCCAAAGGCCATTCGTCAAGATACTCGCGCATCCGGACATCGCCGAAATCTTCCAGCAGAACCAGCCCGCGATCGGCGTCCTCCGCCAGGATGTGCGGCGCCCGCATGCCATTGGCGTCAAGCCACTTGGCCGCGCGCAGGAACGGCTGCGGATCCTCGTTCGGCGGCGGCGCATCCATCAGCATTGCGCTCTGTTCGCCGCGTCGGACCCGGAAGTAGCGCCGGAACGAAGCATCGCCGGCCAGCGGTTCCAGCACCGCACCGCTCCACCCGGCATTTGCAAGGAAGGGTTCGACGCCCTCGGGAAGGTTCAAAGCCATGGCTCCCGCCCTAGCCAATCGCGGCCCGGTTCGACAATCGCAATCCGCCCCATTTCCGCAGTTTCAAGCCGGAGTGCAAGACAGCCGGGTTCGTGGACGAATCCGCCTGCCATTTCAGGCCACTCGGCAATCAGCGCGGCATCCGCGCGGTAATCGTCCAGCCCCAGTTCCTCGACCTCGCCGGGATGCTTTAACCGGTAGAAATCGGCATGGACCAGCGGCAGGCGGACCAGCGGCGGATCATAGGTTTCTATGATGGCAAAGCTGGGCGAAGGCACTTCGCCGTCAAGCCCCAGCGCCGCGATAATGGCCCGCGCCAGCGTGGTCTTGCCCGCGCCAAGCCCGCCTGAAAGCGCCACGACATCTCCCGGACGAAGCACGGCGGCGATCCGCGCGCCCAGGCGGTCCATCGCGGCCAGATCGGGCAAGTCGATCGTCACGGCAGTTCGACGATGGCGGCAGTGCCCTGCCCCGGTTCGGACAGCAGTTCCAGGCTTCCGCCGTGCGCTTCGATCAGTTGCCGGGCGAGCGGCAGGCCCAGCCCCTGGCGGCGCTCAACCCCCTTGCCGTCGGCGCTGACCTTGATCCCTTCCAGCGCCCGCGCCAGCGTCGGCGCGTCCATACCGGCACCGTTGTCGGAAATGACGATCCGCGCCTTGCCCTTGTGGACGGCCAGTTCAAGCAGGACCCGGCCCTGGCTTCCCGCCGCGACGATGGCGTTGTCGATCAGGTGCCCTACCGCGCGGCCCAGGCGGCGGCGATCGCCCATGATCCGCCCAGCGCCCTTGTCGCCGCGCAAGTCGAAGGTAACTCCGGCGGCCTTGATCCGGTCTTTCCGATCCTTGACCAGATCGGTGACGAACCCCAGCAGGTCGATTTCCTCGTTCGCCAGCGGCAGCATTCCCGCCTCGCTCTGCGACAGATCCAGCACCGATTCGATCTGCTCGCCCAGCCGGTCGACCGACTGGATGATCGCGGAGACATATTCGCGGCCGCTCTCGGACAGATCACCGCCCATTCCGGCCTGGAGCAGTTCGGCAAACCCGCCGATCGAGGTCAGCGGGGTGCGGAATTCGTAGCTCATGTTGGCAAGGAACCGGGTCTTCATCGCATCGGCTTCTTCCAACGCGGCGGCCCGCTGCTTGAGCGCTTCTTCCGCCTTCTGGGAATCGGTAATGTCGAGCACGGTCAGCAGACCGTTGCCGTCCGGCAGCGGCACCCCGGCAAATTCCAGCGTGCGCCCATCGGCGAGCATGGCGCGGCTGCCGGTCTGCTTGCGGTCAAGCGTAGCAGCGCGGACCACGTCTCCCACTGCCTTGGCCTTGATCGGCTTGGCAAGCGAACGGGCTATTTCACCCAGCAGTATCTCGATCCGCGGATGAGTATCCAGAAACCCGTCCTCAAGCCCCCAATCGGCGGCAAACCGGCGGTTCCACAGCTGCAACCGGCCATCCGGCGCGAACACTGCAACCGATTCGAACAGGCTGTCGAACGTCGCGGTTCGGGTCCGCAGCAGGGTATCGCGCGCAGCGGAAAGCTGGAGCTGTTCGGTCCGGTCCTCTGCAATCAGGGTCAGCCCGCCATCGGGCAGCGGCTGGGCAACCAGGCGCAGGTGGGTACCGTCGGGCAGGACCCAGGCTTCCTCCTGCGCGGCACTGGCGGTAAACCAGCCAACCCGTTCGCGCCGCCAGGCGGGAAAATCGCGCGCCTCGGGAACCCGTCCGGCATCGCGGGCCAGGTCGAGCAGGCGGTCGAACTGCGGAGGATCGAGCATGTCGGCCGGCCTCAGCGCGAACAGCCGCTGGAACGGCGGATTTGCAAAAGTCAGCTGACGCTTCGAATCAAACTGGGCGACCCCGGCCGAAAGCCGATCGAGGAACGAGCGCTGCGCATTGCGGAACGCCCGCAACGAACGCGACAGTTCTTCCATTTCCTCGACATCGACGGCGTAACCGGCAACCCCTTCCTGCCCCAAGGGCAGATCCGATACGCGCAGCGCCCGCCGTTCGCCCGCAATCGTTGCCGAAACCATCCGCTCGATCGGCAAATGCTTTGCCGCCGCCTGAAGCGCGACCTGCCGCGCGGTCAGCCCGTCGACGCTTTCGACCAGCTCGATCCCGTCTTCGGCAACCTGGCGGGCGTCCTCACCGGCCACCGCATCGACATAGGCCTGGTTGACCAGGCGCAAATCGCCGTCCGGGCCGCGGAACCACATCGGCATCGGCGCGGCCTCGATCAGCCCCACCAGGGCGGCGAAATCGTCGCGCGCTCGCGATGCTTCATCGCGCAGCTGGACCAGTTCGCTTTCGCTGTCGGAAAAGTCGAAAATCCAGACCAGCGCCGCACCACCGGGTGAAACCTGCGGGTCGGCAAGGTGCCCGCGCAGCGCCAGGCTGCGCCGGGATCCGCGCGGCGTGGCGACCATCCGGAACGGTGCCGCGGTCCGCTGGCAGCGCCGAACCGCCTCACTCAGTTCGGCGAGCTGCTCGGTCGTCAGTCCGCCACCACCGCCATCGATCCGGCCCCCATCCAGTTCGGTCAGGAATTGCGGAACCTTTTCCAACCCGAGCCAGTTGGCCAGCCGCTGCGGTGCTTCGATCCGGCCGTCGGCGCGGACCAGCAGCGGCAGAGCCGGGCTTTCATCGACCATCCGGCCAAGCCGGCGCGCATGGCGCTGCCCGGCTTCGGCGCGCTTCTGACGGGAACGCGCGGTCACGATCGCCCACAGCGCAGCCGTGGTCCAGGCTGCCAGCAGCAGCCCGATCAGCACCAGCACGGTCGGGGAAAAGGTCATGGCCGACAGCTATGCGCGCGCGCCCCGGAATACAACCAGAGCGCGTGCACAAACTGTGGGAGCGACAGACTTAGTAGCGATAGTGGTCGGGTTTGAACGGTCCGGCCTGCGAAACGCCGATATAGTCGGCCTGCTTCTGCGAAAGGGTCGTCAACTTCACGCCCAGCTTTTCCAGGTGCAGTGCGGCGACCTTTTCGTCGAGATGCTTGGGCAGGACGTAGACCTCGTTCTTGTATTCGCTGTTCTTGGTGAACAGCTCGATCTGGGCCAGGGTCTGGTTGGTGAAGCTGCTGCTCATCACGAAGCTGGGGTGGCCGGTGGCGCAGCCCAGGTTGACCAGGCGCCCCTTGGCCAGGATGATGATCTGCTTGCCGTCGGGGAATTCGACCAGGTCGGTGCCGGGCTTGACCTCGGTCCACTTGTAGTTGTCGAGCGCGGAGATCTGGATCTCGCTGTCGAAGTGGCCGATGTTGCTGACGATCGCCATTGGCTTCATCGCCTTCATGTGTTCGGCAGTGATCACGTCCTCGTTGCCGGTGGCTGTGACGAAGATATCGCAGCGGGTCACCGCTTCTTCCATGGTGACGACTTCATAGCCCTCCATCGCCGCCTGCAACGCACAGATCGGATCGATCTCGGTGACCATCACCCGCGCGCCGCCCTGGCGCAGTGAGGCGGCGCTGCCCTTGCCAACATCACCGAACCCGGCAACGC
>JBJTMC010000078.1:0-14363 GCA_046063325.1 Novosphingobium sp.
GACTGTTGGTGCCAAGCCGTTACCACACGGCGCAACACAGCACGTCCCGGGGGATCGCCAACCGATGCAACACCTGCTCAGCCTTGCCGGCATCGCACTTATCCTGGCAATTGCATTTGTCCTGTCCTCTGACCGCAAGGCTATCCGCCTGCGGGTGGTCGGCGCGGCCTTTGCCCTCCAGGTCGGGTTTGCCGCGCTGGTTCTCTACGTGCCGTGGGGCAATGCCATCCTCAAGACCATCTCCGACGGAGTAGCCGCACTGCTGGGCTATGCCCACGCCGGGACCGAGTTCATCTTCGGTCCGCTGGCCAAGCCCGAGATCGGGGGCAATTCCTTCGCGATTGCCGCGCTGCCGGTGATCATCTTCTTCGCCGCGCTGATTTCGGTGCTGTATTACATCGGCCTAATGCAACTGGTGATCCGCTGGGTTGGCGGGGCGCTGGAAAAGATCACCGGGATCAGCAAGGTGGAAAGCCTGTCCGCCGCATCGAACATCTTTGTCGGCCAGTCGGAAAGCCCGCTGGTGATCCGGCCCTATCTGGCCGCACTGACCCCCAGCCAGCTGTTCTGCCTGATGAGCGTGGGCATGGCCGGGGTCGCGGGAACGATCCTGGCGGCCTATGCCAGCATGGGTATCCGGATCGACTATCTGGTCGCTGCCGCCTTCATGTCGGCGCCGGGCGGGATCCTGATGGCCAAGATCATCATGCCCGACCCTTGGGGCGAAAAGCTGATCGAGCCCGACGAGGTCAAGATCCCCGATGAAGAGGAACGCCCCGCCAACGTGATCATGGCGGCGGCCCAGGGTGCGCAGACCGGGGTAAAGCTGGCGGTCATGGTCGGGGCGATGGTGCTAGCTTTCGTCGCGCTGGTGGCGCTGGCCAACGGGATCCTGGGCGGGGTTGGCGGATGGTTCGGCAAGCCCGACCTCTCGTTCCAGATGCTGCTGGGCTATGTCTTCGCGCCGGTCTTCCGGCTGCTTGGGGCGCCCGACTGGGCCGAAGCGATGCGCGCGGGCGGATTTTTCGGGACCAAAGTGGTGCTGAACGAATTCGTCGCCTTCATCGATCTGGGCGCGGCCAAGGACCTCTCGCAGCAGACCCAGGCGATCGTCACTTTTGCCCTGTGCGGGTTCGCCAACTTCAGCTCGATCGCGATCCAGATGGCGGTGACCGGCGGCCTTGCCCCCAACCAGCGTCCGCACATCGCCCGGCTCGGGCTCAAGGCCCTGGCCGCGGGCAGCCTGTCCAACCTGATGAGCGCGGCGCTTGCGGGACTGTTCCTAAGCCTCTGAAACGGAGCGAAACCGCGTAGTTTTCCGGATAGGAACGATCCGGCGCGGACGGCCATGCCGTGCGCATGGCCCTATCGCTCCTAACCCTTGCCGCCGCCACGTTCGCGCTCTGCGCCGAAGGGCCCCGCACCACCTGCGTCGTCGATGGCGACACTTTCTGGCTTCGCGGCGAAAAGGTTCGGATCGCCGATATCAACGCGCCTGAAACCCACCAGGCCGGATGCCCCGCCGAACAGGAACTGGGCGAGCGGGCGACCTTGCGCTTGATCGCCCTGCTCAACGCCGGTCCATTCACGCTTGAGGTCGATGGCCGCGCGACCGACCGCTATGGCCGTTCGCTGCGGGTGGCGAAGCGCGCGGGGCGCTCGCTCGGCGCGCAACTGGTCAGCGAGGGGCTGGCCGAACCCTGGCGCGGGCGGCGCAGCGACTGGTGCGTGCTGCTTGCCGCGCGCTGAGCAAAGTCTTACCGCCCGGGCATGGCCTGGCCCCGCCGCAGATCAGGATACGGACGCGTCCTGCCGACCCACCGCTGGCAGGGGCTGAGCCGCGGCCGCCGGTTGTGGAATGCGGTCCGCTGGTGGCTCGGCGCGGCGCTGCTGGTCGCGCTCAGCTGGTATGTCCTGGGCCAGGACCCGCCGCCCGAACCGCCGCGCGCCGACAGCGAAAGGATCGCCCAGCGCTTTGTCGTGTGCGGCCAGGGCGGATCTTCGGCCTGCGCGCCTGACGGCGACACGATCATCGTCGGGGCCCGCCACATCCGGATCATCGGGATCGACGCGCCGGAACTGCACCCGGCGCGCTGTCCGGCTGAACAGGCCCAGGGCGAAGCGGCGCGCACCGCCCTGATCGCGCTGCTCAATCAGGCGCCGTTCTTCCTGACCGGACCGGTGCCCACCGTCCGCGATGATTACGGGCGCGAACTGCACAACTTGGTCCGGGTCCGCCCGGATGGCACGGTCCAGTCGATCGCCGACGACCTGGTCGCTTCGAAAGTGGCGCGTCCCTACTTGCGCGGTCCCCGCGATCCGTGGTGTTAATCGCACGATTAACGAATCACGAGGAGATGGACATGTTGCTGATCGAAGGCTGGCTCAAGCTGGCAAGCGGCGAATTTGCCAAAGTGGCCGATCAGGCCCGCGAGATGGTCAGGGCGACCAATGCGGAAGACGGCTGCCTGCACTATTCCTTCTCCCAGGACATCGCCGACCCCGACCTGATCCGCATATCCGAACGCTGGGCGAGCCAGGAAGCGCTGGGCGCACACATGGCCAGCCCGCACATGGGTGAATTCAACAAGGCGATGGGCAGCGTCGCGCGCGAAGCCGCCGACCTGCGGCTCTATTCGGCCGAGGAAGTGCGCAAGCTGATGTAGATCAGATGCCGGCGTACCACGCGTAGGCGCCGTTATCTTCCCAATAGCCACCCTTGCCGCCGTAAAGCCCGGCCAGGGTGGAGCGCAGCTCGATCCGGGTGACGAACTTGGCCTGCTTGTAGCCGAGCTGACGCTCGACCCGCAGCCGCAGCGGCGCGCCGTGGGCCTGCGCCAGCGGGGCATCGTTCATCCGCCAGGCCAGGATCGTCTGGGGGTGGAACAGGTCGATCAGGTCGATCGATTCGTAATAGGGCTTTCCGCCGTAGAGATCGGCGCAGTGGAACACGGCGAACCGCGCCTCGGGCAGCAGCCCTGCCTGCGCGAGGATGGTGCCAAGCTGCGGCCCCTGCCACTTGCCGATCGCGCTCCACCCCTCGACGCAATCGTGGCGCGTGATCTGGGTCCGCTGGGGCATCGCCTTGAGCGCGTCGAGCGGCAGCAGCAGCGGCTGGCGGACCAGCCCGTCAACCCGCAGCGCCCAGCCGGCAAAGCCGGCCGCCAACGCCCGCTGATAGGCTGGATCGGCTACGCTGACACTCCCGTTTGGACGGAAACTTGGCGACAGGTCGCTTTCCGCAAATTCGCGGGCCAGGGCATCGCCCATCAGATGACGCTGCACCCGCATGGTCAGGCTTTCCGCGCCGATCAGCCGCTCGCGCACCGCCGGGGCCTGGGTCAACCGATCGCACCCGCCCAGCAAGAGCCCGCCGGCACCCGCCGCGCCCACTCCCAGCAGCTTGCGGCGCGATACGATCATGGCTGCAACTCGCGCTCTTGCGGCAACCGATACCATCCGCTGAGCATCGAGCGCACCTCGTTGACCGGTCCGGCGAGCAGCACCATCGCGATGTGGACCACGAAGAAGGCGACCAGGGCGAAGGCGCAGAGGAAGTGGATCGAACGGGCCGACTGGCGCCCCCCGAACAGATCGAACAGCCACGGCCAGGCCGCGTCCATCCCGGGCGACATGGCCAGCCCGGTCAGGACGATCCCCGGCAACAACAGCACCAACACAGCCGCATAGGCCAGCTTCTGTAGCACGTTGTAGCGCAATGCCGCCTCGCCGGTGGGAAATCGCAGCCGGACGTGGGCGACGATATCGTGCCACAGGTGCGCGGGGGTCAGTTCGGCAAGGCGCGGCCAGATATCGCGCCGCAGGTGGCCGGCGTTGATCGACCAGCCGAGGTAGAACGCCAGCGCCAGCGCCAGCGGCCAGGCGAACGCCAGATGCCACAGCCGCGCGTCGGCCAGGCTGTAGTAGGACGGCAGGGTTATCCACCCCGGAAACGCCGCGCCGCCCGGCTTGCCCAGCACCAGCCAGGCATCGGCGCGGGCAAAACCGGCCTGTCCCCAATAGAGCCGGGGGTGCGCGTTGAAGATCATCAGCCCGCTCATCAGCATGACCGCGACCACCAGCGCATTGAACCAGTGCCACAGCCGGGTGACGAGGTGATGGCGCCACACCAGCGCTCCGCCGGGCGGCGGATCGATCAGGCCTGGATCGGCGGCAGGGATCGGCGCGTCCATATGTGGCGCGCAAGCTAGCCCGCGTTTAGCGGGGCGGCAACAGGACTTCGCGGTGCGCCTGGACCGTCTGGACCAGCCAGTCCTTGCCGGCCCGGACCCGGGCCAGCGCGTGGGTATCCTTGTGCGTCACCAGCCACAGCGAGCGCAGGATCCGGCGGTCGGGCAGGACCGCCGCCAGCAGGGGATCGGAATCGCCGATGAAGCACGGCAGCACGCCGATCCCGGCATGGCTGGCGATCAGCCGGTACTGGGCGTTGATGCTCGATGAGCGCAATCCTGCGGTCAGGCCGGGGTGGATCTCGTCGAGATAGCGCAGCACCGGGTCGAACAGCAGGTCGGGAATGTAGCCGACCAGGCGGTGGCCCTGGAGCAGATCGGCGGGCCGCGCGATCTGCGGCGCCCGGGCGAGGTAGGCCGGGCTGGCGTAGAGCCGCAGCGCATAGTCCGACAGCTTGCGCGCGATCACCGGACCGGCCTTGGGGCGCGACAGGGTGACCGCCATGTCGGCCTCGCGCTTCGACAGGCTGAGCAGGCCGCTGTTGGCCACCAGATCGAGCGTCAGCGCCGGCTGCGCGGCGGCGAACCTGGCGAGGTGCGCGGGCAGGAACCAGCCGCCGAACCCTTCCGGCACGCTGATTCGCAGGGTGCCGGAAAGGCCGCCGCTGTCGGCCCCGCGCTCGCCGATCGCGGCGGCCGATTGGGCCATCGCCTCGACATGGGCCAGCAGCCCCTCGCCCGCTTCGGTCAGAACCTGGCCCTCGCGGGTCTGCTCGAACAGGGTGACGCCGAGCCGGGCTTCGAGCCGTCGCAGCCGGCGCCCCATCGTCGTTGCATCGACGCCCAGGGCATGCGCCGCGCGGGCGAGCTGCCCGGCCCGGGCGATGGCCAGGAAGGCCTGATAGTCACTCCAGTCCAATACCTGCATATTTGCAGGTCATAGCCGCAAAATTGCTCCTTGTCTGCACCGCGTCGCAAGTGCAGGGCAGGATCAAACGGACATTCGAGAGGAACAGCGAATCCATGCGCTTCATCGATCACTCCATCGCCGGCGGCACCGCTGGACTCTCCGCTTCCCGCAAGGCTCCGGTCTTCGATCCCAACACCGGCGCGGTCCAGGCCGAGGTCGTGCTGGGCGGGCAGGACGCGCTTGATCGCGCGGTGGCCGCAGCGCAGGCCGCGCAGCCCGCCTGGGCGGCGATGAACCCGCAGCGCCGGGCGCGGGTGATGTTCAACTTCAAGGCGCTGGTCGAAGCCAACATGGACGCGCTGGCGCACATGCTCAGCTCCGAACACGGCAAGGTGATTGCCGACAGCAAGGGCGACATCCAGCGCGGGCTCGAAGTGGTCGAATTCTGCTGCGGCATTCCCCACGCGCTCAAGGGCGAATACACCCAGGGCGCGGGGCCGGGAATCGACGTCTATTCGATGCGCCAGCCGCTGGGAATCGGCGTTGGGATCACCCCGTTCAACTTCCCGGCGATGATCCCGCTGTGGATGGGCGCGGTCGCGATGGCGGTGGGCAACGCCTTCATCCTCAAGCCGAGCGAACGCGATCCCTCGCTGCCCAACCGGCTGGCCGAACTGTGGCTTGAAGCCGGACTGCCCGAAGGCATCTTCCAGGTGGTCCACGGCGACAAGGAGATGGTCGACGCGATCCTCGATCACCCGGCGATTCAAGCCGTCAGCTTCGTCGGTTCGTCCGACATCGCCCACTTTGTCTACAACCGCGGGGTCGCCGCCGGAAAGCGCGTCCAGGCGATGGGCGGCGCCAAGAACCACGGGATCGTCATGCCCGATGCCGATCTCGATCAGGTGGTCAACGATCTGGCTGGGGCCGCCTTCGGCTCGGCGGGCGAACGCTGCATGGCGCTTCCCGTCGTGGTGCCGGTCGGTGAGGATACTGCCGACCGCCTGCGCGCCAAGCTGATCCCGGCGATCGCAGCGCTCAAGGTCGGCGTCTCGACCGATGCGGGCGCGCACTACGGCCCGGTGGTGACCGCGGCGCACAAGGCCAAGGTCGAAGGCTGGATCCAGACCTGCGCCGATGAAGGCGCGGAACTGGTGGTCGACGGGCGGGGGTTCAAGTTGCAGGGGCACGAGGACGGGTTCTTCGTCGGCCCGACGCTGTTTGACCATGTCACCACCGACATGGACAGCTACCACAACGAAATCTTCGGCCCGGTCCTGCAGATCGTCCGCGCCAAGGACTTTGAAGAGGCCCTGAGCCTGGCCAGCAAGCACCAGTACGGCAACGGCGTGGCGATCTTCACCCGCAACGGCCACGCGGCGCGCGAATTTGCCGCGCGCGTGAATGTCGGGATGGTCGGGATCAACGTGCCCATTCCCGTCCCGGTCGCCTACCACACCTTCTGCGGGTGGAAGCGCTCGGCCTTTGGCGATACCAACCAGCACGGCATGGAAGGCGTGAAGTTCTGGACCAAGGTCAAGACCGTCACCGCCCGCTGGCCCGACGGCGGCGGGGATGGTAGCAACGCCTTTGTCATTCCGACGATGGGGTGAGCGCGTGAAACCGGCAGCGCTTGCCATACGTTCCCGGCCCAATCTCCGGCGCACCTGCCGGAACCAGACCGGAGCTATAAGATGAAAACAGCGCTCATGCTCGCGATTGTCGCTGCCACCTGCGCCCTTGCTGCCTGTTCGGGCAGCAAGGAGCCCGAAGCCAACCACTCCACCGAACCAGCCCTGACCGAGAAAACCATCCCGCCGACAATTGCAGCTGTACCAGTGCCGGCGGCAGTGACGCCGCTGCCTGTTGCGATGCGCGGACACTGGGGGCTTGTCCCGGCAGACTGCACCTCGACCCGCGGCGATGCCAAAGGTCTGGTGACGATCACTGCGGACAGCCTCCAGTTCTACGAATCGATCGCTATCCTCGAGTCAACCAGGGCCTCCAGCGAGACCGAGCTGCGGGGAACCTTCGCTTACAGCGGCGAAGGAATGGAATGGAGCCGCGAAACGACTCTTGCGGTGAAGGACGGCGGCAAGGCTCTGGTGTTTGAAGAGTTCGGCAATGATGCGCCCAAGGGCGCGCGCACCTACACGCGCTGTCCACAATAGGATAAGGCAGACGCGCGATCCGATTCCACAAATTGAACGCGCGGCATGAAGCTGGAGTAATGAGGGAATCATGACAGACCAATTTGCCCTCACCGAGGATCAGCTTGCGATCCAGGACATGGCGCGCAAGTTCACCGCCGACCGGATCACGCCGTTCGCGGCCGAGTGGGACGAGACGCACCACTACCCGGTCGAGGTCTGGAAAGCCGCGGGCGAGCTGGGCTTTGGCGCGATCTATGTTTCTGAAGAGAGCGGCGGGATCGGGCTGGGGCGGCTGGAAGCGGCGCTGATCATGGAGGCGATGTCATACGGTTGCCCGGCCACCAGTGCCTATGTCTCGATCCACAACATGGCCGCGTGGATGATCGACACCTTCGGTTCGCAGGAGCTGAAGCAGCGGTTTCTGCCCGATCTGGTCTCGATGGACAAGATCGCCTCCTACTGCCTGACCGAACCGGGATCGGGCAGTGACGCGGCCGCGCTCAAGACCACGGCCCGGCTCGACGGCGACCACTATGTCCTGAACGGCACCAAGCAGTTCATTTCCGGCGCGGGCTACAACGACATCTATGTCGCGATGGTTCGCACCAGCGATGACAAGTCCAAGGGCATATCCTGCCTGGTGGTCGAAAAGAGCACCCCCGGCCTGTCGTTCGGTGCGCCTGAAAAGAAGCTGGGCTGGAACGCCAGCCCGACTGCGCAGGTGGTGTTCGAGGATTGCCGCGTCCCCGTGGCCAACCGGGTTGGCAAGGAAGGCGAAGGGTTCCGCTTTGCCATGGCCGGGCTGGACGGCGGGCGGCTCAACATCGGGGCCTGCTCGCTCGGCGGGGCGCAGCGCTGCCTGGACGAAGCGATCGCCTATACCCGGGACCGCCAGCAGTTCGGCCAACCGATTGCCGATTTCCAGAACACCCAGTTCATGCTGGCCGACATGGCGACCGACCTCGAAGCGGCGCGCGCGCTGCTGTACATGGCCGCCGCCAAGGTGACGGCGGGCGCGCCCGACAAGAGCCGCTTCTCGGCGATGGCCAAGCGGCTCGCCACCGACAACGGCAGCAAGATCGTCAACGATGCGCTGCAACTGTTCGGCGGCTATGGCTATCTGAAGGACTACCCGATCGAACGCTTCTGGCGCGACCTTCGGGTCCACTCGATCCTTGAAGGGACCAACCAGGTGATGCGGATGATCGTCGGCCGGGATCTGCTGCGGCAATGACCGACGAAGTCCTGATCCGCCGCGAGGGGCATGCCGGGTTCCTTTCGCTCAACCGCCCCAAGGCGATCCATGCGCTGACGCTGGACATGGTCCACGCGATGACCGCGGCCTTGCTCGATTGGCGCGACGATCCTGAAGTCACGGTCGTGATCATCGACCATGCCGAGGGCCGCGGGTTCTGTTCGGGCGGGGACATCGCCTTCCTGCGCAATTCGGCGCTCAACGACGGCGGCACTTCTGGGCGCCGATTCTTCCACGACGAATACCAATTGAACCACCTGATCTTCACCTACCCCAAACCGGTGGTGGCGTTCATGGACGGGATCACCATGGGCGGCGGGGTCGGGATCAGCCAGCCCGCGAAGTTCCACGTCGCGACCGAGAACACCCGCTATGCGATGCCCGAAACCGGGATCGGCCTGTTCCCCGACGTCGGTGGCGGCTGGTATCTTTCCCGTCTGCCGCACCGGATCGGGCAGTTCCTGGCGCTTACGGGCGCGCGGCTTGACGGGGCGGAATGCCGCTGGGCCGGCCTGGCCACGCACTACCTGCCGCATGACGTTCTGGCCGAAGCCAAGGAGCGGCTGGCCCACGGGCACGATCCGGCGCAGGCGCTTTCGGCACTGGCCATCACCGCGCCGCATGCGCGGATCGAGGACAACGCCCAGCAAATTGCCCGACACTTCGCCTCGGACCGCTATGAAGACATTCTTGCCAGCCTGGAGGCCGATGACAGCGAATGGGCCGCGAAGGAACTGGCCACGCTGCGCACCAAGAGCCCGCAGACCTGCAAGGTTGCTTTGCGCCAGTTGCACGACAGTCTGGACTGTTCCGATTTCGCCGCGAACATGGCGATGGAATACCGCATCGGCAGCCGCGTCCTCACCCTGCCCGACTTTGCCGAAGGGGTGCGCGCAGTGATCATCGACAAGGACAACGCACCCAAGTGGAATCCGGCCACGCCCGAAGCGGTGACCGAGACCCTGATCGCAAGCATTGTTGCCCCGCTGCCCGCGGATGAAGAGTGGAAACCGCTATGAATTTTGAAAGCATCCTCGTCGAACAGCGCGGCGCAGTCACGCTTGTCACCCTGAACCGGCCGCAGGCGCTCAACGCGCTCAATGCGGCGGTGCTGGAAGAGCTGATCGCGGCTTTCGCGGCGTTCGAGGCCGACCCCGGCCAGCGCTGCGCGGTGCTGACCGGCGCGGGCGAAAAGGCCTTTGCGGCGGGCGCCGACATCAAGGAAATGGCCGATAAGCCGGCGGCCGCATTCTATGCGGACGACTTCTTCAGCCGCTGGACCAGCCACCTGGTCAAGACCACCCGCAAGCCGTGGATCGCGGCGGTCAACGGCTTTGCGCTGGGCGGCGGGTGCGAACTGGCGATGATGGCGGACTTCATCATCGCGAGCGAGAATGCAAAGTTCGGCCAACCCGAGATCAAACTGGGCGTGGCTCCCGGCATGGGCGGCAGCCAGCGCCTGACCCGCGCGGTGGGCAAGGCCAAGGCGATGGAAATGTGCCTGACCGGGCGGATGATGGGCGCCGAGGAAGCCGAACGTTCGGGCCTGGTCGCCCGCGTGGTGCCGCTCGCCAGCCTGCTGGACGAAGCGCTCAAGACCGCTTCCGAGATCGCCGCGATGCCGCCGCTTGCTGCCATCGCCAACAAGGAAATGGTCAACACCGCCTTTGAAACGACGCTCGATCAGGGAGTGGTGATGGAGCGCCGCATCTTCCAGGTCCTCACCGCAACCGAGGACAAGGCCGAAGGCATGGCCGCATTTATCGAGAAACGTCCCGGAGTGTGGAAGGGGAAGTAACCGCGTCGTCCCCGGTCTGACCCGGGACCGCTGGCGTCCTGCCGCAAGGTCGCGCCGTATTTCCACCGGTCCCGGATCGAGTCCGGGACGACGAGATTGGAGAGAGACATGAAAATCGCCTTCATCGGCCTCGGCAACATGGGCGGCGGGATGGCCGCGAACCTGGTCAAGGACGGACACACGGTTCGCGCCTTCGACCTTTCCGCAGACGCGCTGGCCCGGGCCCGGGACAGCGGCTGCGAAAACTTCACCTCGGTGCGCGAAGCGGTGCAGGATGCCGAGGCGGTAGTCTCGATGCTGCCCAATGGTGAAATCGTCGAGCGGGTCTATCGCGCCGATGTAATCGGCCACGCGCCGACTTCGGCGCTGCTGATCGATTGCTCGACCATCGATGTCGCCACTGCCAGGACGGTTGAGGAAGCCGCCCGCTCGGCGTGGTACGACATGATCGACGCCCCGGTCTCGGGCGGGATTGCCGCGGCAAACAGCGGCGCCTTGACCTTCATGGTCGGCGGCAGCGACAACGGCTTCGCCAATGCCAGGCCGATCCTGTCCGCGATGGGCAAGGCGGTGATCCACGCCGGGGCGAGCGGCGCGGGGCAGGCGGCCAAGATCTGCAACAACATGATCCTCGGCGCGACGATGGTCGCCACCTGCGAGGCCTTTGCGCTCGCCGCAAAGCTCGGGCTGGACCTCCAGACCTTCTACGACATTTCCAGCAAGGCCTCGGGCCAGTCGTGGTCGATGACGTCGTATTGTCCGGTCCCCGGGGTCGGCCCGCAATCGCCGGCCGACAATGGTTATCAGGGCGGGTTCGCCGCGGCGCTGATGCTGAAAGACCTGAGGCTGGCGATGGAGGCCGCCGCCAGCGCCGGGGCCAGCGTGCCGATGGGCCAGCGCGCCGAGGAACTGTACGAAGCCTTCGCGGCAGCCGGTAACGGCGGGACCGACTTCTCCGGGATCATCAAGACCCTCTGACCTTGCCCTGATCGCGCCCCTCCCCTACCGCTTGGCAGGGGAGTAATACCGTGCCGTCCGCAGCCCAGCCCTTCACCCGCGACCACCATGCCGCGCCGTTCCTGGCGGTGATCCTGGGCATCGCGCTGTTCAGCGTGATGGACGGCCTGATGAAGGGCGCCTCGCTGCTGGTCGGGGCCTATACCGCGATGCTGGTCCGCTCGATCATCGGCACCGCGCTGATGTTCCCCTTATGGAAGTGGCGCGGCGGGCGCTGGCCGGACCGCGGCGCGATGAAGCTGCACGCGCTGCGCGGGGCAATCTCGGGCGCGATGGCAACCAGTTTCTTCTGGGGGCTGGTCTATCTGCCGATGGCAGAAGGGATCGCGCTGTCGTTCATCGCCCCGCTGATCGCGCTCTATCTTGCCGCCGTGCTGCTGGGCGAACAGATCGGCAAGGGCGCGGTGCTGGCTTCGGTGCTGGGGCTGGCGGGCGTGGTGGTGATCGCCGCGGCCCGGATGGGCGAGCACGCGCTTGATCCCCAGGCCGGATGGGGCATCGCCGCGATCCTGTTTTCCGCCGTGCTTTATGCCTTCAACCTGATCCTCCAGCGCAAGCAGGCGCAGATCGCCGGGCCGGTCGAAGTGGCGCTGTTCCAGACGGTCTGGGTCGGGATCTTTCTGGGCCTGCTTTCACCCTGGCTGCTGGTGCGCCCCGATGCCGCCGCGCTGGCCCACATCGGCGCGGGCGCGGTCCTGGCGATGATCAGCCTGATGGTGATCTCGTGGGGCTATGGCCGTGCCGAGACCCAGGCCCTGCTGCCGATCGAATACACCGCCTTCATCTGGGCCGCGCTGGTCGGTTGGATCATGTTCGACGAAGCGGTCAGCTGGTCGACCCTGGCCGGAGCGTTGCTGATCGTCGCAGGCTGCCTGATCGCGGCACGAAAGCACACCGAACAGACTGCGCTTTAGCCGGTCACATCCGAAAGGCCGATGCCGAAAAGTTCATCGTGCCGGGCGCAAACTGCCTCGCCAAATATCATCGCGGCGACATGGCGCGCCAGGGCGAACAGTTTTTGGAAGCGATCCTGCTTGCCAGCCTCGAACTGTTCGATGGCGGACCATCCGCCACCCGGCAGCGAGGCCCTGCAGGCTTCGACCTGTTCGCTGCGTTCGGCCCGCAACTGGTCGATCATCCCGCTCAGATTTTCGTGAAGCCCCGGGATAGCGGCGCGCGGATGCTCCGGAAGGCCCAGGAAATCCGCTGATCGGGCTTCGGCGGGGAGCAGAAGATTGTTCCACGGCGAGCTTGGCAGGAAGTCTGTGCTGATCAGCAATTCGGCATTCGGCCCCTCCCAGACCGACCACGGAATGATCGCCCAGGGTATCACCGAAACGCCTGGAATATGTGCGTTGACCCGTTCGACCAGCGCATCCATCTGTGCGGTCGCTGCGTCCTCCATCGCGCGGGCGCGCTGCGGCGTCAGGGCTTGGTTGGCCGGATGGTTCGGAGTAAGGCCCGCATCGCGCAAAGCCTCACCGACCGGTTCGTCCCAGGTCGACGCTGGCAAGATGCGCGCGGTGTCTGCCGCAGCTATTACGCGCTTTCCGAACGTCCTTTGCAACATGGCATTCCTCTCAAGGCATTGCCGCAACGTGCCAGAAGGCAATTACAATTGCGTAAAGGGGCCTGCCGGGACCGACTAAGGTCTTAATTCGCCGCCCAACCCTTGACGCGCAGGGGATTCGCGCGCATCGGCGGCGCCGACAACTGGCCCTGCTGCGGTGCAACGCGCAGTTCCCCCCGGGGCCTCCACATCAGGAGATCACTCGGCAATGACCCAGGTCGGACAGGACTCGCTCGGCACCCGCTCCACGCTTAGCGTCGGGGGCAAGGATTACGCCTATTACTCGCTGAAAAAGGCTGCGGCGAAGTTCGGCGACGTCAGCCGTCTGCCGTTCTCGATGAAGGTCCTGCTCGAAAACCTGCTGCGTTTTGAGGACGGCGGCTTCACCGTTTCGGCCGATCACGTGAAAGCGGTGGTCGACTGGCAGAAGAACCCCAGCGAAAGCGCCGAGGAAATCCAGTACCGCCCGGCCCGCGTGCTGCTGCAGGACTTCACCGGGGTGCCCTGCGTGGTCGATCTGGCGGCGATGCGCGATGCGATCGCCAAGCTGGGCGGCGATACCAGCCGGATCAATCCGCTGGTTCCGGTCAATCTGGTGATCGACCACTCGGTCATGGTCGACGAATTCGGCCACCCCAAGGCGTTCGAAGAGAACGTAGAGATCGAATACCACCGCAACATGGAATGCTACGACTTCCTCAAGTGGGGATCTAAGTCGCTCAACAACTTCTACGCGGTGCCCCCCGGCACCGGGATCTGCCACCAGGTCAATCTTGAGAACATCGCCCAGACGGTCTGGACCAGCATCGACCAGAGCGGCGCGACCGTGGCCTACCCCGATACCTGCGTCGGCACTGACAGCCACACCACCATGATCAACGGCCTGGGCGTGCTGGGCTGGGGCGTTGGCGGGATCGAGGCCGAGGCGGCGATGCTCGGCCAGCCGGTTTCGATGCTGATCCCCGAAGTGGTCGGCTTCAAGTTCACAGGCCAGCTCAGGGAAGGCGTGACTGCGACCGACCTGGTGCTGACTGCCACCGAAATGCTGCGGAGGCACGGCGTGGTTGGCCGGTTCGTCGAATACTATGGCCCGGGCCTGGCGGGCCTCACTCTGGCCGACCGCGCGACCCTGGCCAACATGGCGCCCGAATACGGCGCAACCTGCGGCTTCTTCGGGATCGACGACAAGACGCTTGATTATCTGCGTCTGACCGGCCGCGAGGAAAGCCAGATCGCGCTGGTTGAAGCCTATGCCAAGGAGCAGGGCTTCTGGATCGATCCCTCGGTCGAGCCGATCTTTTCCTCCACCCTCGAACTCGATCTGTCGAGCGTGGTTCCCAGCCTGGCCGGTCCGAAGCGCCCGCAGGACCGGGTCTCGCTTCCCGACGTCGACGATGTGTTCGCCAAGGACATGGCCGAAACCTACAAGAAGGCCAACCAGCGCGTCCCGGTCGACGGTAAGGACTTCAC
>JBJTMC010000079.1:0-14709 GCA_046063325.1 Novosphingobium sp.
CGAAACGGTGTAGATCAGGTCCGGAATGTTGGGCGAGCGCGAATAGACGCTCGATCCTGCCCCGGCCCGCGTCGCCTTCGAGAAGGTGGCGTTGGCGACCAGCGAGAACCCGCCGTTGCGGTAGGTGCCATAGAATTCGGCGCCCCACGACTTGTACTTGGCGTCGATGATGCACCCACCGGCCCCGCCCGGGCACTTGGTGGCCGAAAGCTCGAAGGTGCTCTGCTTGAAGTTGCCCTTGAGCAGCGTCAGTTCCGCGGTGAAGCGGCCACCCGCCAGTTCGCCGCGGGTCTTGATCCCCGCTTCGTACTGGTTGACGAAGTCGACCGAAGGCGAAACCCCGACCGGAGCCAGCGAACCGTCGGTCTTGAACTTCTGGCTGAGTGTCTGGCGATCCGAGTTGAAGCGCCCCCCGCGCGAAGCACGGACGAACAGGCTGGTATTCGGGCTGAGCTTGTAAAGCGCGCCGATCGACCACGAGGTATAGTGGCGCGAATAGTTCAGCACTTCCTGGGTGCCGTTGGGCAGGATCGTCGGGATGTTGACCGTCACGGTCGCACCGGTCACCGCGTTGACCGTGGTCACCGGGGTGCTCAGTACGGGGCCCGCGAAGATTTCCTGAATTCCTGGAGTGACGATGGTCACACCATCGGAAGCATAGACCGGCGGAACGTCTGCGTAGACACCATTTCCGTTCACGTCGCGCATGATCGTGTTGTTCACCGCCGTGCCCGAAGCATGGACATTGTCGAACCGCACGCTTGCATCGATCCCGAAGTGATCGGTGTCGAGGTCGAGCGCGGCATAGGGCGCGGTGTCGGCATAGCTCAGATCATAGGTGCGGGCGCAGCAATCGCCCCAGTTGTTGTTGTAGCCCGAGATGCCATCGACGGTCAGCTTGGCCCCGGCCGCGGTGTAGAGGTCAAGACGGGCCGGATTGTTGCCGCTGATTTCACCCAGGGCCTGGTTGACGTGCCAGTCCATCGCGATCTTCTGGTTCATGTAGAACAGGCCAGCCCGCGCGGTCAGCTTGCCGCCTGCCACATCGAACTTGCCCGACAGCGTCAGGTCATCGGCAAAGCTGCCGATGTCGCGGATGTTGGTGCGGAAGTTGGCGTTGTTGTTGACATAGGTGCCGGTGTAGAGCTGCCCGGCCTTGGGCCCGTTGGCGTAGCGGATCTGCGAGACCACCCCGCCGTTGACCGTCGAGCCGATCACGCTGGAGGCCTTGCCGACGTTGAGGAAGGCGTTGGAGAAGGCGCCGCTCATGTCAGTCCAGCGCGCGTTGTTGTCGACAGTGATCGCGTCGTTGAATTCGTAGTGGAACTGGTTCTGGATCGAAGTCGCCTTGGTGGTGATCCCGTCAAGCGGCTGGACCGAATTGGTGCCGTCGTAGCCGATCACCCGCATGTCGCGGTTGAAGATCGAGATGTTCGACTGCTCGCGGCCATCGTAACCGGCAAGCGGCTTGATATTTGAAACCTTGCCGCCGCTCAGCGTCGCGGTGGCAACGCCGCCGGTGTAGTTCGGCTCCTGGGTGTCGGCACGCTTGAACAGCAGGCGGAAGTAGCCCTTTCCGTCGGCGAACTCCTTGGTGATGTTGGCCTTGATCTGGTAGCTGTCGGACACGTTGTAGCCCGAATGAAGCGGGCCGCGGCCGACCTTGAAATAGCCGCCGACGTGGAAATAGAGTGTGTCGGAGATGTGGCCGCCATAGCGCAGGTCGACCTTGTTCTCGTCAAAGTTGATGCCCTTGCTGAGCTGGATGTAGCCGCCGTCCTTCTGGCCGGTGTGGCTGATATAGTTGATCACCGCTCCGGGAGCCTGTGAGGCATAGGTCGAGGCCGAACCGCCGCGCACGCCTTCGACATTGGCCACGCTGGCGTCAAAGTGGGTCCAGTAGTCGTTGTTGCCGAACTGGATGTCGCCGAACAGCACGGTCGGCAGGCCATCTTCCTGGATCTGGACGAAGGGCGAACCGCCGGTTGCGACCGGCAGGCCGCGCACCGCAATGTTCGAGTTGCCGGCCGGGCCAGCGGTGCCGGCCACCTGGATGCCGGGGATCATGCGGAAGATTTCCGCTTCCGAGCTGGGCTTGAAGTTCTCGATCGTTTCGGCCGCAACGCTGGTCACCGAGACCGAGCTGTTGAGCTGGGTCTTGTCCTTGCCCGAAGCCGTTACGACGATTTCGTTGAGGCCGCCCTCGTTCGCCGCATCGGCGGGTGCGTCCTGTGCAAAGGCAGGCGCGGCGGCAAGGCCCATTGCCGCCACGGCGACCACGGACACGCAATTCCTCAGAACGGACTTCATCATACCCTCTCCCATTCGAATCAAGATTCGGCGCTTGCTCAATGCAAGTCGAGGGTCTCAGTCGCACATGCAACAATCGATTGCAACGACTATTGTCAATCGATTGCATAATTGCCTTGTCCGTGTCATCGGGGCCACAGGGGCAGTGACGCTTGGCGGGGCAGCGATGCATCTGAAAAGGTTGACACTCGCGGTGCGCTCGCCCCATCACGCCCGCATCTGCAACCAGACGGAAGCCACGCCCCTTCAATGAACGACCCCGCTCCGCCCGCCCGCATACGCAACATCGCGGAACTGGCGCGGCTGGCCGGGGTTTCAGCCGGAACCGTCAGCCGCGCGCTGGCTGGCAAGTCCCTGGTCAACAAGGAAACCCGCGAACGGATCCAGGCCCTGGCGCGCGACCACGGCTTTCGCCCCAACCAGATGGCCCGGCGGTTGCGGGTGCAGGAAACCAAGGTCATCGGTGTGGTCGTCCCGCTTGGCCACGAACAGCGCCAGCACCTGTCGGACCCGTTCTTCATGGCGATCCTGGGCCATCTGGCCGATGCCCTGACCGAGAACGGCTATGACATAATGCTCAGCCGCGTGATTCCCGACGCGGATGACTGGCTGGAACGGATCGCCGATTCGGGCATGCTCGACGGCGTCTTGCTGATCGGCCAGTCCAACCAGTTCGAAACGATCGAACGGGTCGCCCAGTGGTACAAGCCGATGGTCGTCTGGGGCAGCCATCGGCCTGGACAGATCCACTGCACGGTCGGGGTGGACAACCGCAAGGGCGGACGGCTGGCGGGCGAATGCCTGATTGGCAGCGGCCGCACCCGGCTGGCCTTCCTGGGCGAAACGACCGCGCCTGAACTGGGCGAACGCTATGATGGCCTGTGCGATGCCGCCAGGGCCGCGGGCCTGCCCCCGCCGATCAAGCTCAACACCCACCTTGCATCCGATATCATGGCCGAGGAAATCGCCGCGCATATTGCCCGCCACGGCTCCGAGCTGGACGGGATCGTGGCCGGTTCCGATCTGATTGCGATGCATGCGGTGCGGGCGCTGGCCGATCGCGGGATCGCCGTGCCGCAGACCGTTTCGGTGACCGGCTTTGACGATCTGCCGCTGGCCGAACAGACCATCCCGCGCCTGACCACGATCAGCCAGTCGATTGCCGCCGGTGCGCGCGCAATGGTCGAGGCCCTGTTTGCAAGGATCGTCGGTGAAGACGCCGCTTCGCTGGAAATGGAACCGGTTCTGATCCGGCGCGATACGGCCTAGTCAGCCGCTTCGGTAACCAGCGCCAGGCGCAGCGCCAGCGGATCACCGGCCAACCGGTGCTGCAGGGTAAAGGCGCAAGCGCCCTGCTGGGCGAACAGCTCCGCACTCCCTGCATCAAGCCACAGAACCAGCGGCTCGGGACCTGCGATCCGGGTTTGCTGGACGGTATCGAGGAATGGCGAATGCGGATCGCGCCGGGTCGCCAACAGCAGGTCGCCCCGGCGCTCGATCAGCATGAAGCGCCCTTCCCCGTCCGCAACCGACAGGGTGAAATCCCGCCCGCCAGGCAGATCGATCCGGGCCGCCTGCCCGCACCTGCCCGCAGCCAGGTCTGCAGCCTGGATCCCGGCAACGCTGGCAGGCTCAGCCTCCTGACGCAGCCGGTAACGTTCACCAGTCCGAACAAGGGAGATCCGGCGCGGCAGGCTCATCGCGCCGCGCCAGCCCTGCCGGGGCAGCCGCCCCTGGTAGGTGTGATTGCCGATCCACCCGATCCAGGCAGGACGCCCGTGTGCGTCGCGCGGTTCGTGCCAGGCGATCGCGGCGTAGAAATCGCTGCCGTGGTCCGCCACCTGCCAGTGCGGTTCCAGGGCGGGGCCATCGGGGTGGAAATGAATCCCGTCGAACGTGCCGGTTTGGTAGATTGCGCCCGAACCGGGGCCGTCGTGCAACACGTCGACCTTGAACAGCCAGCGTGTCTCGTCGCTACCGTCGACCGGCAGTTCGATCAGCAACGGACATTCCCAGACCCGCCCCGGCGCGCCCGCGCCGTGGATTGCCGAAAGCTCGTCCCAGTGTTTCAGGTCGTGCGAGGCATAGATCAGCGCGCGGTCTTCCGCCGAAAGCGCCAGGACCATGATCCAGCGACCGGTTGCACCGTGCCAGAACACGTTGGGATCGCGAAAATCGGCCAGGCCGCGGTCGATTACCGGATTGCCGGAATATTGCTGCCAGCTGCGCCCGCGATCGGTGCTGAAGGCCAGCGCCTGGCTCTGGTGCGCCGGGCCATGGGCGGCCGATGCCGTGTACAGCGCGATTTGCGCACCCTTGCCGAAACCGGCGCAGTTTTCCGTATCGAGCACGGCCGAACCGGAAAAGATCATGTGCCGGGCATCTTCGGCAAGCGCGACGGGAAGTTCGTGCCAGTGCACCAGGTCGGGGCTGACGGCATGGCCCCAGCTCATGTGGCCCCAGTCCTCTCCGAAGGGATTGTACTGGTAATAGAGGTGCCATTCGCCGTCCTGGTAGACCAGGCCGTTGGGATCGCTCAGCCAGTTGGCGGCAGGCGTATAGTGGTATTGGGGACGCACGGGTTCTTTCCGGTTCAGGCTGCGATCGTCACGCGGTCGCCAGCGAAGTCCAGGTGGAAGACGGGTGCAGGCGTACCGCCAAATTGGCTGCGAAGGAGTTCAGGATGCGTGTCAAAGCCGCGTCCCTGCATCCCCCAATGGTCGATGAAGCTCCACACCGCGCCCTCGCCGGTCACCCACCAGCTGTAGCCCTGGGTCGGTTCGGCGGCGGGATTGCCCGCAACCAGACCGGAGCCGTTGATCGGGCGATAGGGACCGGCAAGGCTATCGGCCACCATCGCATAAAGGCCGTTCGGGCCGTTCGGGCTGGCCGGATCGAACGTCCGCCGCTGGGTCGACCAGAACAGGTAATAGCGGCCGCCGCGCACCACCACATGCGGCCGCTCCAGTTCGTTGTTGACCCCGATCGCTTCGATCAGCGGATCCTGCAGATGCCAGGCGCCGTCTGCGCCCTGGGTCATGAGTCCGATCACGCCGTTGAACGCCGCGTCATTCCATCCCGCGCTGCCGGTGAACAGCAGGTGCCGCGCGCCCGTAGCAGGGTCGCGGAACCAGGCGGGATCGCGGAAGGCTTTGATCATGCCGGGCGTGCCTTCCCCCTCGTTGGCAATGAAATAGCGTTTGCCGTCCGGGCGGACCACCTCGGCGCTGGAGTGCCAATCGCCGGGACCGTGTTCGCCCATCACGCCCTGCGCCGCGAACAGGCGCTGCTCAAAGCTGTGCCCTTCCCCGCGCCGACCGGCCGCGGTGAAGAACAGCGAAACAGTCCGCCCGTCATCGTGCAGCACGGCAGAGCCGGCCCACTCGCGCGATCCCGGGCTCAGGCCATCGGCCAGGGCGTCGCCGTGGTCGCGCCAGCCATCGCTGCCCAGCGATGCCAGCCGGATCTTCGCCGCGGAGTGGCGCTGGCCGGGATCGGGAAAACGCGGAGCGCTGAGAAAGAACCAGTACTGGCGCCCACCGGCCTGGACAGTGCGTCCATCCTCGTGCGCCAGCGGCCAGGAATCCCACAGGTCAAGCTGCGGCAGGATCGGGACGGCATCGCCTTTTCCGATTGTGCCGATTTCCGCCCCGGAAATGGCCATGGGCCGCCACGGCGTTCCCGTGGCGAAAGCGGTCTGGTGCAAGGTCTTGTCGCGTGAGTTCATCGTGCGTTTCCGGCGGCAACCCCGCCTGCCCCTTCAATAATGATCGAAAGCGCCGCCCCGGTCGGCGGCTGGTAATGGGCTGCAACCCGGGCTTTGACCGCCCCGACCCGGTCGGCGCGCAGCACGGCGACCACCGCGCCGCCAAAGCCGCCCCCGGTCATCCGCGCCCCGCCATCCGTCCCGATCGCCGCGTCCAGCACCGCGGCCAGAGCGTCGACCGGCGGCACGCTGACTTTGAACAGGTCGCGCAGCGATGCATGGCTGGCGCGCAGCACGGCGCCCAGCGCAGCCAGGTCCCGCGCCTCGATCGCCCGGACCGCGGCGTCCACGCGGGCAATCTCCTCAACCACGTGCAGCGCCCGGCGCCGGACCACAGGGTCGAGCCCGGCCGCCTGGACCATGGCCGGGTCGGCATCGCGCAAGGCCGCCACGCCGAGTTGCGCCGCAGCCTTCTCGCAATCGACCCGGCGAGCGTTGTAATGACCATCGACCAGCCCGCGGACCACGCCCGATTGCACGATCATCACCGCCCAGTCTTCCGGCAAGGCGACAGCGCGGGTTTCCAGCGAGCGGCAATCGAGCAACAGCGCGCTGCCCGGGGTTCCGGCGGCCACCGCCATCTGGTCCATGATCCCGCAATTGACCCCGGCCCAGCGGTGTTCGGTGCGCTGTGCGGCAAGCGCCAGTTCGCGCGCTGGCGGTGCCGAATCCCCCGTGGCCGTCGCCAGCGCGCGCCCTGCCGCCACGCAGAGCGAGGCGGAGGAAGAAAGCCCGGATCCCCGCTGGATCGTACCCGCGATCGCCAGCCGGACGCCCCGCCCGGGCAGCCCTTCGGCCATTCCGCGCAGGTACGAGCGCCAATCCGGCCGCGCCGGGATCTCCGCCGCACCGGGGACAAACCGATCCCGCGCGCGGTCAAGATCGAGCGCGACAGCCTCGACCATCCCGCCCGGTTCGGCGCCCCAGGCAACCGCCGTCCCGGTCGAGATCGGCATCGGCAGGACCAGCCCGTCGTTGTAGTCAACGTGCTCGCCGATCAGGTTGACCCGTCCCGGGGCGAAAGCGACGCCTTGGGGCGGCTTGCCCCAGGTGTCCTCGTATCCGGCGCGGGCGCGCGCGATCGCGTTCATCCGGGGATCTCCACTGCACGGAGCCGCGCAGTGGCGGTCTCGGGCGTCAGATCGCGCTGGATTTCGCCAAGCAGTTCGAACCCGACCATGTGCTTGCGCACGCTGGCCGAGCGGAGCAGCGGCGGAAAGAAATGCGCGTGCAGCCGCCAGTGGGCGCTATCCTGGCCCAGCCCGTGCGGCGCGCCGTGCCAACCCATCGAATAGGGAAAGTCGCAGGCGAACAGTCCATCGTAGCGGGCGAGCAAGCGCGCCAGGATCGCCGCCAGCGCAGCGCGCGATTCCGCCGAAAGGTCTTCGAGCCGGGCCACCGGATCGCGCGCGATCAGCAGGGTTTCGAACGGCCAGGCGGCCCAGTGCGGGACGATTGCCAGCCAGTGGGCATTGGCTTCGACCACGCGGCTGCCCTCGGCCAGTTCGGCTTCGGCCACGGCATCCAGCAGCACCGCGCCGCGCTCGGCCAGGAAGGCCCGCTGCTCGCGGTCCTCGTTGGCGGGTGTCTCCGGCACGAAATCGCTCGCCCAGACCTGCCCGTGCGGATGCGGGCTGGATGCACCCATCATCGCGCCCTTGTTTTCGAAGATCTGGACGTGCGCCCAGTTCGCGCCAAGCTGGGCCGATTGATCGCACCAGCAAGCGATGACCCGGGCCAGCGCAGGCGGATCGAGCCGGGCCAGCGTGGCGCCATGATCGGGCGCAAAGCAGATGACCCGCGCCTCGCCCCGGGCCGGTTCGGCCTGGAAGAGTCCGCCGGAGGGGGCCTGACCGCCGTCATTCAGCAAGGCCGCAAAATCGTTGGCGAAAACGAAAGTGTCCGCATAGTCCGGGTTTGCTTCCCCGGTGGCGCGGACGTTGCCCGGGCACAGATGGCATGCCGGATCATGGCTGGGCGGGCGCGGGGCAGGTGGCGGCGCGGCCTCGCCCTGCCACGGACGCTTGGCGCGGTGCGGAGAGACCAGCAGCCATTCCCCGGTCAGCAGGTTGCGGCGGCGATGAGGAAGGTCGGTCAGGCTCATCCGGCGGTTCCGTGAAAGATCGCGACGCTCTCTGCCTTGAGCGGGGGAAGCGGCAGTCCGGCGTGGGCCAGCCACGATCCGGTGAAGCGTCTGGGCTCGCGTGTCATGGCGTCAAACAGTGGGGCCGAGGCAGCGGCGTGGCCGCTTTGCCCGCCGGCGATCCGCAGCAGCCGCAGATCCACCGCCGCGCTTCCCGCCAGGAATGGCAGGCGCAGCGGCTGCGGCCGGCGATCGAGCGGCGGCGCACAGCGGATCGCGAACAGCAGGAACTCCTCCGCGCTTCCAGCCGCCTGCCAGACCAGCCCGTCTGCGCCCTGGCCCAGCCAGGTCTGGCCGTCGTGCAACAGGTGACGCCAGCCCTTGTAGAAGGCGATCCAATCAGTTAGCTCCGCCCGATCGGCCGCCTCCAGCGCGCGTGGATCAAGCTCCACCCCGAAATGCCCCGGCATGGCGACCGCAGCGCGGAACGCCAGCGCCTGCGCCCGCCCGGTGGCGTGGGCCGGGCTGGCCCCGACGTGCGCGCCCATCATTTCCGGCGGCAGGAATGCCAGGAAACCGCGCTGCATCCCTACCCGGCTGACCGCGTCGATGTTGTCGCTGGTCCAGTAGCGGTGGACATAGGGTGCCAGGCCCGCGTCTGAACGCCCCCCGCCCCCGGCGCAGCCCTCGATCTCCACCGCGGGATGGGCGGCGCGGATCCGTGCCAGCAGGTCATAGGTTCCGCGCACCTGGGCCGCCCCCCCGGCGGGCGCCAGATCGCGGTTGTGATCCCACTTGAGATAGGAAATCGGCAGTTCCCGCAGCAGCGCGTCAAGCGCGCCGAACAGGTATTCGCGCACGTCCGTCCGGGCGAGGTTGAGAACCAGCTGGCTGCGCGCAGTGGGCTGCGCCCGGCCGGGCAGGTGCAGCGCCCAATCGGGATGGGCCCGGTAAAGGTCGCTGTCGGGGTTGACCATTTCCGGCTCGACCCACAGCCCGAATTCCATGCCAAGGCCGCGCACCTTTTCGGCCAGCGGTTTCAGCCCCTCAGGGTACTTGCCCGGATCGCAGGTCCAGTCGCCCAGTCCGGCCCGGTCGTCGCTCCGGCCCTTGAACCAGCCGTCGTCCAGCACGAACCGCTCGATCCCGATCGCCGCCGCGGCTTCGGCCAGCGCACCGATCCGCGCCGCGTCGTGATCGAAATAGCAGGCTTCCCACGAATTGAGATGGACCGGCCGCGGCCGCATTTCCCCACCCGGCCACGAAACCAGCGCCCGGATCGCGGCGTGGTGCTGCCTGGCAGCGCCATTGCGCCCCTGCGTCGAAACCGCCAGGATCGCCTGCGGGGCCAGATAGGATTCGCCCGGGGCAAGCACCACCTCGCCCGGCTGCAGCACGGCTCCGGCGGACAGGATCCAGTAGCCTTCGTCGTCGCGCTCGATCTCGATCCGGCTGTCGCCCGACCAGGCAAGCTGGAGCGATCGGACCAGTCCGGCGTGATCGGTCGCGCCGCGTTCCAGCACTTCGACCGACGCAGGCCCGCCGTGTCCGGAAATTCCGCGCCGCCCTTCGCGCCGCCAGATCTGTTCGGGCATGGCTTCGCGGCATAGGGCCAGTTCGGCGTTGTGCCGTCCGCGCCGCGAAACAAGCCCGGCGCATTCAAAGGGCAGCGGCAGCACGGCGCTGGCCAGCCAATCGAGTGTGATGGGCGCCGGACCGGTGTTGGTCAGACGCGCATCGAACTGGAACGCGCCGCCCGGATCCAGCGCGATTCGCTGTTCAAGCGAAAGGCCAAGGTGGCCGTCGACCAGCCGGATCGTCAGCTGGTTTTCCCCCTGTTCGACCCGCGCTTCGGCAAAGCCGGGGACCAGCGCGCCGTCACTGCCCCGCAGCGCCAGCGCCGGGGGGCCGAACCAGCCGAGCCCGCCAACCGGCGCGCTTTCCAGCGGAAGGTCATGGTCGAGCGAAAACGATGCCGCGCCGCGGGCATCCGCCAGCTGGCCCGGATCGCCACTATCCAGCCGCGCGCCAAGATGCCGCCAGAGCGGCGCCGCGTCGCCGCGGCATTCCAGCACAAGGCTGGCTTCTGCACTGTGCAAGGAGGCGAAGCGCAAGGTCATGCCGCGGGCGAAAGCTCCACCTGCAGGGCCGAGGCGCGGCCTTCCCGAACGGTCAGCACTGCGCCCGCGGCGACAAACATGCAGATCCCGGAAAGGGTCAGCACGTTGCGCGGATCATGGCCCAGCCAGTGATCGTAGCCGCCCAGCCCGATCGCTGCGAAGCCCAGGTTCAGCTCGCTCATCAGGAAGGCGAACAGCAGCATCGGGATGACGATCATCATGTTGAAGATCCCCATATAGACCCCGGTGCGCTGCGGCGGGATCGCATTGGACAGGATCACATAGGGATTGCCCATGATCGACCCCCAGGCCAGCCCGGTTCCGATCGCGGGCAGGAACAGCATGGCCTTGGTGGTGATATGCGGCAGCGCCAGAAAGCCGATCCCCCCGGCAACCAGGCTCAGCGCATGGACCGGCCCGGCCCCCCACCGCCTGGCGAACGGGACCATCAGGAACGCCCCCAGGAAAGCGACCAGATTGTAGAAGGCCGCCATCTCGCCATTGGTCAGCACCGCGCTGTGAAAGGCGCTGCTGTGCGCATCGGCGGTGTGATAGACCGACCGGCCGATCGAATAGATCACATAGCCCCAATAGCCCGACATCGCGAACCACTGGAACAGCATCATCACGCCCAGCTTGCGCATCGGCGTGGGCATTTCGCGGATCGCGGAGCCGATCTCGGCCAGGGTCGCGCCAAAGCCCTTGGGCTGCGCCTCGATATGGGCGCGCTCGTCCGGGGTCAGCGGCAGTTCGGGAACCCGCAGCACCGACCACAGGATCGTCACGGTCGATAGCGCCGCTCCGGCCCAGAACACGAACCGGGTGGTATAGGGGATGTTGTGGCTGTCGACCCAGTCCTGGTTCATCCCCATCCAGACCAGCAGCGACGGGGTCAGAAAGGCCAGGCACTGGGCCAGACCGGTAAACGCGCTCTGGGTCAGGAACCCGGCCTGGCGCTGGTTGGGGTTGAGCCGGTCCGAGACATAGGCCCGGTAGGGCTCCATCGTGATGTTGTTGCCGGCATCGAGGATCCACAGGATCGACACCGCCATCATGATCGAGGCGGCCAGCGGCATCAGGAACAGGCCCAGCGCGCACAGCACCGCGCCGATCAGGAAATAAGGCGTGCGCCGCCCCCATTTGCTTTGGGTGCGATCGCTGAGCGCGCCGATGAGAGGCTGGATCAACAGGCCGGTGATCGGCCCGGCCAGCTGGAGCACCGGCAGCTGCGCCTCGTCCGCGCCGAGATAGCTGTAGATCGGCCCCATGTTGCCCTGCTGCAGGCCGAAGCTGAATTGCAGTCCCAGGAACCCAAGGTTCATCTCCAGAATTCGCATCAGCGAAAGTTGTGGACGCTGGCCTGGCATAGCACTCTCCCGACAGTGCTCGTCATGGCACCGGAATCATCCCCTGTCACAAAATGAAGCCGATCACAACAATCGATTGCATTCATCATGCGAACCGGCTTTGAAAGGGTTCAATTTGCGCCGGGCATGGCTATGCTCGGTTCGCTGTTGGCGGGAGTGGATCATGGGTGAGACGTTGATCGGGGCGATCGAGGCGGGCGGGACCAAGTTCGTGGTGGCGCTGGCCCGGCAGGATGGTACGGTTCTGGCCGAAACCCGGATCGCCACCCGCCCCCCGGCAGAATGCTTTCCCGATGTGGCGACGTTCTTTCGCGATGCCGCCGCTGCGCACGGCCCGATTGGCGGCTTCGGCGTGGCCAGCTTTGGCCCGATCGACATCGACCCCGCCTCGCCCGCCTATGGCACCTTCACCACCACCCCCAAACCGGGCTGGTCGGGCGCGCGGTTTCATGACGTTCTGGGGCAATTTTGCGCCCCGGTCGTGGTTGATGCCGACGTCAACGGCGCGGCGCTTGGCGAATGGTAGAAGGGCGCGGGCCAGGGCTGTGCCACCCTGGCCTATACCACGATCGGAACCGGGATCGGCACCGGGGTGCTGCGCGATGGCAAATCGCTGCGCGGATTCTCGCACTATGAAAGCGGGCACATCCTGGTCCCGCACGATTCCGCGGCCGATCCCTATGGCGGCTTCTGCCCCTATCACGGCGATTGCCTGGAAGGGCTCGCCGCCGGACCGGCGATCGAACGGCGCTGGGGGCAAAGCCTGTCGAAGCTGGGCAGCCCGCCCGAAAAGATCGACCTGATCGCGGGCTATATCGCACATCTCGCCGCCAGTCTGGTGTTGCTGCATATGCCCGACCGGCTGATTTTCGGCGGCGGGGTAATGAAATCCCCTGGACTGATCGAGGCGGTCCGCCGCCTGACCGAGGCGAAACTGGCCGGCTATATCAAGGCGCCGCAGCTCGATCCGGGCCTGCAACGCTACATCGTCACCCCCGGCCTGGGCGACGAAGCCGGAATCACCGGCGCGATCGCATTGGGGCGAAGCGCCCTAGGCGGCCTGCGCTAAAGCCGCGCCGCGCCGGACCAGCCGCCCGGGCAAGGCTCCGGTATGCTGGCCCTCGCGGTAGGTAACCACCCCGGAAACCACCGTCGCGGCGATCCCGTCCACCTTCTGGTGCATCCGCTTGCCGCCGGCCGGAAGGTCGTATTCGATCGTGGGGACGTGCAGCTTCAAGCCGCCCAGGTCGATCACGTTGAGGTCGGCCTTCATTCCCACCGCGATTCGGCCCCGGTCGGTCAGCCCGACCAGCGCCGCCGGGCGGCTGGTCAGCTCGGCGATCGCCGCCGGCAGCGCGATCCGCTCATCCGGAGCGGCATCGCGCGCCCAGCGCTGCAGGAAGAAGGTCGGGAAGCTGGCATCGCAGATCAGCCCGTAATGCGCCCCGCCATCGGCCAGCGCCATCACGGTGTTGGGATGGCCCAGCATCGCGCGCACCGGCCCGAGATGGCCCTGGGTAAAGTTGGCGGCAGGCAGGTAGAACACCGCCCGCCCCGCGCTCCCAAGCAGCGCATCGTAGGCATATTCATCCAGCGAAACGCCCGCCGCCTCGGCCCGGGCATCGACCCGGTCGTCGCGCTGCGGCTCGTAATTGGGCGTGTCATCCCACTGATAGGCGGCGCGGAACGCCGCGATCAGCGCCAGGGTTGTGGGGTTGGTATCCTCCGGCTGCTCGGCCAGCAACGCGGCCCGCATGTCCGGCGTCCGTAGCTTCGCAACGCGCTCTGCCAGCGGAAGGTGGGCGATCGCCTTATAGCTCGGGTGGCTGCTGAAATGGTGCAGCGACAGGTCGAGGCCAAAGAACATGCCGACCGGCCGCGGCGCGACCTGGCCGGTCATGGTCAGCCCGTCGGCCGCCGCCTTGCTGAGCCCGTCGAGGTGAAACTTCCAGCCCTCGCCCGGCTGGCCCGGCACTTCCAGCAGGGTGAACGAAATCGGCCGACCCGAGGTTTCCGCGATCTGGCGCAGGATCGGAAATTCCACCTCAGCCGGTTCGGCCGGCGCGGGGATGATCTGGAAAACTCCGGCATCGGCATCGTTCAGCCCGCCCGCCAGAGCGCACAGCTCGTCGATGTCGGAATAGAGGCTGGGCGCCAGGTCCCCCGCCTTGGTGCGGTGCATCACATTGCGCGAAGTGGTGACCCCAAAGGCTCCGGCCGTGATCCCTTCGGCCACCAACGCGCGCATCGCCGCCAGATCGCCGGCGGTCGGCGCTTCCTTGCGCGCCGCGCGATTACCCATGACATAGACCCGCAGCGCCGAATGCGGGATTTGCGCGGCAACGTCGATATCAAAGCACCGCTTGCCCAGCGCATCGAGATATTCGGGAAAGGTCTCCCAGTTCCACGGCAGGCCTTCGACCATCACCACCTCAGGAATATCCTCGATCCCCTCCATCAGCTTGACCAGGGTATCGCGCTCGCCCGGGCGGCACGGCGCAAAGCCGACTCCGCAATTGCCCATCACCGCGGTGGTCACGCCGTGCCCGGACGAAGGCGAAAGGCGTTGCTCCCAGGTCACCTGGCCGTCGAAGTGGGTGTGGACATCGACGAACCCGGGGGTGACGATCCGCCCCGCGGCATCGATCACTTCGTCCGCATCGCCCGCAACCGCGCCGACCGCCGCGATTTTGCCGTCCTTGACCGCGACATCGCCAACCGCTCCGGGCGCGCCGGTCCCGTCGTAAATTGTCCCGCCCCGGATGATCAGATCATAGTCCGCCACGTCAGGATCCTCTCGCTGCAAAAGACTCGATTTCAGTCCCGTTTTGCAATTGGTCCCATGGTCCGAGCGCCCGGGCAAGCCATTTCCGCATTAAGTTGCCCGCGCCGCCAAACAGACGTTGACAAGCCCACCACCCGACAGCTAGTGGCCCGCTCCTACCCGGCAGCGGCGCTTCGGCCTCCTGCCCCGTGCCCAGATGGCGGAATTGGTAGACGCACCAGCTTCAGGTGCTGGCGCTCGCAAGGGCGTGGAGGTTCGAGTCCTCTTCTGGGCACCAA
>JBJTMC010000080.1:0-9307 GCA_046063325.1 Novosphingobium sp.
GCCGGCCTGGCCGCCTCGATCCGCCTGAAACAGGTAAATCCGGACCTGTCCGTCTGCATCCTGGAAAAAGGTTCGGAAGTCGGCGCGCATATCCTTTCGGGCGCGGTCGTCGATCCCAAGGCGCTGGACGAACTGCTGCCGGACTGGCGCGACCAAGGCTGCCCGATGGCCGAAACCCCGGTGACCGACAACTGGCACTGGGTCCTGACCAAGGGCAAGAAGGTGTCGGTTCCGCACTGGCCGATGCCTCCGTTCATGTCGAACGATGGCAATTACACCGGCAGCCTTGGCAACCTGTGCCGCTGGCTGGCGGGCAAGGCCGAGGAACTGGGCGTGGAAATCTTCCCCGGCTTTCCGGCCAGCGAAGTGCTGTTCAACGAGGACGGATCGGTCAAGGGCGTGGCAACGCAGGACATGGGCGTTGCCCGCGATGGCAGCCACAAGGGCGATTACCAGCCCGGCATGGAACTCCACGCCAAGTACACCCTGTTCGCCGAAGGCGCGCGCGGCAGCCTGACCAAGCAGATCAAGGCGCGCTACGATCTTGAGGCCGATTGCCAGCCGCAGGTCTACGGGATCGGAATCAAAGAACTTTGGGACATTGATCCCGACAAGCATTTTCCCGGCCGGGTGATCCACACCCAGGGCTGGCCGCTTTCGGAAAGCGAAAGCTGGGGCGGCGGGTTCCTCTATCACCAGGCAAATAATCAGGTCGCGCTCGGCTTCGTCACCGCGCTCGATTACAAGAACCCCTACGTCTATCCATTCGAGGAATTCCAGCGCTGGAAGCAGCACCCGGAAATCCGCGCCATCCTCGAAGGCGGGCGCCGCGTGTCCTATGGCGCGCGCGTGATCAACGAGGGCGGCTGGCAATCGGTGCCCAAGCTCGATTTCCCCGGCGGCGCGCTGATCGGCTGTTCAGCGGGGTTCGTCAACGTTCCCCGGATCAAGGGCAGCCACACCGCGATGAAAAGCGGGATGCTGGCGGCCGAGGCAGCGGCTGCGGCGATTGCGGCTGGACGCACTTCGGATTCGCTGGGCGAATACGATGCGGCGGTGCGCGAAAGCTGGATCGCGACCGAACTCAAGAAGGTCCAGAACGCCGAGCCGATGGTCGCCAAGTGGGGCGGCGGACTTGGCACGATGCTGGCTGGCGCCGACATGTGGCTGCGCACCCTGTTCGGTTTCGGGTTGTGGAAGCCGATGAAGCACCACGCCGACTACACCGACACCCAGCGCGCTGATCTGTATCAGCCGATCGCCTATCCCAAGCCGGATGGGGTGATCAGCTTCGATCGGCTTTCCAGCGTGTTCCTGTCGAACACCAACCACGAGGAAGACCAGCCCTGCCATCTGGTGCTGACCGATCCGACGATCCCGACGCGCATCAACCTTCCGGTCTATGCCGGCCCGGAAGTACGCTATTGCCCGGCCGGGGTCTATGAATTCGTCGGCCAGGAAGAAGGCGAACCGCGCCTGCAGATCAACGCCCAGAACTGCGTCCACTGCAAGACCTGCGACATCAAGGACATGACCCAGAACATCACCTGGGTCACGCCGGAGGGCGGCGGTGGGCCGAACTATCCGAATATGTGATACTGCCGTCCGGTGATCGAAACCGCCTATGCCAAGATCAACCTTGCGTTGCACGTCCGGCAGCGGCGGGATGATGGTTATCATGAGCTTGAGACACTGTTCGCCTTTGTTGACGCGGGCGACCGGCTGAGCGTCACCCCCACAGCGCAAGACGAACTTCGAACCGTTGGGGAGTTTGGCGGCGAACTGGCTGATCCATTTGACAATATCGTGATGCAATCGCTCTCAGCGCTGCCCCGGCCACAGGGCTGGGGGGTGACGCTGGAAAAGAACCTGCCGGTCGCCGCAGGACTTGGCGGCGGCTCGGCCGATGCCGGGGCGTTGTTCCGACTGGTCGAGCGCGAATACGGGCTGCCGGACGATTGGCAGGTCCGCGCGGCGCGGCTTGGCGCGGATGTGCCCGCTTGCGTGCGCAGCGCGGCCTGCATCGGGCGCGGTACGGGCACCCAGCTGGAGCCGATCGAAAACGACCTGGCCGGCACGCCCGTCCTGCTGGTCAATCCGCGCGTTCCCCTGGCAACCGGGCCGGTGTTCAAGGGCTGGGACGGGCACGATCGCGGCGCCTTGCCGCTGGGCGCGGCGGGTGCGGTCGCCCTGGTTGGCCGCAACGATCTGGTGGCTCCGGCGATCGCGCTGGTTCCGCAGATTGCCACGGTGCTTTCGGCCCTAAACGCCACCGCACCCCTGTTGGCGCGGATGTCGGGTTCCGGCGCAACCTGCTTTGCGCTTTACCGCAGCCAGACTGAGCGCGATGGCGCGCTTGCCGCGATGCCGCCCGAATGGTGGACCCTGGCCGGGAGCCTGCGATGATCCCGCACGAGGCCTGGCGGCTGGTCGGCACCCCGCGGTTCGGCGGGATCCTGGTGGTGTCGGACCATGCCAGCAACCGCGTGCCCGCCGGTATCGAGCTGGGCATCGACCCGGAACTGCTGACCCAGCACGTCGCGATCGATATCGGCGTCGCCGAAGTCGGCGCGATGATGGCGCAGAAGCCTGGGATTGCGGCCTTTTTGGCTGGCGTCAGCCGCCTGGTTTGCGACGTCAACCGCGAACCGCATGCCCCGGCGGTGATCCCGATCGCCAGCGATGGTCACGCGATTCCCGGCAACGCGCTTGATCATGAAGGTCATGCCTCGCGGCTTGCCCGGTTCCATGGTCCCTATCACGCGGCCCTGGCCGAACTTCTCAATTCCAGCCCGCCCGCGCTGATCCTGTCGCTGCACAGCTTTACCCCCCATCTGGCTGCGCATCCGGACGAGCAGCGGCCCTGGCAGGTCGGCGTGCTCTACAACGAGGACGAGCGCGCCGCGCGGATCGCGATTCCCCTGCTCCAGGCAGAAGGTCTGGTGGTGGGCGATCAGCAGCCCTATTCGGGCAAGCTGCTAAACTACACGATGAATCGCCATGCCGAGGCGGACGGGCGCCCCTATCTCGGCATCGAGATCCGCCAGGACCAGATCGGCGATCCGACAGGGCAGGCCGCATGGGCCGGGCGGCTGGCGCGGATTGCGAACGCGGTTGCCGTCAGCCTATGATCGGCCCGACGTAAGCCAGGAGACCGCACCATGCTGGATAATCTGAAGTTCCACTTGCGGAGTCTGCTGGTCTTTTCGGGACGGGAACCGCGCCGGGTGTTCTGGCCGTGGGTGGCGGCCGTGATGGTGCTGAACATGGCAACGGCGATGGTTGCCATTGTCCCGATCTTCGTGACGGCCTTTACGGCGATCAGCCGGTTTGCCCGCGAACATCCGGAACAGACGACTGTCACGTCCGGGCCCGGCTCCTATTCGGTCCAAGTCCATGGCAACCATCCGGAATTCATGCCGGATTTTGGCGGTTTCATGGTGGTGTCCGCAATAGCCGCTCTTGTCACAGTGCTGCTGCTGGCGGCTGCGGTGGCCCGGCGGCTTCACGATTGCGGTCGCAGCGCGCTGCTCGGGCTTCTCCCCGTGCCATTTCTCGTGGCCGGCATGGCCATGATGCCGGTCCTGTTCGGACAAGCTCTCCACGGCGGGGAGCCGGACCTGGGCATGTTCGCGCTGCTGTTTGGCAACAACCTGGCCTATCTGACCATGGTGGGCGTGCTGATCGCGCTGACCGCCGGAAAGAGCACACCCGGAGAAAACCGCTTTGGCCCGCCGCTGACTCCCGACGAATAATTGCGCCCCGCGCGCTGCCTGCGAAATTTATGGCTAGGGCGGGGCGGCAAGCTGTAATAGGGGGCGCAGCACCACGATAAACCGGAGTCCCCAACGATGCCCGCCTACCGTTCCCGCACTTCCACCCATGGCCGCAACATGGCCGGCGCGCGCGGGCTGTGGCGGGCGACGGGGATGAAGGACGGCGATTTCGGCAAACCGATCATCGCCGTGGTGAACAGCTTCACCCAGTTCGTCCCCGGCCACGTCCACCTGAAAGACCTCGGCCAGATTGTGGCGCGCGAGATCGAGGCGGCGGGCGGGGTTGCCAAGGAATTTAACACCATCGCGGTCGATGACGGGATCGCGATGGGCCACGACGGGATGCTCTATTCGCTGCCCAGCCGCGACCTGATCGCCGACAGTGTCGAATACATGGTCAACGCCCACTGCGCCGATGCGATGGTCTGTATCTCCAACTGCGACAAGATCACGCCCGGCATGCTGATGGCGGCGATGCGGATCAACATTCCGGTGGTGTTCGTCTCTGGCGGGCCGATGGAAGCAGGCAAGGTGGTGCTGAAGGGCAAGGAAGTCGCGCTCGACCTGATCGACGCGATGATCGCCGCCGCCGATGACAGCTACAGCGACGAGGAAGTGACCGCGATCGAGCGTTCGGCCTGCCCGACCTGCGGATCGTGCAGCGGCATGTTCACCGCCAATTCGATGAACTGCCTGACCGAGTCGCTGGGTCTGTCGCTGCCCGGCAACGGTTCGCAGCTTGCCACCCATGCCGACCGGAAGGCGCTGTTCCTGCGGGCCGGAAGCCTCGCCGTCGAACTGTGCAAGCGCTACTACGAGCAGGACGACGAAAGCGTGCTGCCGCGCAATATCGCCAGCTTGGGGGCGTTCGAAAACGCGATGAGCCTTGATATCTCGATGGGCGGATCGACCAACACGGTGCTCCACCTGCTCGCCGCCGCGCAGGAGGCCGGGGTGGACTTCACCATGAAGGACATCGACCGGCTGAGCCGCAAGGTGCCGTGCCTGAGCAAGGTCGCCCCGGCCAAGTCCGACGTTCACATGGAAGACGTCCACCGCGCCGGCGGGATCATGGCGATCCTGGGCGAACTGGACCGCGCAGGCCTGCTCCACACCGATCTGCCTACGGTCCACAGCCGCACGCTGGGCGATGCGCTCAACCAGTGGGACATCAAGCGGACCAACGATCCCGCGGTGCAGACCTTCTTCAAGGCCGCGCCCGGCGGCGTGCCAAGCCAGACCGCGTTCAGCCAGGAACGGCGCTGGGCCGAACTGGATACCGACCGTGAAACGGGGGTGATCCGCAGCAAGGAACACGCATTCAGCCAGGACGGCGGGCTGGCCGTGCTGTACGGCAACATTGCGCTCGACGGCTGCATCGTGAAGACCGCCGGGGTGGACGAAAGCATCCTCAAATTTACCGGCCCGGCCAAGGTCTATGAAAGCCAGGATGCCGCGGTCACCGCGGTTCTCACCGGGCAGGTCGTGGCGGGCGACGTGGTGGTGATCCGCTACGAAGGACCCAAGGGCGGCCCCGGCATGCAGGAAATGCTCTATCCCACCAGCTATCTGAAATCGAAGGGGCTGGGCAAGGCCTGCGCGCTGCTCACCGACGGGCGTTTCTCGGGCGGCACTTCGGGCCTGTCGATCGGCCATGCCTCGCCCGAAGCGGCCGAGGGCGGGGCAATCGGCCTGGTTGAAACCGGCGATGTGATCGCGATCGACATTCCGGGCCGCACGATCAATTTGGCTGTCAGCGATGCCGAGCTGGAACGCCGCCGCGCGGAACAGGAAGCAAAGGGCTGGCAACCGGAAAAGCCCCGCAAGCGGTTCGTCAGCCAGGCGCTCCAGGCCTATGCGGCGATGACCACTAGCGCTGCCCGCGGCGCGGTGCGCGACGTATCGCAGATTACGCGGAAATGAGACTGGCCGCTGCGCTGCTGGGCTGTGTCTGCCTGTCCGCTTGTTCGCAGGGCGGGGCCGAGCAGGCCGAAGCGAAGGGAGAGCCGGTGTTCTGCGCATTGGGCGGTTCGCAGGACTTCAAGGACCAGTGCCGGATCGAGCGGGCCGTGGTGGACGGCGCGCAGGTGATCGTGGTGCGCCATCCGGACGGTGCATTCCGCCGCCTTGAAGTGAGCAAGGACGGCAAGAACCTGCTCGCAGCCGATGGTGCGGACCAGAGCCAGTCGGCGCTCAAAGGGGATCGCTATGAAGTGATCCTTGGGCCGGATCGCTATGTTATCCCCGCGAAGGCCAATGTTCCCGCCAAGTGACCAGGTCCTGACCGCAGCGCAGATGCGTGCGGCGGAAGCCGTGCTGATTGCAGGCGGGATCAGCGTTGCGGAACTGATGGACCGGGCCGGACGCGGCGCGGCGGAATGGGTCTGGCGGATCGGCGGCGGACGCAGCGTCACCGTGCTGACCGGCCCCGGCAACAACGGCGGCGATGGCTGGGTGATCGCCGAGGCGATACGGGAAAAGGGCGGGGACGTGGTCGTGATCGCGGCGGCCGAACCGGCAACCCCGGCTGCCCGGGACGCCCGCGCTCGCTATCACGGCGCCGTGCTGCAGGCCGATGCCAAACGCCACGGCGAAGTCTTCGTCGATTGCCTGTTCGGAACCGGGCTGACCCGCGCGTTGGGCCAGGACCATGCCGCGCTGCTGACCCGGCTGGCGGCAGCGCATCACAAATGCGTCGCGATCGACCTGCCAAGCGGCATCGAAAGCGATCTGGGACAGGGGCTGGGTCATGGCCTGCCGGCCTATGACCTGACGGTCGCGCTGGGAGCATGGAAGCCTGCGCATTTCCTGATGCCGGCTGCGGCGCAGATGGGGGCACTGCGGCTTGCCGGGATCGGGTTGGAACCGGTGGCGGGCTCAGCGCGGGTCGTTTCCCGCCCGAAGCTGAGCGCACCGGCCGATGATGCCCACAAGTACACGCGCGGGATGCTGGGCGTGGTGGTCGGCGCGATGCCCGGGGCAGCAACGCTGGCGGCCAGCGCGGCGCAAGGCGCGGGCACGGGCTATGTAAAGCTGTTTGGCGCCGCGGAAACGCACGTGCCGTGCGATCTGGTGGTGGATTCCCAACCGCTTGCCGAAGCCTTGCTGGACAAGCGCATTTCCGCACTGCTGGTCGGACCCGGCCTGGGCCGTGACAGCGCCGCGCGCGAGACCCTGGCGGTTGTCTTGTCCGAGCAGCGCCCGGCGGTACTTGATGCCGATGCGCTGGTCTTGCTTGGCCCGCGCAGCCTGGCCGAGCGCAACGCACCGCTGATTGCCACCCCCCACGAAGGCGAACTGTTCAGTTTGGAACGGGCCTTTGATCTTGATGGGTCGGGTAGCAAGGCTGACCGCGCATTGGGTTTGGCCAAGGCGGCGAACATGGTGGTGGTAGCCAAGGGACCGGACAGCGTGGTTGCTGCGCCCGATGGCCAGGTGGCCTTTGCTCCGCGCGGGGTCAGCTGGCTGTCGACCGCCGGGACCGGCGATGTGCTGGCCGGAACCATCGCCAGTCGGCTTGCCTGCGGGGTCGAGGGCTTCGAAGCAGCCTGCCAGGGCCTGTGGCTGCATGCCGAGGCGGCGCGGCTTTGCCCTCCGGCTTTCCGCGCCGCGGAGCTTGCCGCGCAAGTGCGGAGCGCCTACGCCGCCTGCCTGTGAGCGCACCCGAAGAAATCATCCGCATAGCCGCCAAGGGCGACGGCGTCACCGCATCGGGCCGGTTCGCCTGGGGCGCGGCCCCCGGCGACCTGTTGGGCGAGGATGGCTCGCTGGAATGGGGGCCGCATCATGTTCCGCCGCCGTGCCGTCACTTCGGCCGCTGCGGCGGGTGCCAGTTGCAGCAGCTTGACGAGGAGACGCTGGCCCAGTTCGTAGAGGCGCGGGTGAGCAATGCATCAAGCGCGCACGGGCTTGGCGCGCAACACATCGCATCCCCGCATCTCTCGCCGTCCGGAAGCCGCCGCCGCGCCTCTCTGCGGGCGGAAAGCTCGCAAGGGCGGGTAGTGATTGGCTACCGCGAGGCCGCGTCGCACCGACTGGTCGAACTGGCCGAATGCCCGGTGCTGCGGAGCGAACTGACCGCGCTTATCGCGCCGCTGCGGGGCCTGCTGATCCGACTTGGACAGGGGCAGGAAAGGCCGAAGAAGGGCAAACATTCCCACGCCCGCATGGCGGCGGATATCGAACTGACCCTTACCGACCAGGGCGTTGATCTGGGCATCAAGGGGCTTACCGCCGAGGGATTGACGCTGACTGAGGCCATGCTCGATTTCGCACGTGACAATGGCCTTGCGCGGCTGACGCTCGACGCTGGCTACGGACCGGACACGGTGTGGGAGCCGGAGCCGGTCACCGTCACCCTGTCCGGCGTAGCGGTTCCGTTCCCGCCGGGCAGCTTTCTCCAGGCGACCGAGGACGGCGAGGCGGCGCTGGTGGCGGCCGCGCGCGAGTGGCTTGCAGGCTGCGCAACCGTGGCGGATCTGTTCGCGGGCCTTGGCACCTTCGCCTTTGCGCTGGCGGGGCCGGGGACCAGGGTGCTCGCCGCCGAGGCTGCGCGCGACGCGCACCTCGCCTGCAAGGCGGCGGCGGGCATTTCCGGGCGGCCGGTCCACACCCTTCACCGCGACCTGTTCCGCAATCCGCTGCTGGCTGAGGAACTCAACCGCTTTTCCGCCGTCCTGCTCGACCCGCCGCGCGCCGGTGCCCGCGAACAGGTGGAGCGGATCGCCGAAAGCACGGTGAGTCGGGTAGTCTATATCAGCTGCAACCCTTCCAGCTGGGCGAGGGATGCCGCGCTGCTGGTCGAGGCGGGATTTGAACAGAAGGAACTGCACCCGGTTGGCCAGTTCCGCTGGTCAACGCATGTGGAGCTGGCGAGCCTGTTCGTGCGATGAGCCCCCAAAAACAAATGGGGCCGGTGTTTCCACCAGCCCCACGCTCGCCTGCTCTGGTTCCGGGCGACTTGGGCGATCGCCGTACCCGAGGGAGCTCTCTAACTGCTTCGTTCGACCCTTGCGGCTCGTTCTCCGCGTTATCGGCTGCTCGGTGGTCCGTAAGGACCGGCTTTCATCGCCTGGGCACCGCTGCCGGCGTCCGGTTCCGTCAGGCGGTCGGTCCAGGCCTTTCGACCCATTCCTTCCGCCTGGCGGTTCCGTGACTGCAACTCCGCCTTGCCGTTCCGTCCGGTTGGTCCGCACCGCGTGAAGCGCCGCTTTCCATCCATCCTTTCCGGCCGCTGGTGAAGCAGCCTGCTGACTGCGCGCCGTTCGCTGCATCTGCGGTTCGCCAGATTCCGACCGAGGTCTTCCTGAGGCGTGTTTTCCGACACTGCTGCGGGCATCGCCGCCAGATCGATGGGTCTGGTTTTCCCTTTCCGTTTCAGCGGTTTCCCGCCGGAACTTCAAGTTCGGTTCAACCGTCTCGATGACTTGAAGCTGCGCCTCGAAGGTGAGTCGCGCAAGCAGAAAATGACGGTTTTATCCACAGATGGCCGTATTGACGGTGGATAACCCCGTCCTTGCGGTGGACAGACT
>JBJTMC010000081.1:0-2984 GCA_046063325.1 Novosphingobium sp.
CCGGATCGGACCCAAGGCCACCGGCATCATCAACCAGGTGGTAGTGATCGCCGGGCTGTTCATCGCCTGGTGGTTCGGGGTCTCGACCTACGAAGGCACGCTGGCGGTCGGGGTGATCCTGGGCTTTGCCGGGGCGAGCTTCGCCGTCTCGCTCCCGCTCGCCAGCCGTTGGTATCCGCCCGAGCATCAGGGCAAGGCGATGGGCATCGCCGGGATGGGCAATTCGGGCACTGTGCTCGCCTCGCTGTTCGCGGCGCTGCTGGCCAAGACTTACGGCTGGAACAACGTGTTCGGGCTGGCGCTGATCCCGCTGACCCTGGTGTTCGTCTATTACCTGTTCGCCGCCAAGGACAGCCCGGACCAGCCTGCGCCCAAGCCGATCACCGCCTACGCCGCGGTCCTGAAAGAGGCTGACGCGTGGTGGTTCATGCTGTTCTACTTCGTCACCTTCGGCGGGTTCGTCGGCCTGTCGAGTTCGCTGCCGACCTTCTATGCCGATACCTTTGGAGTAACCCCGGTGGTCGCCGGATATTGCACGGCGGTTGCGGTGTTCTTGGGTTCGCTGCTGCGCCCGGTCGGTGGGGCGATGGCGGACCGGTTTGGCGGGATCAAGACGCTGAGCCTGGTCTATGTCCTCGCCGCGATCCTGCTCGCCGCAGTCGCCACGGTGGCAACGTCAGGCATCGCCATCGCCGTCACGCTGTTCGTTCTGGTCCTGGGCACGCTTGGGATCGGCAACGGCGCGGTGTTCCAGCTGGTGCCGCAGCGGTTCCGCAAGGAGATCGGGGTAATGACCGGGCTCGTTGGGTTTGGCGGCGGGATCGGCGGGTTTTATCTCGCAAGCTCGCTCGGCGCGATCAAGAAGGCGACCGGCAGCAGCTCGATCGGGTTCCTGATCTTCGCCGCACTCGCGGTCGTCGCGCTGGTCGGGTTGACCGCGGTCAAGCGCCGCTGGCGGACCACCTGGGGCGCCGCGCTGCAAGGCGCGCGGATCTGAGGTCAGAACGGGGCGGGGCCGCCGCGCCCCGCCCGGTCCGACTGCCCGCCAGCGGCAGCGGATCAGGGACAGGATGCCTGCCAGGCTGACCAACCCTTTCCGGGAGGAACCCCATGAAACTGTGCACCCTGCTTTGCGCCGCCGCCACATTTGTCTCCGCTCCGGCATTCGCGGCACCTCCCAAGGCCCAATGGGGCGATCCGGTGAAGGTCGACGGGACGCTGACGATCGACCCGATCGCCGAAGGCCGCCTGCGCTTTGAGCATGTCGACACCCCGACGCTCGATGCCGATGCCGTGACCCTGCGGCTGCGCGCCGGGGCCGAGATCAAGCACAACAGCGGTCTGTCGCTGCTGGCCGAGGCCGAGGGCACGCTGGCACTGGTCGACGATTACAACGCCTTCCCCTTCGCGATTGCCGACAGCCAGCGCCGCCCGGGCTTTGCCGTGGTCGGTGATCCGATGAACGTCGAGCTCAACCGGCTGCAATTGCAGTACCGGGGCAAGGCGGGTGCGGTGACGATCGGACGGCAGCGGATCAACCTCGACGATCAGCGCTGGGTCGGCTCGGCCGGCTGGCGGCAGAACGAGCAGACCTTTGACGCGCTGCGCGGCGAAGGCCGGTTCGGCCCGGTCACGCTTGATGCGACCTGGGCAGTCAGCCAGCGCACCATCTGGGGAGTCGAGGCCGGACCGCGCACGGCCTTCGCTGGCGACTTCGGCTTCCTGGGCGTGGGCGCGAAGCTGGGTCCGGTGCAGGTCAAGGGCTTTGCCTACCTGCTCGATTTCGATCCCGCGGCGCAGGTGGGCGCACTCGCCACGCTCAACGCCGATACCCAGACCTACGGCCTGCGCGCAGCGGCAAGCTTCAAGCTATCCCCCAAGGCCACGCTCGCGCTGAGTGCCAGCTTTGCACGCCAGTCCGATTGGCGGGACAACCCGGTCGACTTCGCCGCCGACTACATCGCCGCCGAGGCCGGACTGACGCTCGGCCCGGTATCAGGGCTTGCCGGGTTCGAGCAGCTTGGCGCCAGCAACGGCCGCGCGGTGCAGACCCCGCTGGCGACGCTGCACAAGTTCAACGGCTGGGCTGACCAGTTTCTCACCACCCCGGCGAACGGGCTGGAGGACTTCTACCTTGGCGGGGCACTCAAGCTTCCCAGGGTCAGGGCGCTACCCGGTCTGAACCTGGGGGTGACCTGGCACCGCTTCGAGAGTGATCTGGGCGGACTGCACTACGGCGACGAGTGGAACGCCGCGCTGGGTTTCAAGCTTGGACGGTTCAACCTTCTTGCGAAATATGCGGACTACAAAGCGGACGAACTTGGCGCGGATACGCAGAAAGCGTGGCTGCAGGTCGAGTTTGCGTATTAGTTCCAGCCCGTTCCGAAGAGGAATGCTGCACCGCACAAAAACCGCTTGCCTTGGGCGCGCCGAATCGCTTAGTCTCCCATCCAAGCGATCGATGCCGCCCAAGGACGGGCGAACCAGCATTCCGCCCAATTTGAACAATGCGTGGCAACGAAGCCGCCCGAAAGGTCCAGCCGGACCGTTTCGAGGCGGCTTTTTCGTATGCGCGCGGTGCAAGGAGCAGACCGGTGAACGCGCCAGCGACTTTCAAACTCCCGCCGGACGGCCGGGCCGAACGCCTGGTCGTGATCGGCAACGGCATGGCCGGCTGCCGCGCGGTCGAGGAAATCCTTGCGCGCGATCCCGGCCGCTATGCGGTGACGATCTTCGGCGCGGAGCCGCGGGTCAATTACAACCGGATCATGCTTTCTCCTGTTCTGGCGGGCGAAAAGAGCTTTGACGAAATCGTGATCAACGATGCCGCGTGGTACGCGGATAACGCGATCACGCTGGTATCGGGCGATCCGGTCGCGGCGATCGACCGCGCCAACCAGACCGTGATCGCGCGCTCGGGCCGGGTCGAGCCATACGATCGGCTGCTGATCGCCACCGGCTCGGACCCGTTCATCATTCCCGTT
>JBJTMC010000082.1:0-30453 GCA_046063325.1 Novosphingobium sp.
CGCTTCGCCCGCCCGCGCCGCTTCGACACCGGCGTTCAGGGCCAGCAGGTTGGTCTGGAACGAGATGCCATCGATCACGCCGATGATATGGGTGATCTCGTTGGCGCCGGCCTCGATCGCCGCCATCGCCGCGATCGCGTCGCTGACAACCTGCCCGCTCTGTTCCGCCACTTCGTGGGCATCGGAAATGCCGCTGCGCACTTCGATCGTGCCGTCGGTCGTGTCCCGCACGTTGCTGACGAGTTGTTCGAGCGCGGCGGCGATGTCCTCGACGAAGCTGGCCTGGCGCTCGTTGCGCACGGCAAGGTCATCCGATGCCGCGCGGATCTCGGCGCCACCCACCGAAACCCCCTTGGCCGCTCCGGAAACCGTGGCGATGAGGTTCGACAGCAGCTCCAGCGACGTGTTGTACGTGCCGCGCAGCGCTTCGTATTCTTCGGCGAACGGTTCGTCGATGCGCTGGGCAAGATCGCCGGCAGCCAGCTTTTCGAGCGAGGCGGACAGCAGCTCCACCACACGCTGCTGGCGCATCTGGGCCTCGCGCTGAGAGAACGAGACGGTTCGGAACACCTCGATCGCGTGGGTCATGTCGCCAATCTCGTCCTGGCGGTGATCGGCGCGGCGACCCGTTTCGAGATCCCCCGCCGCCATCGCGGTCATGACCTCGGCGGTTTCGGCCAGCGGCACCAGCGCCCGCTTCAGCATGTAACGCACGCAAAAGGCGATGAAGGCGATCAGCGCCGCCGCCGCCACCGCCAGCACGGTTATCGTGATCTCAAGCAGGCGCGTGCCGTCGTCGATCACCGCCTGCTTGCTTACGGTGGTCCCAGGTCGACCAGCCTTCCAGCGCCCCGGCCACGCCCAGCACGATGAAGGCGATCCTGAGGTCGCTGGCCGGTTCCGGCTCAAGCATATGCAGCACGCCTTCGTAGACCGAGACGCCCGCGCCCAGCGTAAAGACCAGCATCGCGACCACGAACGACCAGAAATAGAGTTCGCGCCCATAGCCCAGCGGATGCATGCCATCGGCCAGCTTGCGGCTGCGCTTGTTGCCATAGAGCAGCAGGACGTGGTTGGTGCTGTCGACCAGGCTGTGGACGCCTTCGGTGATCATCGCCGAGGATCCGGTGATCCCCGCCGCGACGAACTTGGCGATCGCAATCCCGACATTGGCCGCCAGCGCGGTCAGGATCACGCGGGACGAGCCTTGCCCGGCCACGTCAGAGCCAGCCGATCCGGCGGAAGCGCAGCCACAGACCGCCGCAAATCGCCAGAATCACCGCCCACACCGCCGGATAGCCCCATTTGCTGTGCAGTTCGGGCATATATTCGAAATTCATCCCATAGATCCCGGCGATCGCGGTCGGCACCGCCAGGATCGCTGCATAGGCCGCCAATTGCCGGGTCATGTCGCCCTGGCGGTGCTGTTCGAGCAGGGCGGCGGTTTCGACGATCGACGCAAGCGTATCGCGCAGCCCGTTCATCCGCACCAGCGTGCGCCGGACATGGTCGAGCACATCGCGGAACCAGATTCGCGCGCCGGGATCGACCATCGGCAGTTCGGTGGTCGAAAGCCGCTCGCACACTTCTTCCATCGGGCCGACGATCCGCACGAACCGGCGGAACTGGCGGCGCAGGCGGAAGATCCGCCGCAGGGTCGAAGGCTCGGGAAACTCGTCGATCGCCCGGTCTTCAAGCGCCTGGACGCTTTCCTCGTACCGCTCGAGGATCGGCTGATAGCCATCAACCAGGAAATCGAGCACGGCATGCGCGACATAGTCAGGCCCTTCGCCCAGCCGTTCGGCGTTGCTTTCCAGCCGCGCCCGCAAAGCCGAATGCGCCCGGGTCGAACCCATCCGGACCGTGACGATGAAATCGCGGCCAAGGAAGATCGCGGTCTGGCCGTAGGCGATGTTCTCGCCCTCTTCCAACGCCGCGCTGCGCGCGACGATGAACAGTTGCTGCCCGTAGGTCTCCACCTTGGGAAGCTGGGTGGGGTTGAGCGCGTCCTCTACCGCGAGCGGGTGGAGCCCGAACTGGGCGCAGACCAGGTTCATTTCCTCCATGCCCGGATCGGCCAGTCCGACCCAATCGAACGCATGGGCCGGCAGGGCCACGCGCTCCTTCCCGTCAATCGGCAGGGCATGTTCGGAAGGTTGGCCGTTCATATAACGGCGCGAAGCTATGATCGCCATGGCGGCGGTGTGCCAAAGCGGCTTGACGCTGGCAATCCCATCCCCATGATGTTAAGCGCACGGCTAATTACTGACACCAATGTCAATGAGCGGGAGAAGCCAGTCATGAACGCGGTGACGCCTATCGAAGAATGCCTCGACATGATCATCGTTGGCGCGGGAATTTCCGGTATCGGGATGGCCGTTCACATGAAGCGCGATTGCCCCGGCAAGACCTTCGCGATGCTTGACCGGCGCGAGAACCTGGGCGGAACCTGGGATCTGTTCCGCTATCCCGGGATCCGCAGCGATAGCGATATGCACACCCTGGGCTTCTCGTTCGCCCCGTGGAAGCATGAAAAGTCGATCGCCGATGGCCCCTCGATCCTCGAATACCTCAATGACATCGCCGGCCAGCATGGCCTGCATGAGACCATGCGCTTTGGCCAGAAAGTGCTTTCAGCCGATTGGGACAGCAAGACCGCCCGCTGGACCGTGACGACCGAACAGAACGATGGAACCCATCGGCGCTTTCAAGGCAAGTTCCTGTTCCTTGGCTCTGGCTACTATGACTATGACAGCCCCTACGACGCGGGCTTCAAGGGCCGCGACAAGTTCAAGGGCACGATCATCCACCCGCAGTTCTGGCCCAAGGACTTCGATCACACCGGCAAGAAGGTGGTCGTGATCGGATCAGGCGCCACTGCGGTTACGATCGTTCCGGCCATGGCCCATTCCGGCGCGGCGCACGTCACTCAGTTGCAGCGCACGCCCACCTACATGGTCAGCCGTCCGGCCCGCGATGCGATCGCCAACGGCATGCGCAAGGTGCTGCCGGAAAAGGTGGCCTATGCCCTCACCCGGTTCAAGAACATCACCATGCAGGACCTGATGTTCAAGCGCGTGCGCAAGAACCCCGAAAAGGCCAAGGACTTCATCCTGGCCGAAACCGCCAAGAACCTGGGGCCCAATTTCAACCAGACAGACTTCGTGCCGCCCTACAACCCGTGGGAACAGCGGTTGTGTCTGGTGCCCGACGCGGACTTTTTCGACGCGGTCAACCAGGGCAAGGCCAGCGTGGTGACCGACCACATCGACAGTTTCGATGCCACCGGGATCAAGCTCAAGTCCGGCAATCACCTCGATGCCGACGTGATCGTCACCGCAACTGGGCTGAACCTGGCGGTGGCCGGCAAGATTGCAATCTCGCTGGATGGCAAGCCGGTCGATTTCGGCAAGACCTTCTACTACCGCAACTGCATGTTCTCGAACGTGCCGAACCTGGCCGCTGTGTTCGGCTATATCAATGCAAGCTGGACGCTGCGGGTCGATATCATCGGCGAATACGTAACCCGGCTGTTGAAGCAGATGGACGCCTATGGTGCGGTTGCGGCAACGCCTGCGCTGCCCGAAGACGCCGGGCTTGAACCGGATGACGTCTTCGCGGACTTTTCCTCCGGTTACCTTGAGCGCGGCAAGGACATGATGCCCAAGAACGCGCCCAACCTGCCGTGGCGGCTCAACCAGGACTATCGCCGCGACCGGGTCGACATGCGCCAGGCGCCGATCGATGACGGGGTGATGCACTTCACCCGGGCGCGGGAACTGGTCGGGGCCTAGGATTTGCCCTAGCGTCAAAGCATGACCGATTCACCGCGCATCTGGAAGGCCGCCCTGCTCGTCATCGGTGACGAGATCCTGTCCGGCCGCACCCAGGACAAGAATGTCGCCCAGGTAGCAGCCTGGCTCAATGTCCAGGGCATTCGCCTGTCCGAAGTGCGGGTTGTGGCCGATGATACCGCGGCGATCGTCGCGGCGGTCAACGCGCTGCGCGAAGCAAACGACTATCTGTTCACCACCGGCGGGATCGGTCCGACCCATGACGACATCACGGTTGATGCCGTGGCCGCGGCGCTGGGTGTGGGCGTGGTGATCCACCCCGATGCCCGCGCGATTCTTGAGCGTTATTACGCCACCCGCGGCGGACTGAACGATGCGCGGCTGCGGATGGCCCGCGTGCCTGACGGGGCCGAACTGATTCCCAACCGCATGTCCGGCGCACCTGGGATCCGGATCGGCAACGTGTTCCTGATGGCGGGCGTCCCCTCGATCACCGCGGGCATGCTCGATGCGCTGACCGGCACGCTTGAAGGCGGGCTGCCGGTGCTGTCGCAGACGATTGGGAGCTGGGTCCAGGAAAGCGAAGTGGCTGATCTGCTGCGCGAGACTGAACGGGCGCACGAAGGCTGTGCGATCGGATCCTATCCGTTCTTCCGCGAGGGCAAGGTCGGGGCCAACTTCGTGGTCCGCTCGGTCGATGAGGGGCAGCTCGAGGATTGCTGCGAAGCGCTGACCATCGGCCTGCGCGCGCTGGGCCGGGAAGCGGTGCCGGGCGGGGTCTGACATGCTGCTTGCGCTGCTGCTGGCAGGTGCGGCACCCCCGCCGACCACGCTCGACCAGTTCGAGCAGACCCTTGCCGCGCGGGACAGCGCCACCGCCGCGCTGCGCCAATGGTGCGAATCGCGGCACCTGGCCCGCGATCGGGGGATCCGCGCCGAGGTAGTCGAACGGCACTATCGCGGCACCATTCCGATCGATCTCCACGCGGCTATGGGGCCAGGTGGGGATCTGCCGTTGGGCTATCGCCACGTCCGGCTGCGGTGCGGCGGCAAAGTTCTGTCCGAGGCGCACATCTGGTACGTCCAGGAACGGCTGACCCCGGACATGAACGATGCGCTGGGACGCAGCGATGCGCCGTTTGGCCAGGTCACCGCGCCGCTGAACTTCAAGCGCGAGCGGTTGAGCACGGTCCGCGGCGCGGCGGGGTTCTGTCCGCGCCGAACCATTCTGTCGCATACCGCACGGCTGGTCCTGCCCGATGGGCGGCCGCTGGCCTATGTGGTGGAATGTTACACCAGAGCCAACCTGTAAGGCTTGTCAAAAAAACGCACGGCGCACGAACACCGCCTGATCGGATTCCATTTCCGAACCGAGCTTTACATTTGTTTGTAACAGGCCGCGAATTCGATTATCTTTGGACTAAACGGGCGCACCCAGGGCTGAGTCTTTTCAAGGGGGTGTCCGTGTTCACTTGCACATTGGCTGTTGTTGTCCCGAGAAATCATCGGGATGGATTCTGCGCCGAATCCCTGTGCCCCCTTTCGCTTGGACGAAGTATCCATTCGGCGCGAAGGCCTGGCAGCGGGCCGCAACGAACTGCCTGGATGCGGAACTGACGGCGCGGCATGCCCACGGGCAAGGAACGCGTGGCCTTCACGGTGGGTTCCCGCCGCCTGTTGACGATCGAGCTCAGGCTGGCGCGGCTGGCGTTCACCCTCGATGACATTCTGTTGCAACGCTGGCCAGCAAGACCCGACCTTGCCGACCGAACCGGCTTGCGCGTGCGCTCGATCCCGACCGACCAGCACGATGCCCTGATCGCGGCCTACCCCGGCCTTCTGCCAGGAATGATCAACCGCTACCGGCGGAACTTCATCCGGATGCAGTCCAGCTTCGATGACTACATGAACTTGCATTCCGCCAAGACCCGCCAGACGATGCGGCGCAAGGCGCGGCGCTTTGCCGATGCGAATGCGGGCGCGCTCGATGTGCGCGAATACCGCGGAACGGCGCAGTTCGAGGAGTTCCTGCGCCTGGCCTTGCCCTTATCGCAACGAACCTACCAGGCCAGGCTGCTCGATGCGGGATTGCCCGGCGATGCTGCGGCCCGTGCCCGGATGCTGGATCTGGCGGCGCAGGACCGGGTCCGCGCCTACCTGCTGTTTCGTGACGGACAGCCGGCCGCCTATCTTTTTCTGCCCGTGCATGGAGAGACCGTCATCTTTGCCCACCTGGGCTTTGATCCCAGCCTGGCGGGGCTTTCTCCCGGCACCGTGCTGTTTCTTGGCGCGCTGGAACGGCTGTTCGCCGAACGCCGCTTTACCTACTTCGATTTCACCGAAGGCGAAGGCCCGCACAAGGCGCTGTTTGGAACCGATGGAATCGAATGCGAATCGCTCGTCCTGCTTGAACCGAGCCTGTCCCACCGCGGCCTGCTGGCCGCGCACCGCGGTTTCGAACGCACGATCAGAGGCACCAAGGCAATCGCGCGCAAACTGGGAGCGGAACAGCGCCTGCATCAATTGCTGCGCACCTGATTGCTGGCGCTGTCCGCCGCACCTCAAACCATCGCCGTATCCAAACGAAAAGGGCCGGAGGTTTCCCCCCGGCCCCTTCAATCGCGATGTGCGTGGGCTTAGGCGCCCTGCACTTCGGTCAGGTCGATCTTCAGGCCCGGGCCCATCGATGAGGACAGGCCGACCTTGCGGACGTACTTGCCCTTGGCGCCCGCAGGCTTGGCCTTGACCACGGCATCGACGAAGGCGTCGAAGTTGGCCTTGAGCGCTTCGTTCGAGAACGAAAGCTTGCCGATCCCGCCGTGGATGATCCCGGCCTTTTCGACGCGGAATTCGATCTGGCCGCCCTTGGCAGCCTTGACCGCTTCGGCGACGTTCGGAGTGACGGTGCCCAGCTTGGGGTTCGGCATCAGGCCCTTGGGACCCAGCACCTTGCCCAGGCGACCGACGACGCCCATCATGTCCGGCGTGGCGATCACGCGGCCATAGTCGAGATTGCCGGCCTGCATGTCTTCCAGCAGGTCTTCGGCGCCAACCTTGTCGGCCCCGGCGGCGAGCGCCTTTTCGGCGTTGTCACCGCGGGCGAAGACCGCAACCTTGACGTCCTTGCCGGTACCCGAGGGCAACACGACCATCCCGCGGACCATCTGGTCAGCGTGGCGCGGATCGACGCCGAGGTTGAGCGAGACTTCCAGGCTCTCGTCGAACTTGGTGGTCTTGAGGTCCTTGAGCAGCTGGATTGCGGCATCGACGCCGTGCAGCGCCTGGTTGTCACCCAGCTTTTCGGCCAGCGCCTTGCTCTTCTTGGTCTGTGCCATGTTCTTAGCCCTCCACCACGTCGAGGCCCATCGAACGCGCGGAGCCTTCGATGATCTTGGTTGCCTGTTCGATATCGTTCGCGTTCAAGTCCTTGAACTTGGTCTGCGCGATTTCGGCGAGCTGCGAACGCTTGATCGAACCGCCCGAAACCTTGCCCGGCTCCTTCGAGCCCGACTTGAGACCGGCGGCCTTCTTGATCAGGAAGCTGGCGGGCGGAGTCTTGGTGACGAAGGTAAAGCTGCGATCGGCATAGACAGTAATGATCGTCGGGATCGGCATCGATGCTTCAAGGTCCTGCGTGGCGGCATTGAACGCCTTGCAGAATTCCATGATGTTCACGCCGCGCTGACCCAGCGCAGGGCCGATCGGCGGGGACGGCGTTGCCTTGCCCGCAGGCACCTGCAGCTTGATATAGCCTTCAATTTTCTTGGCCACGACATGGCCTCCTTTCTTCCTGTCGGGCTGCCGGGGCAGACCCTCAGAGTGAGCGGTCAAGCAAAGGGCCAGTGGCCCTTCTCCCGCACGGAATCACCAGGGCGAACCCCGGAGAAGGCGCGCGCCTAGGCGAAAGTCGGACGGAATGCAACCTTTGTCGACCTTCGCTGGCCCCCGGCACGGCGATCGACTAGCTTGGCGCAATGACAAGCCCCAACCGGATTGCCCTGCGACGCAGTCGCGCCCTGCTGGCCCTGGGCGCGGCGCTCCTGATGACCGGCAGCCTGGGCGCTTCGGGCGGGCGCAAGCCGCTTGATCCCGCTGCCAGGATGAAGCCGCTTGCCCCGGCGGTGATCGACGACAGCCTGACCATCGAAGGCGAGGAACTTGCCGCGCGCAAGCTGCGCACGCGCCTGACCGTCGATGTCGGGGTCAACGGCACCGGACCCTACCGTTTCGTGGTCGATAGCGGGGCCGACACCTCGGTCGTCGGCACCCGGCTTGCGACCGCGCTGGACCTGCCGCTGGGCCGACCGGTAATGCTCAACGGCGTTACCGAATCGCGCCGGGTTGATCGGGTTCTGGTCGATTCGCTGCAGGTCGGATCGAATACCTTCACGGATCTCGAACTGCCGCGCCTTGAGGAACGCGACATTGGCGCAACCGGGATGATCGGGCTGGATGCGCTGGTTGAGCAGCGGCTGGTGCTCGATTTCGACAAGCGCACGATCACCGTATCCGATGCGCGGGCCCCCGCGCCAATGCTCGATGGCGAGATCGTCGTGACGGCCCGGCTCAAGCGCGGGCAACTGATCCTGACCCAGGCAAAGGCCAACGGCATGCCGGTGAGCGCGGTGGTCGATACCGGTTCGGAAATCACGATAGGCAATTCGGCGCTGCGCGAAAAGATCATGCGCCGCCGCAACGTGCAGTGGACCCGGCTCGAGGTTACGGGAGTGACCGGCAAGAAAGTCGATCTCGACATCGCGCTGGTCGATGAAGTCCGGCTTGGTGCGGTGATCCTGACCAATGTGCCGATCGCCTTCGCCGACGTTCCCCCGTTCGAGGTCTTTGGCCTGAACAAACAGCCCGCGCTGCTGCTTGGCACCGACCTGATGGAGACCTTCCGCCGGGTCAGCCTCGACTTTCGCAACCGCAAGGTGCGCTTTCAGCTGCGCCGGTGCGAACGCCAGGGCATCGTGATTTCAACCATGCGGTCCGGCGGCGGACTGGTCGCGGACCGCGGCAACGCCGCGGTCTGCGGGAAGTAACCGGCGCTTACTTCGCCAGTTCGACCTGTTCGAAATCCAGCTCGACCGGGGTAGCGCGGCCGAAGATGCTGACCGAAACCTTGACCCGGTTCTTGTCGAAGTCGAGCTCTTCGACCAGGCCGGTGAACGAGTTGAACGGGCCGTCGAGCACCTTGACCGAATCGCCGATCTCGTAATCGACCGAAACGTGCTTCTTGGGCTCGGCCGCGGCCGCGTCGCGCGCACCAAAGTACCGCGCGGCCTCACGCTCGGTGATCGGCTGGGGTTTGCCGTTGGGGCCAAGGAAGCCGGTCACCTTGGGGGTGTTCTTGACCAGGTGATAGACATCGTCGTTGAGCGCCAGCTTGGCCAGCACGTAGCCGGGCATGGTCTTGCGTTCGACCTGAACCTTCTTGCCGCGCTTCACCTCGGTGACGGTCTCGTGCGGCACTTCGACCGCTTCGACCAGGGCTTCGAGCCCCATGCGCTCCGCATCGGCGAGGATCTGCTCCCGCACCTTGTTTTCGAAGCCGGAATAGGCGTGGATGATGTACCAGCGAGCCATTTTCAAAATCTCTGTCTAGTGCAGCCGGCGCTCAGGCCAGCGAGAGGAGGAACTGGACGGCCTTGCCGAAAATCGTGTCGACCGTCAGGAAGAATACCGCGAGCAGGACCATCATGATCCCGACGAAGATCGCCGTGGTCGTGGTTTCCTGGCGGCTGGGCCATACGACCTTGCGCGCTTCGGTCTGAACCTGGCGCATGAATTCGCCTGGGTTGAACTTGGCCATTTGCTGCTCACTCGCCTCGAACGGTTTATCTCATGTCTTACGCCAAGGGGACAGCGCCGCCCCGGCAGCTGGAGGGCCAGCTTGGCCGGGAGGGGCAGCAATGTTCTTCTTGTCGCGGAAGACGAAAGGCCACTTAGCTACGCCCCGATGGTTTTGCAAGTCGCTCCCGGCTGCTCATGTCTCAGGCGTCCTGGGCAGCGGCCGGTGGGCAAGGAACCAGGTGTGCCCGCGCTTTACCACTTCGTATCCCGGCGGCAGCTTGTAGGGCATTTCCTGGCCGACGTACCACAGCCACTCGGCCTTGAAGGCCGGGTTATAGTCCGAGATGTCGATCTTGCGGCCGGCGTGGTGATTCAGCCGGTGGAACGGATCGCGGAAGAACGGGCCGCCTTCGCGGATCGTGATCATGTGGATTCCGGGCAGCGCAAAGTTGCAATTGCTCAGCGCGTCGAGCCGCATCACGGCATAGCCGCAGATGTGCTCCTTGCCATTATAGCCCCATTCGCTGCGTTCGGTGACCACGTAGGATGCGATCCGCGCGCCTTTGGGCAGCCCGTCCAGCGCTTCGAGCGCGGAGGCCGTCTCGCGCGAATCGCGGCTCCAGTCGATCGTGGTATAGGCCAGGCGGAACAGGAACACCGCCGGGACCAGCAGCACGATCCAGCGCGGCGCCCGCCACGACAGGCACAGCACCCCGACCATCAGCCCGGCCGAGATCATCCGCGCATCGACCAGGTCTCCGCCAAAGATGTGGCGCGGCAGGGCCAGCGAGGACAGCAGCATGATCGCCGCCGCCCAGCCCAGCTTGCCATCCCACTTCTTGAAGAACAGCGAAACCGCCAGCAGCAGGCAGACCCCGATCGCCATGCCATAGTCGACCCACTGGAAGGTCCCGCGCATCGCCTGCTTCCAGCTCGACCATTTGTAGAACTGGGGGGCCGGGCCATAGCTGGGCGGCTGGCCGGGACTGGCGTTGAGCAGCAGCGAAACGAACGGGAAGAACAGCGGCCAGGGCGCCACGAAGGCACGCCACGACTTGTCCTTGTGCCATTCATAGCCGAATACCATGATCCCCAGGATCCCCCAGCCCGAAACATGGCACAGCCAGACGAACACCCCGATCGGCACGAACAGCGGGGCGCGCCACGGCTTGCCATCAAGCTTGACCCACAACGCAAAGGCAAAAAGCGCCGCGGCCTGGGCCAGCCCGAAGTTGAGAAAGCCCAGCAGCGCGCCGGGCGACCAGACGAAAGCAAAGGCAAGTAGCGAGGCCATGCCGATCCGCCGCCGCACTGCCCATTCCGCGGTCAGCAGCGACGCGGCGGTCAAGGGCGGAATGATCCCGGCGATCACCCGCCCGGCGGTTTCCAGCGGCATGATCGCCGCAAGTGGGCGAATCAGCATGTCGGCGCCCAGGTTGCCCATCCAGCGCCAGTCAAAGGTGTAGTATTGCTGCAACCACGGACTGGAATCGCGCGCCAGCATGATATGGAAACGCGCCATATGCGCCGGATAATCGACCAGTTGCGGATAGGTCGCGACCAGCACCGGCAGCGCGGAAAGCAGCGCCAGCACCACGCCCAGCCACACGAACTCGCGCGGTCCGGGCTCACCCATCAGCCATGTTTTGGGGCTGGTGCGATGCGGCAGGGAAGGCACTGGTTCGGCGTCTTCAGGCATCGCTTCGTTCGGCTTGGCGGGAGCAGCGCTGGCAGGAGTGCACGGACTCGAACCGTGGGCCCTCGGTTTTGGAGACCGATGCTCTACCAACTGAGCTACACTCCTGCGGGCGGTGGTGCCCCTAGCCGCAACTGTGCCCGATGACAAGCGCGACGCAAAGGGCCATAGGTGAATTTGCCGTGCACGCCCCGACAACGCCTCCGCCGATCGACCCCGACATGCTGCTGCTGGCCTATCGCAGCGGGATCTTTCCGATGGCTGACGCGCGCGACGATCCCGAAGTTTTCTGGGTCGAGCCGCGCCGCCGGGCGATCCTGCCGCTGGACGGATTCCACTGTTCGCACTCGCTGGCAAAAACGCTCCGCCGCGGGCCGTTCACCGTGACCTGCAATCACGCGTTCCAGCGGGTTATCCGCGAATGCGCCGCGCCGCGCGCCGATAGCGGAGAAACCTGGATCAGCGGGCGGATCGAGCAGACCTATGTTGCGCTGCACCAGCTTGGCTATGCCCATTCGATCGAGGTCTGGCGCTGGCACGAAATGGTCGGCGGGCTCTACGGCGTGGGGTTCGACCAGGTGTTCTGCGGCGAATCGATGTTCAGCCGGGTGCCCGATGCCTCGAAGGTGGCGCTGGCCTGGCTGGTCGCGGCGCTGCGGCGATCGCGGGCGGCGCTGCTCGACTGCCAGTTCATGACCGGACACCTCGCCTCGCTCGGCGCGGTGGAGATCAGCCAGGCGGACTACCTGAAACGGCTGCTCGCCGCTCAGAGTTCGACCGAAGGCGAAGCTGCGGCCGAAGGCTTGGCTGAAGGTTTGGGCGTGGCGCCCGCGCCGGGCTTGGGGTCCGGGGTGGCCGAAGCGGCCGGAACCGGGCTGGCATTGCCCGAAGGCTTTGCCGCATTGCTGGGCGATGCGGCGGCGGCGGGGCTGTCCTCCTCGCCCGGGAACTTCATCGCGCAGTCCTTGACCCAGACGTCATAGACCGGATGCTCGACCACGTTGAGACTGGGCGAATTCTTGAACAGCCAGCCCGAAAAGACCTTGCGCCAGGTCAGCGGCTGGTCCGGCGTGTCGCGCTGCTCGACGAAGACCTGCACGAAAGCGCCGGTTTCGGGCGGGCTGACCCATGGCAGGCTGCGCTCGCAGGTGGCGAGTTTGACCACCACGTTGCCGAACCGCTTGGCCTCGCCGGTCTTGAGGACAATGTCCTGTTCGGAATTGTTGCGTTTGTTAAGCAGGCCCAGCGTGGCGACACGGTCTTTCACCGGCGTGCCATAATCGCTTTCGACCACTTGCCCGGCCACGTTGCCGTCTGCCACCGCCTTGGGAACCTCGGTCGCCTCGGCATCGGCGCCGCCTTCGCCCTTGCAGGCCGTCAGCGCCAGGACAGGCAGCGCCAGCGGAGCCAGCAGCAGGATGGCGCTGCGGCGCATCAGGCTTCTGGCGACCACGCCTCGTAATCGCCGCCGGTCCGCCCGTGGCGGGGCCGGTGCGCCTGCGCCGTGCCAGTGGCGTTGGGGGTATAGTCTACCTCCCAGATCTTTGGGCTCGGCAGGTTCGATTCGGGTACGCCGTCAAATGCGCCGTGCAGCCAGCCGTGCCATTCAGCCGGAACCCGGCTGGCATCGTTGGCGCCGTTGTAGATCACCCAGCGCCGTTCCCGCCCGGCAAAGGGGTGGCCCTTGGGATAGGGCTTCTTCGCCCGGTAATAGGCGTTGCCCTGCGCGTCGGTGCCAACCTTCTCGCCGGTCAGCGCCGAATTGAGCGAAGTGGTCACAGTCGCGCCGTTCCACCAGGTGAATATCTTGCCGAAGAATCCCATGGAGGCGCGGTTAGCGGAATTGGCGCGGCGGGGAAAGGGGTGAGGTGATGAGGCGGCCCAGGCAGAGTGGAGCCGCGACGAGAAGGCATCCAGACCGGAGACACATAATTATTTTCGTAGCCCAGGGCCTACCGCACCGACAATCAGCATTGTTTCGTCAGACTTGCTCCGCGTCGCTCTGATCAGCGCCTGGCTTTTCGGCCTTGGGCGGGCTCACGATTGTCGCACGCAGCCGCTTGCGCCGGTCTATCCATAGCAGCACCGAGCCGATCAGGATCGTCCAAAAGAGAATATAGGTCAGCGTTCCGGTAAAATGCGCGACCGGGCTTTCATTGCCCGCCGTGAGGCCGGCAAGCACGCGCAAATGCCCTGCAAATTCCTCGCGCGGGCCGATCATGTGCCAGACCTCGATGGCCATCAGGATCACGCCAGCAAGGATCAGTGTCTTCCTCACCACACGCGCGAGCGGGGTCGCGGCTGGGGTGATCGATTGTTCGTCGCTCACCGAGAAGCGGCGCTTGAGCTGCCGCTCGATGCCCTCCTTGGTAATGTCGCTGGTCAACCTGTGCTGGAGAAAGCCGCAGAAGGGCCCTGCATACAAAGCGAGCACGGTCAGCACGGTGTAGGCATCCCGGAACCAGCGCGGCGCGCCCGGCAGCTGCCATCCAAGGATCAGCAGAGCCGGAAACAGGAGGAGCGAGGCACGCCGGATCAGCCGCGCCCGCATCATCCGGCGCCGGTAAAGTTCGAGGAACTCAACGCTTTCCCGCTCGGTGATCGGCCAGGCCTCTTTGCCATCCGGCGCTATCAGGAACCGCGCCCCGCTAACGGTCGTGAAGCGGCTGGCAAACTCTTCAATGAGACCGGCGGTCGTCGTTGGCCCGAACATGCGCCAAGGCTATAAGCGGATGATGAAGATAAGGTTGCGCATTCAGAAGCTTGCGGCGCGAACCGGCTGGGCGAGTCGGGCCAGCCGCAAACCCCGAATCAATCGCCCCCATCTTCTTCACCGGCCCAGTCGAACGCGGCGGCTTCGTTTGGGGAATTGACCAATTCGCGGGCACTTTCCAGCCGGTGCCCGGCGCGGAGCAGCGCGGCGATCTGCTTTTCGCGCATCGGCCGGTCGAGCACTGCCGCCCCGAACGGCCCGAACTTGCGCTTTTGCGCCAGGGCCAGCGCAGCGCGGCGCTGCTGCGCCTCGCCGGCGCGCACTTCCTCGCGCACCTGCTCGTCGATCCCGGCGGCGTGGAGTGCCTGGCCGATGCGGCGCTGGCCATAGCCGCGGCGCAGCAGGCTGCCGCTCTTGGCGCGGGCATAGGCCAGGTCGTCGACGTAACCATTGGTCACGAACCGGGCGACCAGCGCCGCCACCGGCGCCTCACCCTCGCCGTCCCAACCTCGCTCGCGCAGCTTGCGCCGCAAGTATCCTTCCAGCCTGGCCGCGCTGGTCGCAAAGCGGGCGACATAGGCCAGCGCCAGCTCCTCCAGCCGCGCGGGATCAAGCGGTTTTGGCGCGCGGCGGGGGCGGGAATTGGGGCGGGAAATGGTTACCATTGGCCTTATTCGTGCCACACTGTGCCCCGATTGGGGAGCCCTGCTTATGCGGGCGTCAGGGGCCCGCGCTGAACATTTCACCGCGGTGATGCCGGACAACTGGCACATTGCCTTGATAAGAACGGGTTTTTCGCGCATGGCCGATGCTTCTGTTATGGAGCCGACTGGCGGTATCGAATTGATGCCGACGCCCAACCACGATGAACTTCCGCGCCGCCTGTCCAACTTCGCCACCTTTGGCGAGGCGCTGGACTATGCCGCAAGCGGCACCCGCGGGCTCAATTTCCACGATCCGCGCGGCACGCTCAAGCGGGTCTATCCGTTCAGCGAACTGCGTGACGATTCGCTCGCCATGGCGCGCCGCCTGATCGCCCACGGGATCGAGAAGGGTGACCGGATCGCCCTGATTGCCGAAACCGGACCGGAATTTGCCGCGCTGTTCTGCGGCTGCATCTATGCCGGGGCCTGGCCGGTGCCGCTGCCGCTGCCAACCAGCTTCGGCGGCAAAGACGCCTATATTGACCAGTTGGCGGTGCAACTGGCCAGCAGCGACCCCAAGGTGCTGTTCTATCCGGCCGAAATCGCCGAAATGACCAAGGCCGCCGCCGCGCGGCAGGGCTGCGAGGGAATCGTCTGGGAAGATTTCGCGGCTGGTGAAGCGCCCGACCTCGCCCTGCCCGAGGCCCGCGGCGAGGATATCTGCTATCTGCAGTATTCCAGCGGATCGACCCGGTTCCCGCACGGCGTTGCGGTGACCCACACCAGCCTGCTCAACAACCTGGCCGGCCACGGCGAAGGGATGAAGCTGATCGCCAGCGATCGCTGCATATCGTGGTTGCCGTGGTATCACGACATGGGGCTGGTCGGCTGCTTCCTTTCGCCGATCGCCAACCAGGTTTCGGCCGACTACCTCAAGACCGAGGATTTCGCCCGCCGCCCGCTCGCCTGGCTCGACATGATCAGCCGCAATCAGGGCACCACGCTGTCCTATTCGCCGACCTTCGGCTACGACATCTGCGCCCGGCGCATTTCCAGCCAGAGCCACGTTTCCGAACGCTTCGACCTGGCGCGCTGGCGGATTGCCGGGAACGGCGCCGACATGATCCGCCCCGACGTGATGCAGGGCTTCGTCAACGCCTTTGCCGAAGCCGGGTTCAAGGCCAGCGCCTTCCTGCCCAGCTACGGCCTGGCCGAAGCGACCCTGGCGGTGACGATCATGCCGCCGGGCGAAGGCATCCGGGTCGAACTGGTCGAGGAAGAACGCCTGTCCGGCACGGCGCGCGATCTGTCGCGTCCGGCCCGCTACCGCGCGATCGTCAACTGCGGCAAGGCCGTAAAGGACATGGCGATCGAGATTCGCGGTGGGCGCGGCGAAGTGCTGGGCGACCACAAGATCGGCAAGGTCTGGTGCAAGGGACCGTCGGTGATGGTCGGCTATTTCCGCGACGTCGAAGCGACCGAGGCCTGCATGGTGGGCGGCTGGCTCGATACGGGCGACATGGGCTATCTGGTCGATGGCTACCTGTTCATTGTCGGCCGCGCCAAGGACATGATCATCATCAACGGCAAGAACCACTGGCCGCAGGATATCGAATGGGCGGTGGAACAGCTGCCCGGGTTCAACCACGGCGATATCGCGGCCTTCTCGGTCGAGACCGACAGCGGCGAGGAATCGGTCGCGGTGCTGGTCCACTGCCGGGTTTCCGATCCGGACGAGCGGGTCAAGCTGCACGACACGATCCGTGACAAGGTCCGCTCGATCCTGGGCCATCCGGCGATCGTCGAGCTGGTCCCGCCGCGCACCCTGCCGCGTACCAGCTCGGGCAAGCTCAGCCGCGCCAAGGCCAAGAAGCAGTACCTTTCGGGCGAGATCGAGCCGTTCAGGCTGGCAGCCTGACCACCCGCACCGGGCCTGTCCCTGATCGGCACAACGCCGGACGTTGCATTGCCGGGCAAGTTGCCTAATCTCGCCTACGGGTCGGAAACGCTTGCCGCATGGGAGTAGGCAATGAGCGAGGACGCGGCCGCCGAAGAAAGCTTCGGCGTTCTGATCGGCTGGGGGCATCACGTGATGGGCAAGCAGCTTGACCTCAAGCTGCAATGCGTGCGCTCGACCCGGCGGCTCAAGCAGAACGCGATCGACGATCATCATATTGTGATGACCCGCGAACAGGCCGCGGTTCTGGCCAATTACCTGCTCAAGATCGCCGGACAATCGGCGCCCACCCGCCCCCGGGGCAAGCTGGCGCGCTGGTTTGCCTGAAAGTGCCGCCGTGATCTGAAAAGCCTCTAGCCGCTTTTCGGCGGAGCCATGTTGGGCGGCCAGTTGTGAGTCTCTGCCTGGCAGGAACGACACCAGGCATAGAGCGCATCGTAGACCGGCATCCCCGCTTCAAGCATCGCGTGGTCGTCATCGTACAGCTGCGACAGGCCCAGCGATACGGCGAACAATCCTGCCGATTGCGGCGCAAGATCAAGCCGCGACGTATCCGCGCCGCGCACGATTACCGCCAGCTGCGCCAAAGCGCGATCTTCACCCAGGCCGTATTTCGTGACGAAGGCATCGAAGCTGCACAGCGCGCCCACATGGCTGAATTCGACCCCTGGAATGTCATAGGGAACGGCATCGCGTGCGGCTGCGGTTTCCAGCACCTTATCGGCGGGGACATAGAGGAACTCGGCCTCTGCATCGACGAACCGCCGGATCAGCCACGGGCAGGCGATCCGGTCGATCTTGGGGCGCTCGCGGGTGACCCACCGCGTCATGCTGCACCCTTTCGCGCCGCCGCGTAGCGCGTATCGACCACCTCCCAATCGACGTTGCGCATGAAGGCATCCACATACTTCGCCGCAGCCGCGCCATAATCGAGGTGGAAGGCATGTTCGTACATATCGAGCACCAGCAGCGGCACGCCGGTCCAGGCCCCGCTGGTATGATCCCATGCCCAGTAATTGTGCAACGACCCGGTGTGCTGGTTCCAGGCCAGGATCACCCATCCCGATCCCCCCGCCAGGGCCAGAGCGGTGCGCCGAAACTCGGCCTCCCAGGCTTCGATCGATCCGTGACTGGCAGCGAGCGCGGCCTTTATGCCACCTCCAGCCTGGCCATTGCCGCCCAGATTGCCGAAATAGTATTCGTGCAGCACCACCGATCCTGTGCGATGCAGTTCCTCGCGCTTAAGCCCGCCATAAACGAGCGGCGGCAGATCCTTGTCGGCAAGCGCAGCGGCGAGCCGTCCTTCGATCATGTTGAGCGCCTTGACCGAGCCCTGATAATTGTTCTCCCAATGCGAACGGATCAGCCGTTCGGACAGACCATCGAGCTTGGCCGGGTCGAACCGCAAGGGAGTTGGCACGTGCGTACCGGCAAATGCGGGAGCGGGCGGCGGCGAGCCGCCGCTGCCCAGCGGAACGGCAGAGGCTGGCACCGCCCCGGCGGCAAGGCCAAGCGCAATTCCTCCGAGAGTCCCGCGGCGCGTAAGGTCTTTCATTCCCTTTTCCTTTTTCATGGGGATTGCTCCGGTCACGGTCTGCCAAACAGACCAGCGCGAATTTGCGCCGGTCCGCCTAACAAGGGTCTGTGCGAAACGATGGACATGCCCGGACCTGCACCTTTCCATCCGCGCATTCGCAGACCGTAGAAAGGCAACGCTTGGGCTGACGCCTGACCGGGAGGTTGCATGATCCCGGTACGGACAATCAGATTCCTGCCGGGCCGCAAAGTCAAGCATCGCTTGCCACGCCCGCTTGCCGGGCCTGTCTTATCTTGATAATACAGCTTGCATAGGCGCTGCCGTCATCCCACATTGGCGACATCCCTTTTTCAAGGACACGGAACAAACCAGCCATGGCCACAACGCCGACCGCCACTGAAACCCCGGCCCTCAACCTTTCGCCGCCCGATCCGGTGCCGGTGGTTCCCACCGAGCGCGCATCGGGGCTGGTGCCCGTTACGGATGAGAACAAGTCCAAGCTGCAGGCAAAGGTCGATGCCTTTGTCGCCGATCTGATCGCTTCGGATGCCAATTCGCCCGAATTCGGGAAGAAGGTCGATGCGATCACCAACATGGGGCGCAAGGAAATCATGGCGGCGGCGGGCATGTCGAACCGCTTTCTCGACCGGCCGATCCGGGCGATGGACAAGGATTCGGGCGTCGGCGCAAACCTGGCAGAGCTGCGCAAGACGGTCGAGACGCTCGATCCGGGCAAGCAGGGCAAGCTGTCCAAGGGCCGCAAGTTTCTGGGGATCATCCCGTTCGGCAATTCGATGAAGCGCTATTTCCAAAGCTATGAAAGCGCGCAGGGCCATATCCAGGCGATCCTTGGCCATCTTGGTTCGGGCAAGGACGAACTGCTGATGGACAACGCCGCGATCGATGTTGAGCGGCAAAAGCTGTGGGAGGCGATGGGCAATCTTGAGCAGATGATCCACATCTCCAAGTCGCTCGACGCCAAGCTGGAGGAAACCGCCGCCGATCTGGACGCGACCGACCCGGCCAAGGCCAAGGCGATCCGCGAATCTGCGCTGTTCTATGTCCGCCAGCGGACCCAGGACCTGCTGACGCAAATGGCGGTGAGCGTGCAGGGTTATCTGGCACTCGACCTGGTCAAGAAGAACAACGTCGAACTGGTCAAGGGGGTCGACCGGGCCAGCACCACCACGGTCGCCGAACTGCGCACCGCGGTGACGGTATCGCAGGCAATGGCCAACCAGCGGCTGGTCCTGGAACAGGTCACCGCGCTCAATTCCACCACTGCCGGGCTGATCGATTCGACTGGCACCCTGCTGCGTGAGCAAACCGGCAAGATCCACGAAATGGCGGCATCCTCGACGATCCCGCTCGAAACCCTGCAGCGCGCCTTCCAGAACATCTATGACACGATGGACAATATCGAAACGTTCAAGGTCAAGGCGCTGGAATCGATGAAGCAGACGGTGACCACGCTGTCTTCCGAGGTCGAGAAGTCCAAGGGCTACATCGCCCGGGCCGAAGGTGCCGCGCAGGCGCAGGTCGCCCACGATGCGCCCGGCCTGCTGACGCTGGAGGGCTGACTTGGCCGGCGAAGCACACCAGGCGGACTACATCATCGGCGCGGCGCGGCGCAGCCTGGTCGATCAGCGCGCCGGAGGACGGCGGCGTTCGATCGGGCGCGGCGCGGCGCAGATCCGCGCCGGGCACCTTTGGCGCAAGGTCCGCAACATCGCGGTTGCGGGCGTGGCGATCTGGCTGGGGCTGGGGATCGTCGGCTCGATCATCGACGGGATCGGCTTTACCGGGCTGATGTTGGGCGTGGCCGCCACCGCCGGAGCGGTGTTCCTGTTGGGCAAGTACCCCCGCTTTCACATGCCCGAACGCGCCGATATCGACCCGTCGGACACCAATGTCCGCGCGCTGGTTGGGCGGACCGAGTTGTGGCTGGAAACCCAGCGCCGCGCCCTGCCCCCGCCCGCGGTGCAACTGGTCGATCATATCGGGCTGCAGCTGGATGGCCTGGCCGCACAGCTGGCCGATGTCGATCCGCACCACCCCAAGGCCGCCGAAGTGCGCAAGCTGGTGGGCGAACACCTGCCCGGCGTGATCGACGGCTATCGCAAGATCCCTGAGAACCTGCGCTATGAAGAGCGTGCCGGTTCCACCCCCAACCAGCAGTTCATGGGCGGGCTTGAGCGGATCAGCGACGAGATCGATTCGATCACCCGCCAGCTGGCCGCAGGCGCGATCGACAACCTGGCGATCACCACCCGCTACCTCGATTACAAATACGGCGATGCGATCGACCAGGCGGAGCCCAGGGCCTGATGCGCGTGCCGATCCCCCACAAACTGGGCAAGGATGAGGCGCGGCGGCGGCTTCGGGACCGCAGCGGCGAGATGGCCGGACTGCTGCCCGGCGGCGCGGACGTAGAGATCACCTGGCCAAGCGAAGACCGCATGGCGATGCAGGTCAGCGCGATGGGCCACACCGTACGCGGCCACGTCGATGTCGAGGATGCGGCGGTCGTGTTCGAAATCGCCCTGCCCATGGCGCTGTCCTTCGTCGAACCGATGGTGCGCGGGGTGGTCGAACAGAAGGCGCAGAAGCTGCTGGCCTAGATTTCCCGCTCAAGCTCCAGGTACATCTGCGGGATGCGGAGCTGGTCTGCAGCCACCTGGGTCTCGCGCAGGAACAGCACCAGCGCCCACATCAACAGCGCGATCGCAGCCAGAAAGGTTGCCGCAGCCAAGCGCTGCAGGTTCAGCCCGGCAAGCTCTTCCAGGAACAGGACGGCCACCGTAGTGCCGACCAGCAGACCGCTGACCACCATCAGGCGGATCGCCCGCGTAATCAGGCTGATCCGGCGGTCAATCATGCGGATCTCGGCGACCACCTCGTCATGGTCGGGGCCGCTGGTCGCAACGTGCCGTTCCTGCAGGGCACGGGCGCGATCGACCACCCGGCCAAGCCGGGTCGACAGCAGGTTGAGGATATTGCCCATCGCCACCAGGACGAACACCGGGGCAAGGGCAAGCTGGATGGTCTGGGCGATCATGGCAGGCCCCCTAGCGAGCCGCCGCGTGCCGCGCCAGTCCTAGAAAAAGAACTTCTGCTGCCAGTAGAAGGTCGAGGTCACCGGATCCCCCGCAGCGTTTGTGGCCGGCTTGAAGCGCAGCCGCTGCATCGCCAGCACGCAGGCGGTAGCGTCGGTATCGGGAAAGCCGCTGGACTTGTAGACCCGGCAGGCGCTGGCGCGGCCGCTGGGCTCGATGGTCAGGGCCAGGATCACAGCCTTGCCGACCCGCGCTTCGCGCCCGCCGGGCGGGATCGGAAAGTCGCTCGCGTTGTTGATCTGGCCGGAAATGTGGACCGCCTTGCTCACCGCGCCGCCGCCGGTGCCGTTGCCGCTGCCGCCAGCCCCGGTCCCACTGCCCGAACCACCCGCGCCGGTTCCGCCGCCCTGGCTGCTCGCGCCCGACGATACGGCTTGGCCGGTGCTGGATGCAGCGGGTGCGGGAACCTTCGCAATCGGAATTTTCGCGTGCGGCGCCTTGGTTTCCTTCGGGATCGCCTTTTTGCCCGCCGCACCTTCATCACCGGCTGCCCGGGGTTTTTCCGCGGGCGGCGGCGGGGGCGGATCGGGGGTGGTAATGGTGACGGTGAAGGTGGTCAGCACCTTGTCCACCGCTTTGGCCGCGAAATCGGGGGCGAGCGCACGCACCAGCAGGATTGCCATGGCCACCTGGACCAGCACGACGACGATCGCGACCATTGCCTTGGTCCGGGGCGGCAGGCCCAGATCGACTTCGTCGAATTCGTTGTCCATTGCCAAGCTATGCCAAAGGCTTGGGACAAGGGCAATCGCGGTGCTTTTCCTTGGCGGTAGAGACGGCTAGCAAGACATCATGAGCCGTCAGCCGATCATTCCGCTTGACCGCCGGTCCGTGATGCTGGGCATGGCCGCGCTTGGCCTGGCCGGACTTTCCGGGTGCAGCGGTGAAGACCCCGTGCTGTCACTGGCGATCTGGCAGGACTATCTTGGCGAAACCACGCTTGACGATTTCCGGCGCGAAAGCGGAATAAACGTCACGGTCACGACCATCGCCAGCGACGCCGATCTTTACGCCAGACTTCAATCGGGCGGGCGTGGCTTCGATCTGGTGGTGCCTTCAAGCATGTGGGTCGAGCGGCTGGTCCGAGAAGACCGGCTTGCACCGATCAGCCATGCGCGGCTCCCCAATCTCAAGAACCTGGAAGATGGCTTTTCCGACCTGCCCTATGATCCGGGCAACGCCCATTCGGTCCCCTATACCTGGACCGCGTTGGGGATCGGTTATCGCAAGTCGAAGATTCCCAAACCGCCCGCGGGGTGGAAGCAGCTGCTCGAGGCCAGCCGCATCGCCCTGCCCGCCGATCCCGGTTTGCTGTTCCGGATTGCCGGAAAGGCGCTGGGCTTTGGCGCCAACCTGTTCAACCCCGACCGGGTCCGGCAAGCCGAAGCGCTGCTTGCCGCCACCATGCCGCGGGTCAAGGCGCTGCACAGCGACGGCGGCCAGGACCTGCTGCTCAAGGGCGATGCCGATCTGATCGCCTGCTGGAACGGCGATCTGGTGCAGGCCGCGCTGGAAGATCCCGACATCGCTTTCGCGGTGCCCGGCGAAGGCGCGCTGCTGTCCTGTGACTGCCTGTGCATTCCCAAGGGCGCGGCGCGGATCGGAAACGCCCACCGCTTCATCGATTTCGTGCTGAGCGCGCAGGGTGGCGCGGGCATCGCGGGGACGCTGTGGTATCCCACCCCCAACGCCGCGGCGCGCGCGATCCTGCCACCCGATTACCGCAGCAACCCCGTGCTGTTCCCCGCGGTTCGCCCGGCTGGGACCAGCGAGTTTATCGGCGACAATCCCGCGCTGGACGCCCAGTTTGCCGAAGCGATGAAGCGGATCGCCCCCGCCCCGGCGGCTACCAGTTCCGGTAGTACTGCGGAAACGCCGCCCTAAGCTTGCGGATGCGCGGTTCGTCCCAGCGAACGATATAGGGGTGTTGCGGGTTCTTGCGGGCAAAGTCCTGGTGATAGTCTTCCGCCGGATAGAACGCGCCGCTTTCGATCCGCGTTGCGATACGCCCGCCAAAGCTGGGCCTGGCGTTCAAACCGCTGATGAAATCCTGGACCAGGGCGCGCTGCGCCGGATTCTGCGGAAAGACCGCGCTGCGATAGCTCGGGCCCCTGTCAGGGTACTGCTGGTTGACCTGGGTCGGATCGTGCGCGACTGAAAAATAGATCGCCAGGATCTGTCCCAGAGTGACCCGGTCGGTATCAAAGGTGATCCGGACCGCTTCGGCGTGACCGGTCCTTTCGCTCGACACCGCTTCGTAATTGGCGCTGGCCGCGCTTCCACCGGCATAGCCGGACACAACCTGGGTCACGCCTTTCACATGCTCGAACACGGCCTCCATGCCCCAGAAGCAGCCGCCGGCCAGAACGATCGTCTCGCTGCGCGCCTGCGCCGCGCCGGGCAGGGCAAGCGCGGCACTGGCGGCCAGGGTGAGAATTGCCTTGCGCAGCATTGTTCGTCTCCTTTCAGGTCCCGCAATAGGTGACGTGCGCGGGCGAGCCTTGCGGCGCGCCGTGCTCGTAACGCTCCATGCCCACACGGGGCCTGAACGGATCGCTGACCAGCGCGAGCAGTTCGCCGAACGGCGCCATGTCGCCCGCTTCGGCGGCCGCCAGCGCGGCGTCGGTCAGATGGTTGCGGGCGATGTACAGCGGATTGACCGCGTCCATCCGCGCCGCGCGCCCCGCTGCATCGCCGGAATCGCGCGCCAGCCGGGTCAGCCATTCGCCGTGCCAGACCTCCAGCGCGGCCGGATCGGTCAACTCCGCCGCGACCGCGCCGTAGCCTTCGCCAAGCGAGCGGGCCAAGGCGCGGAACAACCGGGTGAAGTCCGCACCCTGTCCCTCGATCGCGGCAAACAGGCCTTTGGCCAGCGCCAGATCACCGTCCTCTGCGCCGCTTAACCCCAGTTTGGGGCGCAGGGCATCAATCCAGTGCTGTTCGAACCGCGCCTCGAACCCGGCCAGCAGTTCGCGCGCCTTCTCCCCGTCCGCTTCATCGACCGCGACGATCGCTTCGATCAGGGCCGAGGCCAGGCGGTACATGTTCCAGCGGCAGACCACCGCCTGATTGCCAAATGCATAGCGCCCGCCGGTGTCGATCGAGCTGAACACCTGGTTGGCCGAATAGGCATCGAGGAAAGCGCAAGGGCCATAGTCAATCGTTTCGCCCGATACGGTGACATTGTCGGTGTTCATCACCCCGTGGACGAAACCCACGCTCATCCACCGGGCCACCAGCGCGGCCTGGGCATCGGTGACCGCCTCCAGCAAGGCAAGCGCCGGATTGGCCGTTCCGGCCCGGTCGGGAAAGTGCCGGGCCAGCGCATAGCCGGTCAGCCGCTGGACGGCTTCAAGGCCGTGGTGGGCCGCGGCCCATTCAAACGTTCCGACCCGCAAATGGCTGGCCGCAGCACGGGTCAGCACGGCGGCCGGGTGCGGAGTTTCGCGCCACACGCTTTCGCCGGTGGCGACGACGCAGAGGCTGCGGGTGCTCGGCACGCCAAGCGCCGCCATCGCTTCGGACACGAGGTATTCGCGCAAGGCCGGGCCAAGCGCGCTCTTGCCGTCTGCCTGACGCGAGAACGGGGTCGGCCCGGACCCCTTGAGCTGGATGTCCCAGCGTGCGCCGCCGGGCGCGATCAGTTCACCCAGCAGCAGCGCGCGCCCATCGCCAAGCTGGGGATTGAAAGTACCGAACTGGTGCCCGGCATAGGCCAGCGCCAGAGGCTGCGAACCGGGCACCTCTTCCGCGCCGGAAAACCAGCGGGCATATTGCGCTTCGTCCGCCTCGGGCAGGCCGAGCGCCGCGGAAAGCGCCGCGTTCCACACCACCATGCGCGGCGCGGGCGGCACGGCGGCCTGCCACGGGGCATAGAACCCGGCGAGGTCCCGCGCGAGGCTGTGATCGAAATTCCAGCCCATCACAGCGTCGCCAGCTTCTCCAGCGCCAGGGCATTGATGCAATAGCGCAGCCCGCTGGGCGGCGGGCCATCGGGAAAGACGTGGCCCAGATGCGCGTCACAGACGTTGCAGCTGGCTTCGATCCGGGTCATCCCGTGGCTGGTATCGGCATGATAGCCGACCACGCCTTCGACAACCGGCGCGCCGAAGCTGGGCCAGCCGGTGCCGCTTTCGAACTTGGTCGCGCTGTCAAACAGTTCGGTTCCGCAGCAGGCGCAGGCATAGTGCCCGGGCTGGAACAGGCTGCACATCTGGCTGGAAAAAGGCCGCTCGGTTCCGGCCAGGCGGGTTACCTGGAATTGTTCCGAAGTCAGCTGCGCGCGCCACTGCTCTTCGGTCTTTTCCACCCGCCGAGGCGGCGGGTTCGCCGCACCGGAGGCCAGCCGCACAACGTCTGCCCAGTCCATCGTCGTTCTCCTCTGACGCGCAGGTGCTGGCGCCTGGGAGGAAGATAGTGTGCAAAGGCCTCCGCCGAAACCCCCCGCCGGTGCCGACGCGCAGTTCGCGCGCAAGCTCCGCGGCCCGGCCGCCTGGAACCGCGACAGTGCTCGCTTGTCATTGCCGCAGCGCTTTGGGATAAGCGCTGCGGATCGATCGCAGGGGGAAATTGCTTGGCCTTGTCCGTTGCCCGGAACGAAGCGACCTGCGGCCCCCCGCCGCCCCGGATCGGGTTGTCGATCGGCGTGACCGGGCACCGCGCCAACAACCCTGTCTTCGCTGCCAACCGGCCCCGGATCGAAGCCGTTCTGGAAGAGATCTACGGCGCGATCGGCTATGCGCTGGGAACCGATAGTCCGGTTCCGGTCAGGCTTCATACCTTGCTGGCCGAAGGGGCCGATCAGATCGCGGCAGAGGCTGCGCTGGCACGCGGCTGGCAGGTCATCGCGCCGCTGCCGTTTGGCACCAACCTGAACCTGGCGATCAACGCCGCCCCGCAGGACCCCGCCGATGCCCGCGCGCTGCTTGGGGGCGGGAAGGCGCAGGATCCCGCCGTCGAGGGCCGTGCCGCGGCGATCCGCGCGCTCGGCGAAAAGGCGCTGGTGTTCGAACTGGCCGATGCCGACAGCCGGATCGCCGAGCTGTATCTGGCCATGCTCGATGCCCCGGCAGACCTGATCGCCGCCCAGCACTATTCGATCCATGCATCGGACCGGGTCGCCCTGGCCGGGCGGGTGATGATCGAGCAATCGGACATCGTCATCGGGATCTGGGATGGCCGGTCGCGCGCGTTTGACGGCGGAACCGGCCACACGATCGCCACCGCGCTGGAACTTGGCGCGCCGGTCCTGCTGATCGATGCCGCCGAACCCGAACAGTGGCGGATCCTTCGCACGCTTGAGGCGCTGGCCCACCACAGCGAAGGGGCCGACGAATGGCGCCTGACCGTGCTGACCGAGCTGGTCCACGGTGCGCTCCACCCGATCGGCGACGGCAGCGTGGCCAGCGCCATGGACGCTCTGGCCGTGCAGACCTGGCGGCGCCACAGCAATCCCCTGTTCCACGCCTACCGCCGGATCGAGGCGCTGTTCGGCGGCGAGGGCCGCCCGTTTCGCAGGCTCTACCAGACCTACGAACGGCCCGATCAGATCGCGACCGGCAGCGGTGCCCGGACTCTCTCCACGCTAGAGGCCCTGCCGGGCGCCGACCCCGCATTTGCCGGAGCGGTCGAAAACCGCATCCTGCGGCGCTTTGCCTGGTCGGACGGCATTTCCACGCGGCTTTCCGATCTTTATCGCGGCGGAATGGTGGCGAACTTCGTGGCATCGGGCCTCGCGATCGTGGCCGGGATCGCCTATCTCCCGCTGGTCGAGACCGATTCAAAATGGATCTTCTCACTCACCGAATTCCTGCTCCTGACCAGCATCCTGATCGTGACCTCGCTGGGGCGGCGCGGGGCCTGGCATGCCCGCTGGTTCGAAACCCGCCGGGTTGCTGAATACCTGCGCCATGCCCCGATCCTGCTGGCGATCGGCGCGGCCCGGGCGCCGGGCCATTGGCCGCGCGGCACCCGCTCCTCCTGGCCCGAATTCTATGCTCGGCAGAGCCTGCGCGAAGTTGGCCTGCCGCGCATCGCGGTCACCCAGCAGTATCTGCGCGCGACGCTTGAAGGCCTGATAGACGCCCACGTGGTCGATCAGCGTGACTATCACCGCGCCAAATCGCAGCGTCTGAGCACGGTGCACCACCGGCTCGATCTGGCATCGAGCGCGATGTTTCAGCTCGCCGTGTTTTCTGTCTCGGTCTATCTCGGCCTGACCGCGGCAGCCGCGGTGAACGGGCTTCCAGGCGAGATACCGCACTCGGTTTCGAAGATCTTCACGTTCCTGGGCGTGCTGTTTCCGGCCCTGGGCGGCATGATCGCGGGGATCCGTTATTTCGGCGATTTCGACCGGTTCGCGGCGATTTCTGAAATGTCGGCGAAGAAGCTCGATTCGGTTCACCGCCGCGCCCATCTGGTCCTGACCGCGCCGGGCGGGGTGCTCGACTATGGTAGCGTTGCCGACCTGGCCCGGGCGGCCGACGATATCGTCGTCAGCGAGATCGAGAACTGGCAGGCGGTGTTTGGCGGAAAGCATATCACCGTGCCGGTATAGAGCCCGGAAAAGCGCTGAATTTCGGGCTTGCCAGTATGACGGGCTACGCTCACACTGCGTAGATCACCGCATAGCCGGTGGGGGAGAAACAGGGATGGCGAATGACCGCTTCGATGCGATCGTCGTCGGTGGCGGACCGGCAGGTTCGGCCGCAGGCTGGGCGCTCGCGCGCCGCGGCATCAAGGTGGCCGTCATCGAACGCGCCACCTTCCCGCGTGAAAAGGTCTGCGGCGATTTTGTTGAACCGGCGGGCCTGCGCATCCTGAAGGCGATGGGGTGCTGGGACGCGCTGGACCTCGACGCGCGGATGCCGATCACCAAGAACCGAGTCTATTTCGGCCCGCGCATGCCTTATGCCGGGGATATCCCGTATTACGACGGGGCCCACGGGATGCCGCCGCACGGCTTCATTATCCCGCGCGACCAGCTTGACACCGTGCTGCTGGACAACGCGGAAAGGGCCGGCGCAACCGTGTTTCGCGCTGCCGCGGGCAAGGCGGTGGTGCGTGACGGCACCTTGATGACGGTAACGGTCGCGATGGGCGACACGGTTCGCGAACTGACCGCACCGGCCGTGGTCGGGGCCGACGGGGTCCAGTCGATGGTGGCGCGTCACGCCGGGCTGACCCGCACTGACAAGCGCCACATCGGGGTTTCACAGCGGGTCTATCTCGAAGATATCGAAGTTGAACCGGGCGAGGCGACGATCTGGTTCGATGAAGATCACTATCCCGGTTACGGCTGGATGTTCCCGATGACGGGCGGGCGCGCCAACATGGGGGTCGGACTGCTGAGCGAGACCTGCGAGCGTTTCGGCATGTCGGTCCAGCAAAGTTTCCGCGAAGGGGTGGAACGGCTGCGCCTGCGCCATCCCGGCTGCGCCCGGGCCCGGATCGCGAGCAAGCCGTTGGGCGGCGCGGTGCACATGTACGGCGGGATTACCCGCAACCATTTTGCGGGCGGGATGCTGGTCGGCGATGCCGGCTCCTTCGTCGATCCGATGACCGGCGAAGGGATCACCCAGGGGATGGAATCCGCGATCATTGCTGCGCGCACGGTTGCCGCGGTTCTGGAAAAGGGCCGGTTCGAACTGGTCGATTTCGCACAGTACGAACGGGATTTCCGCGCCCATTTCGATCCGGCGATGCGTTACCTGTGCTTCAGCGCAACGATCCTGCGCAACCGCCACTTCTCCGAATTCGGCTTCCGTTCGACCCGCCAGGGATTTGAACGCGCGCAGCTGGATCCCGGTTTTGGCGCGGTTTCGGGCACCGCGTTTGGCGGGCTCAATGTTCAGCCGCTGGCGATGATCGGGCAAATCTGGAAAGGCCTGTTCGAACATCTGACCCAGAACGGGATCGGCGCGCTTGCCGCGCTCGCCACCGGCCGCGGCGCGAGCAGCAATGGCCTTGCCGGGGACTGGCTGGCCTGGCAGCGCGGCTGGCGCGCTTCGCTGCGTCACGATCGCGCCTGGCACCTGTCCTGGCTGGGAGACATCGCCGCGACCATCAGCAAGCTTGGTCCGTCACTGACGATGCGCGAAAATCCGCGCCTGCGCGGGCCGCTGGCAGAGGAGCTGGTCACATGAGCAAGCCTCCCAGGACAAGATCCAGCGGGAAAGCGGAAAAGCCGGGCAACTCTGCGCCCACGGTCGCGGTGATCGGCGGCGGGTTGGCCGGAATCAACGCCGCCTTGCAATTGATCAAGGCCGGTTTCGCCGTGACCATTTTCGAGGCGGATTCGATCCTGGGCGGCAACACCTCGTCGGTCGATGTGGGCGGGATCGAGCACGACGTCTATCCGCACATGTTCTGCGATTGGTACGTCAATTTCTGGCACATGTTCGAGAACGAACTCGGCCTCAGCCGCGACCGGTCTTTCGAGGCGCGACCAAGCGTCATGATGCGCCAGAAGGGCCGTCCTGACTATGCCGAACTGTTCAATCCCACCTCGCTTGCCGCCTGCATCCACAACCTGCGTTCGGGGGCGATGAAACCGGCGGAAATGCTGCTGCTGGGCTTTTCGGAGCTCGATCTGCTGTCGTTCCCGTTTCAACGCTCGGGCCTCAACCAGCTCCAGCAGCTTGACGTCAACGGGTTCATCTATTCGCGTGGCTATTCGACCGAGCCGATCGCGAAGATGGAAAATTACATTCTTTCGCTGATCTGGTCGATCAACAGCGAACAGACTGCCGCGGCCACCTATCAGAACTTCCTGCGCCACGCCTGGCAGTTTCCCAATCACGCGCCGTTCGCCTGGATGCTGAAGGGCAGTCTTGCACAGCAGTTGATCGCTCCCGCGGAAGCCCGGCTGCGGGAACTGGGCTGCGCGATCAAACTCGACACGGCGGTTACTTGCCTGCGGATCGAGAACGACAAACCGATGCTGACCATGGCCAACTCGATTGGCGGCAACGTGGTGAGCGAAAAGGCGTTCGACTATGCGGTTTGTGCGATCCCGCCCCAGGCGCTTGCATCGCTGGTCCTGGCCAAGGGCGGCAATCCCGCGTGCCGCAGCATGGTGGAGTGCGAACCAACGCTGGCGAACCTTCAGCGGCTGGATTCGGTGGCGATCCCGGTGGTCGATCTCTACCTCAACAAGAAACTGAAGGATTTTCCCAAGGAAAGCATCGGGTTGGCCGGATCGC
>JBJTMC010000083.1:0-8297 GCA_046063325.1 Novosphingobium sp.
CCTGGCCCGACTTCTGACCAACCGAGGTCTCAACTGCCGAGCGTGCGGCCGGCGGGCCGAAGAGCGCGGCCTGTGCCTGTGCCGCGGTGCTCTGCTCGGTCGGGCGCGGCGCACCCGGCGAAGGCGGGGTCAGCGCGAAATCGGGCGGAACCACCAGCGGAGCCTGGCGCTGCACCGCGAATTCGTCGGGACGGTTGCGGTTGAACAGTCCGCCGCCGCCGCAGGCGGTCAGCAGCACGGCGCTGCCGGAAAGGACGATCAGGGCAGAATTGCGCATGGTATCAATTCTCCGTGGCGGGATTGGCCGCCGGTTCAGTTTCGGTCTTTTCGCGGATCAGGAAGCTGCGGGCAAGGATTATCACCACGCCGATCGTGATCGCCGCATCGGCCAGGTTGAAGATCAGGAACGGGCGGAAATCGCCGAAGTGCAGGTCTGCATAGTCGAGCACGAAGCCGAACCGCACCCGATCGCGGATATTGCCCAGCGCGCCGCCCAGCACCAGCGCCAGCGGCACGATATCGGCCAGCTTCTTCTCGCGCAGCAGCCACGCGAACACCACCAGCGCGATCAGCGAGGTGAGGGCGACCAGCCCCCAGCGCATTTCCATCGAACTGGCGGTGAGGAAACCCAGCGAAACACCGAAGTTGTGAGTGCGGGTAAGATCGAAGAACGGCAGCAGATCCAGATGGTCGCCCTGTTCCAGCAGCTTCAGCGGCCCACCGACCAGCCCCTTCAGCCACTGGTCGGCCACGAACACCAGCGCGGCAAGCACCAGACCGGTCAGACGGGGGCGGGCGGTAAACAGGCTCATGCAGAGGCGTCCATGCTTGCCACCACCTGATCGCAGCGTGAACAAAGCGCGCCGTCCTCGGTCACTTCGGGCAGGTGCCGCCAGCAGCGCCCGCACTTGTGGTCGGTGCTTGGTGCAACGCTCACCGTCTCGACCGGGGCGCGGGTCACCGCGGCGGTGATGAACAGTTCGGAAAGATCCGCATCCGGTGCGTTTTCCGGAACGGTGACGGCGGCGGCGAGGCTGGAACCGACGACCTTGTCGCGGCGCAGCGGCTCGATTGCTTCGGTCACCGCCACACGCAGCGCGCGCAGCTCGGCATAGCGCTCGGCCAGCGCCGGGTCGTGCCATTCGGCGGGCAGCGCACGCAATTCCTGCAGGTGGATCGAGCCGCGATCGGGGAAGCGCGCGGTCCAGACCTCCTCGGCGGTGAACACGGTCACCGGCGCGGCATAGCGGATCAGCGCCTGGAACAGGATGTCCAGCACCGTGCGGCAGGCCCGGCGGCGCGGATCGTCCGGTCCGTCGCAATAGAGGCTGTCTTTGCGGATATCGAAATAGAACGCGGACAGGTCCTCGTTGCAGAAATCGACCAGGGCCCGGACATAGGCGTTGAAATCATAGGCATCGATCGCAGTGCGGATCGCGGCATCCAGCTCGCCCAGCCGGTGCAGGACATAGCGTTCCAGTTCAGGCATTCCGCCGAACGCGACGTTTTCCGCCTCCCAGTCGAACCCGTCGAGCGCGCCGAGCAGATAGCGGAAGGTGTTGCGCAGCTTGCGGTACTGATCGGACACGCCCTTCAGGATCTCGTCGCCGATGCGGTGGTCCTCGGTGAAGTCGACCGACAGCGCCCACAGCCGGATGATGTCCGCGCCATAGGTTTCCATGATCTTGAGCGGATCGATGGTGTTGCCCAGGCTCTTGGACATTTTCAGGCCCTTGGCGTCCATGGTGAAGCCGTGGGTCAGGACCTGCTTGTATGGGGCGTGGCCGCGCGTGGCACAGCTTTCCAGCAGGCTCGACTGGAACCAGCCGCGATGCTGGTCGCTGCCTTCCAGGTACATGTCGGCGAGCGGCCCGGCGTGATCGACCGGACGGACCAGATCGGGCCAAAGCCCGCTTTCCAGCGTAAAGACGTGGGTGCAGCCCGAATCGAACCACACGTCGAGAATGTCGGTGATCCGCTCGTAATCCTCGGCCCTGTAGTCCGCTCCAAGGTATTCCTGCGCACGGGCTTCGGACCAGGCATCGACGCCTTCGGCCTTGACCGCGGTGATGATCCGGGCGTTGACCGCGGGATCGCACAGGTACTGGCCGGTCTTGCGGTTCACGAACAGGGTGATCGGCACGCCCCAGGCGCGCTGGCGAGAGAGCACCCAGTCGGGCCGCCCTTCGACCATCGATCCGATGCGGTTGCGGCCCTTGTCCGGCACGAAGCGGGTGTCGGCAATCGCCTGCATCGCCGCCTGGCGCAGGGTCGGCGAAGCGCAGAGCGCCTCCTCCGCCGGATTGACCGCGCCGCCTTCATCCTCCCAGCGCTTTTCGCCGCGGGTCTTGGGCTCGATGTGGGTCATCACCTTGTCCATCGGCACGAACCACTGCGGCGTGGCGCGGAAGATCACCTTGGCCTTGGACCGCCACGAATGGGGGTAGGAGTGCGTGTAGTCGGCGCTGGCGGCGAGCAGCCCGCCTGCATCGCGCAGGTCGGTGCAGATCGGCCCGTCGGGCGCGTTGAACTTGGGGTTGATGACCGACCCTTGCCCGCCGAGCCAGGCCCAGTCGTCGCGGTACTTGCCATCGCCCTCGACCGCGAAGACCGGGTCGATCCCGTGGGCCTTGCACAGCAGGAAATCGTCCTCGCCGTGGTCGGGCGCCATGTGGACAAGCCCCGTGCCGCTGTCGGTGGTGACGAAGTCGCCGGGGAGGAACGGGCGCGGCTTGGCGAAGAACCCGCCGAGGTGGTGCATCGGGTGGCGAGCGACGGTTCCGGCGAGGTCGGAGCCTTTGACAACCTGGAGCGGAATGACCCGAAAGCCGACACGGGTTGCGAACTGTTCGACCAATCCCGCTGCTACAACAACTCCACCCTCGGGAACGGGCCTGTCGTGATCGCCCATGCGGTCGCCAAATCGGCAAACGGCGTATTCAAGTTCTGGGCCGTAAGCCAAAGCCTGATTGGTCGGAATAGTCCAAGGCGTCGTGGTCCAAATGATCGCCTTTGCACCGCGGACCGCTTGGCAGGGCGATTCCACGATCTCGAACGCCACATCGACCTGGGTCGAGGTGATATCCTCGTATTCAACCTCGGCCTCGGCCAGCGCGGTCTTTTCGACCGGGGACCACATCACCGGCTTGGCCCCGCGGTAGAGCATATCATTGGCGGCGAACTTCAGCAGCTCGGCAACGATCGTGCCCTCGGCCTCGGGCGCCATGGTCAGGTAAGGGTGGTCCCAGTCACCCAGCACGCCCAGCCGCTTGATCTGCTCGCGCTGCACATCGACCCAGTGCTGGGCATAGGCGCGGCATTCGGCGCGGAACTCGACCGGATCGACCTGATCCTTGTCGAGCTTCTTCTTGCGGTACTGTTCCTCGATCTTCCATTCGATCGGCAGGCCGTGGCAATCCCACCCGGGCACATAGGGCGCGTCGAACCCCAGCAGGCTCTGGGTGCGGCAGACCATGTCCTTCAGGATATGGTTCAGCGCATGGCCGATGTGCATGTCGCCGTTGGCATAGGGCGGGCCATCGTGAAGGATGAACTTGTCACGGCCCGTGCGGGCATCGCGCAGCTTGCGATAGAGGTCCTGATCCTGCCAGCGCGCCAGAATGCCCGGCTCCTTTTGCGGCAGGCCGGCCTTCATGGGGAAATCGGTCTTCGGCAGGAAGACGGTGTCGCGGTAGTCACGCTGCTGGGTCATAACGCGCGGGCCTTAGCCGGGGCGTGGGCGTTGCGCAATTTTTTGGTTCGCCAGCACGTCCCGCGCCGCCCGGCAGTCCTGCTCGATCTGTGCGGTAAGCGCCTCAAGGCTGTCGAACTTCGCTTCGCTCCGCAGGTAGTGGTGGAATTCTACCTCGATTTCCTGCCCGTAGAGATCGCCGGAGAAGTCGAAGAAATGCGGTTCGAGCAGTTCGACCGGCGGATCGAAGCTGGGACGAATGCCCAGGTTGGCCGCGCCGTGGACCACCTTCCCACCCGGGAGCGTGCCGGTGACGGCGTAGATCCCGTAGGCCGGGCGCAGATAGCTGCCGAGCGAAAGGTTGGCGGTGGGAAAGCCGATGCTGCGGCCCAGCTTGGCGCCGTGTTCGACCGTGCCGCGGATCGCGAAGGGCCGGGTCAGCAGGCGGGTTGCCGTGGCGCAGTCGCCCGCTTTCAGGGCGTCGCGGATCCGGCTGGAGGAGACTACTTCGCCGTCCTCCGCCACCGCGCCGACCGCGCGCGCCGCCAGTCCGACCGCGCGGCCCAGTTCGGCCAGAATCGCCACGTTGCCGCCCCGCCCCTTGCCGAAGGTGAAGTCTTCTCCGGTCACCACGCCCGCTGCGCCGAGCCGCCGGGCCAGCAGCTCACGCACGAAATCTTCGGCCGTGGTCGCCGCCAGCGCGGCGTCGAACTGGAACACCAGCATGGCATCGGCCCCGGCTGCCTCGAACAATTCCTGCCGCTGGTCGAGCGTGGTCAGGCGGAACGGCGGGGCATCGGGGGCAAAGTGGCGCACCGGGTGCGGATCGAAGGTGGCGACGATTGCCGGGCGTCCTTCAGCACGGGCCCAGCGCAGCGCCTCGCCCGCCACGGCCTGGTGGCCGCGGTGGAACCCGTCGAAATTGCCCAGCGCCAGCACCGCGCCGCGCAGGGATTCGGGGATCGGTGCGCTCGCATCGAGCCGCGGGATGGTCATGGCTGGGGTTTTGCCTCCAGCTGCGCGGCGTTCATCGGAACCAGCCCGGCGCGGACCACGCGCAGGGTGTTGCCGCCCATCACCGCGCGCACTTCATCGACGGTGAAACCTTCGTCGAGCAGGGCCTGGGTGATCTGGACGAGATGCGACGTATCGAACCGCACCGTGGTCGCCCCGTCATAGTCGCTGCCCAGGCCGACGTATTGGATTCCCACCAGATCGCGGACATATTTGATCGCCTTGGCGATCGCGCTGGGGCTGGTGTCGCACACTGCGGCATCCCAGTACCCAATCCCGATCACCCCGCCGGTACGGGCGACCCCGCGAATTTCTTCGTCGGTCAGGTTGCGGTTGACCTTGCACACCGCCTGGACTCCGCCGTGGCTGGAAACCACCGGGCGGCGGGCGCTCGCCAGGATATCGGCGACGCAGGCGTGGCTGCAGTGGGCGATGTCGACGATCATGCCTTTTTCTTCCATCCGCGCCATCACTTGCCGCCCGAACGGGGTGACCCCGCCCTTGGCGATCCCGTGCATCGAACCCGCCACCTCGTTGTCGAAGAAGTGCGCGAAGCTCGCCATGCGGAAGCCCGCGGCGTAGAGCGTCTCGAGGTTCTCGAGCTTGCCCTCGAGGTCCTGCAACCCCTCGATCGAGAGCAGCGCACCAACCGGGCCGTGGGCGCGGGCGTGGGCGATCAGCAGCCGGTCGAAGCTGCCCGGATCGGTCACCTTGAGCAGCCGGCCATCCGATCCCGCCACCGCCCGGTCGAGCTTTTCGGCATGGAACAGCGAGCGCTGCAGCAGCGAAGTCCAGGTCCGCACCGGCTGGAGCTGCGCGATCGCCAACGGCGTGATGTTATCGGTATCGGCGCTGTTCGCGTCGTAGTTCTGCCCGCGCGGGGTCTTGGTCACGCTGGAGAAGACCTGCAGCGCGACATTGCCGGCCTGAAGCCGGGGCAGATCTTCGTGCCCGCGATCCGCCGGATCCAGCAGATCGCGCTTCCACATCAGCGTGTCGGAATGCAGATCGGCGATCAACAGGCTTTTATGCAGCGCCTCGGCTTCGGGGCTGACCGTGATCAGAGGCTTTCCGTCGATCTTGTTCATCGACCCTTCGAGATAGCCCGGTGCAATCCCGAAGAACCCGATTCCCGCCACCGCCAGCACCGCCAATGGAATCCACACCCGCTTGCGCATTCGCCCCACTCCCTGGTCAGCCTTACGGTTTACGCAGCAGCGTGACGAAATCAAACCCCGGGGTGCGGCCTTCCGGGGAATGGTGCTCGCGGAAGGTCTCGTGCCAATCGGCCGGGTCCCAGGCGGGAAAGCGGACATCCCCTTCGGGCGCGGCGTGAACTTCGGTCAGCTCGATCCGGTCGGCCAGCGGCAGCGCCTCGGCAAAGATCTGCGCGCCGCCGAATATGACGATCTGCGGAGCATTTGCCAGATTGAGCGCGTCCTCCAGCGACCCGGCCCGCTCGGTCCCTTCGGCCTCCCAGTGCGAATCGCGGGTAATCACGATGTGGCGGCGGCCGGGCAGGATTCCGGGCAGCGAATCGAAGGTCTTGCGGCCCATGACCAGCGGCTTGCCCATGGTCAGCGCCTTGACCCGGCGGAAATCGGCGGAAATGTGCCAAGGCATCGTTCCGTCCGCGCCGATCACCCCGTTGTCGGCGACCGCCACGACCAGCACGATCTCGGGCCTCCTGCCGGGCACTAGATCGTCAGCCGGGTGACGTGGCCCATCTTGCGCCCGGGGCGCGCGGCGGCCTTGCCATAGAGATGGAGGTGGTTGGCCGGATCGGCCAGGATTGCCGCCCAATCCTCTGCCGCATCGCCGATCACGTTGCGCATCTCGACACGGCTTGCGGCCAGGCGGGTATCGCCCAGCGGCAGGCCGCAGATCGCGCGCACATGGTTCTCGAACTGGCTGGTGATCGCGCCCTCGATCGTCCAGTGCCCCGAATTGTGGACCCGCGGGGCCATCTCGTTGAACACCGGACCGTCATCGGTGGCGAAGAATTCGAAGGCGGCGACCCCGATATAATCAAGCTCGTCGGCGACCCGCTGTGCCAGCGCACGCGCCTCAGCCACCTGGGCGAGCACTGCCGGGCTGGCCGGAACAACGGAGCGGGCGAGGATCCCGCCTTCATGGACGTTTTCGGCGCTGTCCCAGAAGACCGTTGCTCCGTCCTGCCCGCGGGCCAGGATCACGCTGAACTCGGCCGCGAAGCGAACCAGCCCTTCATAGATCATCGCTTGGCCGCCGAGCGCAATCCCGTCGGCCTCGCGGTCGAGGTTGATCCGCCACTGGCCCTTGCCGTCATAGCCTTCGCGGCGGGTCTTGAGGATGCCCGGTGATCCGATCCGGTCAAGCGCTGCGACCAGGTCTTCCTCGGTGTCGACCGCCATGAACGGCGCAGTGCGCCCGCCCAGTGCTGCGACGAATTCCTTCTCGCTCAGCCGGTCCTGCGCGACTTCCAGTGCGCGGGCATTGGGATGGAGCGGGACCGCGCCCAACGCCTTCAGCGGGGCGACCGGCACGTTCTCGAACTCATAGGTCACCACCGCGCAATCGGCGGCGAAAGCGGCCAGGGCCTGGGCATCGTCCCAATGAGCCTGGGTAAACTGGGCGCAGACCTCGGCCGCAACCGAATCCTCTTCCGGGGCATAGACGTGGACCCGGTAACCCAGCTGCGCCGCCGCCTTGGCCAGCATCCGGCCGAGCTGGCCGCCGCCCAGAATGCCGATGGTTTCGCCGGGGGGGATCATGGCGTTCAGCTGGGCCTTTCCGCCACGCCTGCGCTTTGCGCGGCGCGGAACGCCTTGAGCCGCTCGGCCAGGGCCGGGTCGTTCGTCGCCAGGATCGCCGCGGCCAGCAGCCCGGCGTTGGTCGCCCCGGCCTCGCCGATCGCAAGGGTGCCGACCGGGATCCCGGCGGGCATCTGGACGATCGAGAGCAGGCTGTCCTGCCCGGACAGCGCCTTGGACTGGACCGGCACGCCCAGCACCGGCAGGTGGGTCATGCTGGCCACCATGCCCGGCAGGTGCGCCGCGCCGCCGGCTCCGGCGATGATCACCTTGAAACCGGCATCGGCTGCACCTTCGGCGAACCTGACCAGCCGTTCGGGCGTGCGGTGCGCCGAAACGATCCGCGCGTCATGGGCGACGCCCAACTTGTCGAGCGCATCGGCGGCGCACTTCATCGTCGCCCAGTCCGATTGGCTGCCCATGACGATGGCTACGGGTGCGGTCATTGACTCAGCGCTCCGACAGGTAATAGCGCTCCAGCGCCTGGAGGGTGTCGTCCAGTTCGTAGACGATCGGCTGGCCGGTGGGAATCTCCAGCCCGGTGATCTCGGCGTCGGAAATGCCCGACAGGTGCTTGACCAGCGCGCGCAGCGAATTGCCGTGGGCCGCGACCAAAACGACCTCGCCGGCGCGCAGGGCCGGGGCGATTTCCGCTTCATAATAGGGCAGGACCCGGGCGATCGTGTCCTTCAGGCTTTCGGTCGAAGGGATCGCGATCCCGGCATAGCGCGGATCCGAACGCAGATCGAATTCCGATCCATCTTCCAGCACCGGGGGCGGCGTATCAAAGCTGCGGCGCC
>JBJTMC010000084.1:0-19678 GCA_046063325.1 Novosphingobium sp.
GTGCCGTCGTCCTCGACCCAGATCTCGCAGAACTTCGCGTCGGGAACGGGATCGATCGTCACGAACACAGATCCGCCGCCGTACTTGGTCGCGATCGAGCGTCAGGACCTTGACGAGATTCTCGGCAACCTGATCGAGAACGCGGCCAAGTACGGCGGCGGATCTGTGTTCGTGACGATCGATCCCGTTCCCGACGCGAAGTTCTGCGAGATCTGGGTCGAGGACGACGGCACCGGCATTCCCGAAGAAGAACGCACCCGCATCTTCGATCGCGGCGCGCGGCTGGACACCGGCAAGCCGGGGACCGGTCTGGGGCTGGCGATCGTGCGCGACGTGGCGGAAATTTATGGCGGCGGGGTAATGCTGGACGAAAGCGAGGACCTGGGCGGCCTGCTGGTCAAGCTGCGGCTGCCGCGACCGAAGGTCTGACCCGGCCCGTCGCGCGCTTGGGGCGATTTGCCGTGTTGCAATAGGTCCGTGCAACGCCGGTTCAGCAAAAATGTTGATCTTGAGGGCTCCCGGCTGCTTGCGGGATGCAGCCCCACAGGAGACAGTTCATGAGAAAGTCCATCACTGCCGTCGTTGCGGCGTTGACCGCGCTGGGCACGATAGCTTCGGCCATACCCGCCCAGGCGCAGGGCCGCTGGCGCGACAGCGACCGCGATGGCCGCTCCGATCGATCGGAATGGAACCGCGACCGCGACCGCGATGGACGGCGCGACCAATGGGACCGCCACGACCGCCGCCGCGATGACCGCCATGACAGGCGCCGCGCCGATCGCGACGATCGCCACGAATGGCGCGATCGCCATGGCAAGCACTGGCGCTATTACGGATCAAGCTACGGTTATGGCGGCTATGGCGGCGATTGGCGGACCGGCCAGCGCTATCCCTATTACCGGGACAGCCGCTATGTCGTGAGGGACTATGGCTACTACGATCTGCCGCCGCCGCGCCCGGGGTATCGCTATTACCGTGACCGCAACGGCGACATCATCATGGCCGCAATCGTTGGCGGGATGATCGGCCTGATCATCGGGTCGGCAACCCACTAAATCCGCCAGCTCCAGAAGCAGGCTCTCCCCTTGAAGGGGGGAGGGCCTGCCGCGCTATTTCGCCTCGGCGGCCTGCTCGTGGTGGCGGATCACTTCCTCGATGATGAAACGCAGGAACTTTTCCGAGAACTCCGGATCGAGCTGGGCATCGACGGCCAGTCGCCGGAGCCGTTCGATCTGGCGCTCCTCGCGGCCCGGATCGCTGGCGGGCAGGGCCTTTTCCGCCTTGTAGGCGCCGACCGCCTTGGTGATGCGAAAGCGTTCGGCCAGGATGTGGATCAGCGCGGCATCGATGTTGTCGATGCTGGCGCGGTAGCTGGCGAGGATGGGATCGGGCTGGGTTTCGGACATATTCGGCCGGTTAGCATGGCAGCGCAGGTAATTCCATTGCCCGGTTTTGCACTTGCACAAAAGACAAAGAATCAGCAAGGCGGGCAGTGCAATGAGCGCCGATGTGATCCCCCTTCGCCCTCGCGGGAGCGAGCCTTCGCTGGGCCCGATCATGGCGCTGACCGCCACCGGCATGAACGCGGTCAACCAGGTCATCCTGGAACGGATGCAAAGCGAAATCCCGCTGATCCCCGCGCTGGCTGGACACCTGATCGCCGGCGGGGGCAAGCGAATGCGCCCGATGCTGACCCTCGCGGGGGCGGCGCTGTGCGATTACCACGGCACCCGCCACTACAAGCTCGCCGCCGCGGTGGAATTCATCCACACAGCCACCTTGCTGCACGATGATGTGGTCGACGGCAGCGAAATGCGCCGCGGCAAGGCGGCCGCAAATCTGATCTTCGGCAACCCCGCCACGGTGCTGGTCGGCGATTTCCTGTTCACCCGCAGCTTTGAACTGATGGTCGAAGACGGTTCCCTCAAGGTCCTCAAGATCCTCTCCAACGCCAGCTCGGTGATCTCCGAAGGGGAGGTCGATCAGCTGACCGCCGCGCGCCAGATCGACACCAGCGAGGACCGCTATCTCGCGATCATCGGGGCCAAGACCGCCGCGCTGTTCGCCGCCGCTACCCGGATCGCCGCGGTGGTGGCGGAACGCAGCGAAACGGAAGAACGCGCGCTCGACGATTACGGCCGCAACCTTGGCATCGCCTTCCAGCTGGTCGACGATGCGATGGACTACGATTCCGAAGTGTCCGAGATGGGCAAGGGCAAGGGCGATGATTTCCGCGAAGGCAAGATGACCCTGCCGGTGATCCTGGCCTATGCCCGCGGCAGCGCCGAGGAACGCAAGTTCTGGCAGGACGCGATCATCGGCCACCGCACATCGGATGAAGACCTGGCCCACGCGGTCGAGCTCATCCGCCGCCATGACGCCGTAAACGCCACCCGCGACCGCGCCCGGCTCTATGCCCAGCGCGCGATCGACGCGATCGCATGTTTTCCGCCCAGCGAAGCCCGCGCTGCCATGGCCGAAGCGGCCGAGTTTGCGGTGGCGCGGCGGGCCTGACCGGACTCGCAATTCCTTGAATCTGGCGTAATATCACTCTGGCACCGCGTGTTTCGCGGCCGGGATGGGAAGACGCGATGAAGCGTGCCTTGGCGATATTGATCGGCTGTGCACTGATCGCTCCTGCCGGGGCGAGCAGTTATCAACCGGTGACCGTTATAACCAAGGATGACATCCGCAAGGCCCGACTACGGCGGCGTGAGGAGCAAGCCATTTGCCGCAAGGCGCGCAAAGCCGGCGGGCAGATCGAAAAGGTCCAACCGTTCCGGAAGTTCAGCCCCGATCGCTGGTACGACCTGACCTACCTGCTCGAACGCGGGGAGGAAGGCTGCCCCAGGGACCTCGATCTGGCCATCGCGGTTGCCGAAACGCTGGTTACAGACCAATCGCTGTTGCTGGCCCCCTCCGAACATATGGAGCGGTTGTGGGAGCTGCGGTTGCAGCGCGGCCAGCCCGCCGATCTTGTCCGGGCCGGTGAATTGCACCGCTACCTCTGGGTGCGAAGCAGTTACAGGTTGACCGCACCTCCGGACTGGACCGCCGAAGAGCGTCGCGCCTTTGTGGCGCGCGACGATGTCTGGGCTGAGATCAGCAAGGCCGCCTCTGGCCCGACAAGGCCATTCGACCTGCGTGTAGAAGCCCTGCTCGATCCGCTCTCGCTGCGATTCGATCCGAAGACTGGGGTCAACCTGCTTGAACGGCAGCCAAGCGTGGAAGGTCCGATGAAGGCGGCGAAGATCCTGCTCGACGGGAAGCTGGTTGCGGTCGACCGGCCGCGCGCAGAGGCCTTGCTGTGGCGAATTGCCGGAGCCGTTGACGAGGCGACCGCGTTGCTGATCGACCTGCATCAGGCTGAACTGGCAAGCGCCGACCCTGCTGTGCGCCGCCCGCTGGTCCAGCGGCTGATGCCGTTCGTTGTTGCCCCCGACTATGCAAAGAGTGCGGCTCTGCGGGCGCGGTTTGTCCCCTTCCTGATTCCCGATCTGGCCGATCCCGATCCCAAGGTGCAGGCCGACGCCGCCCGGCAATTGGCGATACTGGGCCGCCAAGGGACCAAGGATGCCGTCGCCCCGTTATTGGCATGGGTCGAACCTCGGCTCGCCTCAAAAGACAAGGCCGTAGCGGATGACGCACACGGAATACTCCGATCGCTGACCATGGACGGTGTCGGGTCAGCGCAGCCAGTGATGGACCGGGAATATGCGCGGATCGGCGGGCTGGTTGAAGCCGGGGATTGGACCCCGGACCCTGCCAGGCCCGTACCAATCGAAAGGGTTATCCTCCCCAATGACTATCCCACCCGCGCCTTGCGTGAAGAACGATCCGGCGTGGTGCGGGCAACGGCCGTGTTTGGCCCCGATGGCAGGGTGTTCGTGGTCGAGATTGACGGGACCTCGGGTTCGCCGGATTTGGACCAGGCAGTCCAGGCGATCCTGCAACGCCGGATGCGGCGATCATGGCCGGAATGGCCCGGCCGCTATGTCCGGGTAAGGCTGCCACCGATCCAGTTCCGCATCAACGAATGCGACGGGGAATTTTCCGCACCGGCAATGCCGGGCGCCGTGACGATCAATGCTTCCCTGTATTGCCAGCAACCGGCAACCAGCGTGATCTATTGAGTGAGCTAAAGCGTTAGTTTTACTTTATTATTCAACGACGAACCGTTTGTCGTCGCTGACTCTCGGTTCACCGTTCAATGCCCTTTTGAAGCGATGAGCCGTGGGTGAAATTTAGACGATTTTAACCACTCGAGCCCGAAATTGACTGTGCTTGGGGGCCTTAGTTCCGACCACTGACCAGGTCGCTGTTACAAGGGCCGTAAATATGATGGAATACCACAACTCCCGCCCCGCCCGGATCATCGGGCCGATGCGTGAAGTCCTGACCCGCGATAACCTGCCGCCAGCCAGCACGACCCGCTGGGTGGCCAGCCGCAAGGCCCAGGTCGTCGCCGCGGTCGAAAGCGGATTGATGACCATCGAAGAGGCGATGGCGCGCTACAATCTCAGCCATGAAGAGTTCTTTTCGTGGCAGCGCGCGATGGACCGCGCCGGTGTTTCCGGCCTTCGGGTGGCCTGGTCGCAGCGCGACCGCGTCGAACGGCGCCGGGCCAAGGCCACTGCCGGGCAGGGCCGCCTGCTTTCGCTGGTGACTCACTAAGTGCATCGCGCACCTGCGGATTTCGTTAGGCGGGAACGGAATCCGCAGCCCGCGGGCTTGACCCGCCAAGGCTGATCGGCCACTTTTCGGTTTCGATCCACAACGCGATCAAAGCCGGGGAGATCCGCCAGATGCAACGTCGCCGTTTAGGCAAATCCGCCATTGTCGTGTCCGATATCTGCATGGGCACGATGACCTTCGGCAGCCAGACCGACGAGGCCGAGGCGCTGCGCATCCTTGACCAGTGCTTTGACGCCGGGATCGATTTCTACGACACGGCAGAGGGCTATCCGGTTCCGCCCGAGAAGAAATGGGTCGGCCGGACCGAGGAAATCGTCGGCAAGTGGCTGAAGACCAAGCCGCGCGACGCAATCATCCTGGCCACCAAGGTTTCGGGTCCCAGCCACGTCTGGTTCCGCAGCCCCAAGCGTGAGGGGATGACCGCACTCGACCGCCGCAACATCATGGTCGCGGTCGACGAAAGCCTGCAAAAGCTCGGCACCGAATACATCGATCTTTACCAGACCCACTGGCCCGACCACGAATTGCCCTATGACGAGACGATGGAAGTGCTCGACGAACTGGTTCGCGTCGGCAAGGTGCGGATCACCGGCTGTTCGAACGAGACCAGCTGGGGGCTGATGAAATCGATCCAGACCGCCGAACGGCTGGGCACCGTGCGGTATCAGACGATCCAGAACAATTTCAGCCTCAACAACCGCCGCTTCGAGGATGAGCTGGCGCAGGTATGCCGGATGGAAGGCGTGAGCCTGATCCCCTATTCGCCGATCGCGGGCGGGGTCCTGTCGGGCAAATACCAGAACGGCGCGCGGCCCGATGGCGCGCGGTTCAGCCGCTATCTGGCGATGGAAGGGCGCCAGGCCGAAATGGGCCGGCGTTTCGTCAACGAGGCTTCGCTGAGCGCGACGGAGAAATTCATGGCCATCGCAGCCGAAGCGGGGATGAGCCCGGTGACGCTGGCAGTCGCCTGGTCCAAGCAGCACGATTTCGTCGCCTCGACCATCGTCGGGGTGAGCAGGCAGGATCAGGTTGCGGAGATTCTGGCGGCTGGGGATGTGGTGCTTCCCGCCGATGTGATGAAGGCGATCAACAAGGTCAGCCGCGAGATCCGTTATCCAATGGGTTAGACTCTGTTGATATCAGCAGGTTGTGGTTCGCTTCATCGCCAAATTGTTTCACCCCGTCGCTTGGCGCTCGCCCTCGGGCGGCGCGGCAACCAGCGTTGCGGGTAATCCGGGTCGCAGGAGGATCGGTTGGGGGCTTTGACAAGCGCGGCGGCGCTGGCGTTGTTCGCCATGCAGGCCGATCCGTCGGTTGCCGTTTCGCAGCAGGCTGCGCCGGTTCCGGCGGCGCCCGCACCCGCTCCTGTTCCCGCCCAGGATGGGCCGGTTCCGGTTTCCGCACCGCCGATCGCGCCGCCCGCAGCCGAACCGCAGCAAGCCCAGCCGGAGCAGCAAGCCCCCGCCGCGCATGACAGCGGCGCGTCGATCGTCGTCACGGCCAAGCCCAGGAACGACCCGCTGCTGGGCGTGAATGCGGCTGCCTTCAACCTAACCCAGGATATCGACGATCACCTGGTTGGACCACTTGCAGACGCTTACCAGAAGGCGCTGCCCAAGCCTGCACGGATCGGCCTGCACAACTTCATCCGCAATCTCAGCGCGCCGGTCGTGTTCATCAATGATCTGCTGCAACTGAAGCCGGGCCGGGCGTTCAAGACGCTGGGCCGGTTCGTGATCAACACCACGGTCGGCGTTGGCGGCCTGATGGATGTTGCGCAGAACAAGCCCTTCTACCTGCCGTACCGCCACAACGGCTTTGCCAACACGCTGGGCTTTTACGGGGTCAAGCCGGGTCCCTACCTGTTCCTGCCGCTTATCGGACCCACCACCTTGCGCGATGTTCTGGGCGGGGCGGTTGATGGGGTAATCCTGCCCTATGGCATCGGGGCTCCGTTCAACAAGCTCTACTACACGCTGCCCAACGGGGTGGTGCGTTCGCTGGACCGGCGGGTCGAATTCGACTGCCAGCTCGATCGGATCCGCAAGTCCGAAGATCCCTATGCTGCGGCACGGGTCTATTACCTCAAGAAGCGCCAGGCCGAGATCGACGAACTGCACGGCAAGGGCAACGGACCGGAAACCGCCGCCCAGTGCGAAGCAGAGGCGGCCGGCAAGGTCGAGGCCGCGATCCACGCGACCCCGCCTCAGCCCGTCGGAACGACCGTGCCGCCGCCTGCTGCGCCGCAGCCCGCACCGCCGACAACGGAAACCGCCCCGGAGTCAGCTCCGGTTACGCCGGATCCTTCCTCTGCCAGTGGATCCTAGTTAACCGGGATCATCAGGTGCGCGTATGGGGTCCCTGCCCACATCACATAGGGAGCAGTGGTGTCGGGCTTGGCGCCCGCCGGATAGCCCTTGAGCGCCACTGAAGATCCGACCAGCATCAAGTGCGGTCCGGTCTTCAGCCAATCACCGCCGCCGGTTGGCGCCGTGGCATAGGGATCCGTGTTGCTGGCGTCGGTTCCGCCTTCCAGCATGTACATCATGCCCGGCTTTTCAACTGGCGGGGGCTTGTGCCCGATCCAGGCCATCACCCATTCGGTCGCGTTGGTATCCATGCACATCGGATCGTGTCCGGGAGTGGCGGGATTGTCGGGCATGCAGGTCCAGCCGTTGGTCCCGGCCCGCAGCGTTTCCATTGCCCCCTGGGGTGACATTGAAACGATCGCCGCTGCCTTGCCGATCGCGGCGGGCGCGGCTGACATGGCGCTGGAGATCGGGTCGCCGGGCTTGGCAGCAGGCGCTTCGGCGGCGGTTTCGGAAGCGGGTGCGGCGGCGTCCTTCGTGCCGCCGGAACAGGCCGCCAACGTGCAGGACGCGGCGATCAGCCAGGTTCGGATTGGGCGTTTCATGGGCAACTCTCCCTAGTCCAAGGGCGACCCGGGCGGTAGCCTAGCACAAAATCGCTTGGCGCGACAGGCGGGGACAGGGCAAAGCCGCCGGGCCATGAAGCCCGACCCGACCCTACCCGTAAACGCGGTGCTGCCCGATCTTATAGCCGCGCTGCGCGAGCCGGGCGCGGCCGTGCTGATCGCGCCGCCAGGCGCAGGCAAGACCACCACGGTCGCGACGGCGTTGCTGGATGAGGCGTGGTGCAACGGCACCGTGATCCTGCTTTCTCCGCGCCGGGTCGCCGCCCGCGCCGCAGCGGAACGGATGGCGGAGATGCGGGGCGAAGCAGCGGGCGAAACCGTCGGCTACCTGACCCGGCTCGACAGCAAGCGATCGGCCAAGACCCGCGTGCTGGTGATGACTGAGGCCATCTTCGTCTCGACCATCGTGGGCGACCCGGACCTGACAGGGGTGTCGGCCGTCCTGTTTGACGAGGCGCACGAACGGCATCTCGATTCCGACCTTGGGCTCGCCCTGGCAATCGAAAGCCGGCAGGTGCTGCGCCCCGATCTGCGGCTGGTGGTGATGAGCGCGACGATCGATGGGACGCGGTTCGCGGGTCTGCTCGGCGATGCGCCGGTGATCGAAAGCGAGGGCAAGGCTTTTCCGCTGGAACTTCGCTGGCTTGGCGCGCGGCCCGAACTGCGGATCGAGGATGCCATGACCAGTGCGATCCTGACCGCCTGGCGCGAGCAAGCAGGCGATGTGCTGGCGTTCCTGCCCGGCGTGGGCGAGATTGAGCGGGTGCGCGAGCGGTTGGCGGACAAGCTAGCTGCCGCCTTGGTCTTGCCGTTGCATGGCCAGTGCGAGCCGGCGGCCCAGCGTGCGGCGATCAAGCGCGACCCGCAGGGACGCAGGCGGATCGTGCTGGCAACCGCCATCGCCGAAACGTCGCTGACGCTCGACGGGGTGTCGGTGGTGGTCGATGCCGGACTGTCGCGGCGGGCCGAGTTCGACAAGGCCGCCGGGGTGACGCGGCTGGTCACCCACCGTGCTTCACAGGCTGCCGCGGCGCAGCGTGCAGGCCGCGCGGCACGGCAAGGGCCTGGCGTGGCCTACCGCTTGTGGGAAGAGGCCGCGCACGCCGGACGTGCAGCATTCGACCCGCCCGAGATGCTGACCTCGGACCTGACGCCGCTGCTCCTCAGCCTGGCGCAGTGGGGCGCAGCTGACCCGGCCGCCTTGCCCTGGATCGATCCCCCTCCGGGTGCAGCATTGGCCGCAGCAACGGCGACTTTACAATCACTTACCGCATTGGATGCTGCGGATCGGATCACGCCACACGGGCGCAGCATGGCAGCCTTGCCGATGGCGCCGCAGCTTGCCCATATGCTGCTTTATGCTGCGCAGCATGGCGCGGCACAGGATGCAGCATTGCTGGCGCTGTTGCTGCAGGAGCGGGGGCTCGGCGGCCGGGGAGAAGACCTTTCGGCGCGGCTCGATCGGTTGAAGCACGATCGCAGCGCGCGCGCCGAAGCCTCGCGCAAGCTGGCCGCGCGGTGGGAACGGATGACTGCTTTGCGAATCCGGGAATCCGCTTCGGCTGAACCTGTCGATGCCCCGGCACCTCCGCTGGGCATTCTCCTCGCCGAAGCCTATCCGGACAACATGGCCCGGCGGCGCGATCCATCCGGAGAAGTCTGGTTGACCGCCGGGGGCAGAGGACTGCGGCTCGATCCGGCATCGCCGCTTGCCCAGGCCGAATGGCTGGCGGTTGGCGAAGCCCAGGGCGAGGCCAAGGGCGCGCGGATCACCGGCGCCATCGCGCTTGACGAAGCTGCCGTGTCGCGCTGGCTTGCACACCGGATCGAGCGGCGCGGCGCCCTGCGCTGGATCGCGGACGAAAACCGGGTCGAGGCCCTGCTCGAGGCGCGGCTGGGGGCGATCGTCCTGGCCCGCGGGTCCGATCCCACGCCCGATCCCGAAGCGATCCGCGTTTTCCTGCTTGGCAAAGTGCGCGATGTTGGGCTGGACCTGCTGCCATGGTCGAAGGCCAGCCTGGCGCTGCTGCGCCGAGCACGCTTTGCGGGCGTCCAGTCATTGAATGAAACGGCCTTGCTCGATCAGGCCGAGACCTGGCTGGGTCCGCTGCTCGGGCGCCGGATCGACCAGACCGATCCGGGCCGCTTGCACGAGGCGCTGCGCGCACGGCTGGACTATGCCGCGCAGCAACAGCTGGAAAAGACGGTCCCGGCCCAGTTCACCAGTCCGGCCGGTACGTCCCACGCGATCGACTATGACGATCCTGGCGGGCCTTCGGTGGAACTGAGGGTCCAGGCCATGTTCGGGCTGGACCGGCACCCCACGTTCGGCCAGCCGCCGCAGCCCTTGCTACTCAAACTGACTGATCCCGGCGGCAAACCGCTGCAGACCACGCGCGATCTGCCGGCATTCTGGCGCGGGTCGTGGCGCGATGTGGTGAAGGACATGAAAGGTCGATATCCCAAGCACCGCTGGCCGGACGAGCCGTGGAACGAGACCGCCAGCCTCAAGACCCGAAACGCATTCGAGCGGCGCTGAAGGACCAAGCGCGAGCCGGGGCTTGATTTCGCGCGCGATTCGACGCAAGCGCGGCACATGCCCGCACGCATCTATCAGCGCCCGAAAAATGCCATGCAGTCCGGCAAGGCCCGCACTGGCGATTGGATCCTCGATTTCGCGCCCGCTGAGGCGAAGCGGCCCGACCCGGTGATGGGCTGGGCTGGTTCGGGCGATACCCAGAGCCAGGTCACGCTGACCTTCGCCAGTGCGGCAGAAGCGCAGGCCTATGCCGCGAAATACGGGATCGAGGCCGAAGTTCATGCGACCCCGCCGCGCAAGTTGAAAATCCAGGCCTACGCCGACAACTTTCGCTGATCTGCAGGAATAGTGCGAAAGCGGGCCCGCCAAATGCCTGGGTCGCGCTGTGAGACAACGGCGAACCCGCTTTCCGGAATTGCCTGATGGCAAACCGTTCGACTGCCCCCATTGAGCAAGTCTAGACCGGTCCTAGCCGCAGCTTGCCGAGTCGGGCTTGCGCAAACGCGACAGCACCGCCATATGCGCCGCCGGGAGTCGGTCGGACGCTTGCGCTCGCCAACCTGGTCAGGTCCGGAAGGAAGCAGCCACAACGGGTTGCGGCGGGTCGGCCGGCTCCTTTTCCCCTTCAGCTTTGCCGGTTACTTGGTGCGCTTGGCCGCGAATGCGTCCAGCCCGGCGTCCATCAGTGTGTATTGCCGGTCGGCATTGGCCACGACCTGCGGCAAGATCATGGTCATGTGGGCGATTGCCCTGCAACTCGCCACCTCGTCCTTCGAAGCGGTGATCGTGTCCAGATCATCGGTCATCTGCTTGAACAGGTCGGTGTTGGCTTTCTGAAGCTGACCGAACGCGTCCGACTTCAGGACGCCCATCGCAAAGTCGGACCGGTCTTCCTTGCTCATCCCGATTTGCGCCATCCGGGCATCAAGATAGGTTCGCCATTCCTGGTTGTACTTTTCGGCAAGGCCGGACGAGATCCCCTGGGTCGCCTCTCCGCTGAAGACCCGCTTGCGTTCGGCGGGATCATCGCACTTGCTGGCATCGACCACCTGGAACTGTGGCATCACCGGGCGGACGGGCAGGGGCGCCGCAGCGGCGGCAATCAGGCTTAGCATGAACGACATCAAGGGGTTCCTTTCAGGCCCCTGGATGCATCATGCTCCGCTTGCCGACAAGCTTTGTCGCTTGTCCATTCGACAAGGCTGCGGCGAACCCCTAACTAGGCGAACGATGGACGATTCACCGGACATTTTTGGCGACGAACCCGAAGAAGACGGCCCTTCCGCAGCAGAGCTGGAGGCTGCGGGGCAGGAATCGATGTTCGCTGCGCCTGAACCCGCGAAGCCAGAGCCGGCCCCGCCGCCCCTCGTTGCTGCGGCCCCGGCGCAGCCCTACCGCGTGCTGGCCCGCAAGTACCGTTCGCAGACCTTTGCCGAGTTGATTGGCCAGGACGCGATGGTCCAGACGCTGGCCAACGCGATCAAGCGCGACCGGCTGGCCCATGCCTTCCTGATGACAGGCATTCGGGGGGTCGGGAAAACCAGCACCGCGCGCCTCATTGCCAAGGCGCTCAACTGCGTCGGGCCTGACGGGCAGGGCGGGCCGACGATCGATCCCTGCGGCCAGTGCGAACCTTGCGTGGCGATCGCCGAAGGGCGCCATATCGACGTGATCGAGATGGACGCCGCCAGCCATACCGGCGTCGACGACGTGCGCGAGATTATCGAGGCGGTGCGCTATGCGGCGGTTTCGGCGCGCTACAAGATCTACATCATCGACGAAGTTCACATGCTGTCGCGCAACGCCTTCAACGCGCTTCTGAAGACGCTGGAGGAGCCGCCTGCCCATGTGAAGTTCCTGTTCGCGACGACCGAGGTGGACAAGCTGCCAGTCACGGTGCTGTCGCGCTGCCAGCGGTTCGACCTGCGCCGTATTCCGACTCCGTTGCTGGCTCAGCACTTTGCCAGCATCTGCGCAAAGGAAGGGGTCGAGGCTGACGAGGAAGGCCTGGCGATGATCGCCGCGGCGGCCGAAGGGTCGGTACGTGATGGGCTTTCGATCCTTGACCAGGCGATTGCCCATGCCGATCTGGGCGGCGACGGAAAGGTCACTGCAGACCAAGTCCGCGACATGCTGGGCCTTGCCGACAAGAGCGTGCAGCGCCGCCTGTTCGCCGCGCTGCTGGGCGGCGATGGTGCCGGGCTGCTTGAGCTGATCGACCAGCAATTCGCGCTGGGGGTTGAGCCGCTGGCGCTGCTGCGCACAGCGATGGAACTGACCCACCGGATTACGGTTGCCCAGCTTGGCAAGACCGGCGGCGATGCGGCTTCGGCCGAAGAGCGCGCTTCGATCGAGGAATGGGCCCATGGCCTTTCTGCCGGCCAGCTTCACCGTCTGTGGCAATTGCTGCTGAAGGGCCACGACGAGGTTCGGGCCGCGCCCGATCCGCTGGTTGCCGCCAAGATGGCCCTGCTGCGGGTTCAGCACGCGCAGGACATGCCCGATCCCGGCGCCCTGGTGAAGAAGCTGGAAGACCTGGCCGTACGTGGGCCGATTGCGGGTCCGGCGGGAGAAGGCGCAACGGTTGCGGCCAGTGCTGCGCCGCAAGGGATGGACTGGGCGGCGCTGATTGCCCGGGTCGACCAGTCGGGCCAGTTGCGGCTTAGCCAGGTGATGCACGATTGGGTGCGGGTGATTTCGCTGGCGCCGGGCGAACTGGTCTATGCCCTGGCCCCCGGTTATCCGGGCGATGCAACGGCCGAACTGCGCGATGCCTTGCTGCGCGCCACTGGTGAGCGTTGGCAGGTAACCCGCGGCGAAGGCGACGCACGGCCAAGCCTGAAGGAAGAAGCCGACGCGGCCAAGGCTGCGGCCCGTTCCGCAATGCTGCGCGACCCTTTGGTCGAAGCCGCTTTTGCTGCCTTTCCCAAGGCCGAACTGCTAGACGAAACTCCCGATGCCCGCGTTGCCGGGATGGGCGGGAAATGGAGAAATTGAAGTGAAGTCGATGGAAGAAATGCTCAAGGCCGCCCAGCAGGCCGCCGAGACGATCCAGAAGCAGATGGGCGAAATGCAGGGCAAGCTCGACGGGATCGAGGTCGAAGGCGTGGCCGGCGGCGGATTGGTCAAAATTCGCTGCACTGCCAAGGGCCGGGTGATCGGCGTTTCGATCGACGACAGTCTGATGCAGCCCAGCGAAAAGGGCATCGTCGAGGACCTGATCGCCGCCGCTTTCAACGACGCGCGGGCCAAGGCCGATGCGGTTTCGGGCGAAGAGATGAGCCGGATGCAGGCCGGGATGGGCCTCCCCCCCGGATTCAAGCTGCCGGGAATGTAACGCCGGGCGGGCCGTAAGGCCCGTTGGTCGAATGCCGTGCTGCCCGGAATGCCGGGGGCGCTAGTCAGGGCCGGGTCGCAGTTCTCGAAGGGGAGAAGTCCATGCGCCGTGCCTTGCTACCGCTTGCCCTGGTCCTGCTTTCAACCAGCGCGATCACCCAGGTTCCCAAAGATCAACTCGATCAACCGCCGCCCGATGCGCGGCATTTCGTTATCCAGTCGACCGGCGGCAAGCATGGCGAGGAGTGGGTCTGGCAACTGCCCGACGGCACCCGCAAGGCGCGCTTCAACATGAACCTGCGCGGCCAGAAGTGGGATGTCGATTACACCGGCAAGGCTGGCAGCGACGGCATGCCGACCAGCGTGGTCATCCGCGGGGTAACGCCCAACGGGGATGCCGGGGAAACCTTTTCGCTGACCGGAGGCCTGGCGAACTGGCAGAGCCAGATCGACAAGGGCAGCGCCAGCGATGGTGCGGGCAAGTTTTACACCCCGCTGGGCGGCCCGATGGATACCAACGCCTGGTTCATCGAACGCCTGCTCGCCGCGCCGGGGCACACCATGAAGCTGCTGCCTGGCGGCAGCGCGCGGGCCGAGAAGCTGACGACGATGGTCGTCGGCAAGGGAGTTTCGGCCCAAACCGTGACGCTTTGGCAAGTGCTGGGTGTTTCGAACACGCCGGTTCCGATCTGGACCGACGCCAAGGGCAAATTCTTTGCCGTGACCAACGGCATGGCCTGGCTGCCCGATGGCTATTCCGGCGAGCAGAAGCGCATGGAAGACGTCCAGGCTGCGATCCTGGGCCGACAGTCCCCGCTGCTCTACAAGAAGCTGGTGACTGTGCCCAAGACCGCGGTCGCCTTCACCCATGTCAAGCTGTTCGACGCCGACAACAAGCGGTTCCTGCGCGATCAGACCGTGGTGGTTTCCGGGACCAGGATCGTCGCAGTCGGGCCCGCGGGATCAACCCCGGTGCCCAAGGGCGCGAAAGTGTTCGACGGCACCGGCAAGACTCTGGTTCCCGGGCTGTGGGATTGCCACATGCACGTCGGCGATGATTACACCGGCCCGCAGGAGCTTTCGCTCGGCGTTACCTCGGTGCGCGATCCCGGCAACGACGATGTGCGCACGATGGACCGGCGCAAGCGCGCTGCCGCAGGGCAGTTGCTGATGCCGCACGTCTATCCCAGCTCGCTGATCGACGGAAAGGGCGTCAACACCGCGCAAGTCGCCAATGTCGCGACCAGCCAGGCCGAAGCGATCGCGCTGGTCCGCCGGGCCAATGCCAACGGCTTCACCGGGGTCAAGTTCTACGGGACCTTCGATTACCGCTGGCTGCCCGCCGCGATTGCCGAGGCGCACAAGCTGGGGCTGCACGTTCACGGTCACATTCCGCACGGCATCCGCCCCAGCGTGGCGGTGGCCGATGGTTATGACGAGATCACCCATATCAACTGGATCGTGATGGAAGGCGTGCCTGCGGAAATCCTGCCCGAGGACAACGGCATCCTGCGCTTTGAAGGGCCAGGGCGCTATGCCAAGGACATGGACCTGAACAGCCCGGCAATGGCGGGCCTGATCGCAACCATGGCGAAGAAGCAGATCTATTCCGACCCGACGATGGTCGCGTTTGAATCGCTCTACTATCCCGAGAACGGCGATCTATCACCCAGCTATTCCCCGTTTGTCGGCACCTTGCCGCCCACGGTGGAGCGCGGCTTCCGCCAGGGCGGTTTCCAGGTTCCGGCCGGGCTGACCCGCGCCGATTACCGCGCAAGCTGGGCCAAGATGATCGAACTGCTGGGCCTGATGCACAAGGCCGGGGTCCCGATCGTGGCCGGAACCGACGGCTTTGGGATCGAGATCATCCACGAACTGGAGATCTACCGCGAAGCCGGTTTCACCCCGGCCGAGGCTCTCGCCGCCGCGACGATCGTGCCCGCCCGGCTGGTCGGACGGGACAAGGTCACCGGCTCGATCAAGGTTGGCAAAACCGCCGACCTGGTGCTGGTCGATGGCGATCCTGAGGCGCGGATCGGCGATTTGCGTCAGACCCGCTGGGTGATGATGGACGGCAAGCTGATGAACGCCGATGCCCTGCGCAGCGCGGTCGGAATCTCCGGCCGCCCTCACTGACCGGACGGGTGCTGCCCCGCGCGTTGGGGCAGCACCCTGATCAGCACAACGATCATCGCGATCAGAACCAGTGAAGCGATCGGTCGGCTCAGGTCGAGCCCGCCCTTGTCCAGCGGCTTGTCGAGGAAATCGCCGACGGTTGCACCAAGCGGACGGGTCAGGATGAAGGCGGCCCAGAACAGCACCGCGCGGTTGATCTGGGTGCGGTAATACAGCAGGGCCACGATCGCCAGCGCGGTTCCGAAAACCAGCGCCGCGCCAAGATAGCCGGGCCCTTCATCGGCAACCCAATCGCCCAGCGCAGTGCCCAGGGTTTGCGAGAAGGTGATCGTCAGCCAGTAAAATCCTTCAGCCCGCGGTTCGGAAACCGTGCCGACATCGATGCTGCCCAGCGTTCGATACCACCAGGCCAGGCAGGTCAGCACCGCCGCCAGCAGTAGCAGCGATCCGCCGGGATAGCCGATGCCGAGCGAACGCGTGGCAAAGTCCGCCAGGGTCGTGCCCGCCGTGGTCGAAGCGATGATCGTGGCCCAGTACAGCCAGGGATTGAACGCCTTGGCGCGGATCTGCGCGGCCACCAGCAGCGCCAGCGGCACGACGAAAATCGCCGTGCCGATCAGGTAACCCCAGCCGGTCGCTTCGTCGGTTGTTTCGCCCAGCCACGACATGCTGACGGCGTCTCCGCCGGTTTCGCCCAGGGTCGTGGCCAGGATCTTGATGATCCAGAACCCCAAGGTGACCGCAGGGACTTTGGCCAGCGCCTGTTTCATCTCAGCATTCATCGGCGAGTCCTTTCTAGTAATCCAATCCCAGGGCGAAAAAGGCGTGAAATCCGGCCTCGCCGCCGCCATCCACAAAGGTTGGGCCGCCCGAACCCAGCACGCGAAACGGGCCCTTCAGGTGGATGATCGTGCCCAGGCCAAGGCTGGTCGAAGCCCTTGCCCCGACGGCATCCGGTCCCTGACGATCGGCCTCGATCCCGATCAGCACCGAGTCACCGAATGACCGCGATAAGGCTATCCCGCCGGTCCAGTAGTCACGGTTGCCCGGGCCAGGATTGATCGCATAGCCCCCACCGCCGAACACCGACCATTCGCCGAAATCCTTCTGGGCCCAGACCGGGAGCAACCCGGTAACCCGGCCGACCCCCGTGCCGTTGCTTGCAGTGGGCAGGGTCATGCCGGGAAAGACCGCCACCGAAATTCCGGCGTCCTCGTCATGAATGAACCGGTACTTGGCCGAGATATCCAGATCGCCTGCGCCCCAGCGCCAGCCGGATGCGTCGTGCCCGAATGCGCCGGTCAACCCGACCGTCAGCTGCACATCCTTTGCGGGGCCATAGTTGATCTCAATGCCCGTGCCGCCGCCGAATTCGCTTCCCTGGCCATCGATTTCCAGCAGGGGGCCATAGATCTCCCAGTGTCCGGTATCGGTCGGGACGGGATCGTCGGTCAGGAACGGCGGCCCGGCCAGCGCCGGGCTGGCCGCCAGCACGGCGCAGGCGCCTCCCAAAGCCAGCAAGTGCCGGAAACCAATCATGTCTGCGATCATGCGGATCGCTGTCGCCCCAGTCAATCGGTCGGCATCCACAGCCATGACGGGCCGCCACCATTGCACAGCGGTGCGGACGCCCCCATATCCCGGTGCAAAGGCGGGATTCACCCGCGCTGCACTATACAGGCCCCTGGGCGAGGGGCCGATTGGACGGACACATGACAAAACTGCTTCCCTTGCTGCCCCTGCGCGATATCGTCGTGTTTCCGGGCATGGTCGTGCCGCTGTTTGTCGGACGCGAGAAATCGGTAGCCGCGCTGGAAGCGGCCATGGCGAACGAGGCGGACAAGGACATTTTCCTGCTTGCCCAGCTCGATCCGGGCTGCGACGAACCGGTCGAGGACGACCTTTACGATATCGGCGTGATCGCCACGGTGCTCCAGCTGCTCAAGCTGCCCGACGGTACGGTTCGGGTGCTGGTCGAAGCGCGTCAGCGCGCCGCGCTGGAGACCTTGCGGCTGGAACAATCGCCGGCGGGCGAGATGGTCGTGGCGCAGGTTTCGCCGATGGAGCCGGTCAGCGTCTCGGGCAACGAGGTTGCGGCGATGATGCGTTCGGTGGTCGAAACCTTTGCCGAATATGCCAAGCTCAACAAGAAGCTCCCGGCAGAGGCGGGTGAGAACCTGGGCGAAATGGTCGACGCGGCGCAGCTCGCCGATGCGGTCGCCTCGCACATCCAGGCCAAGGTTTCGGACAAGCAGACCCTGCTGAGCGAGGGCGATCCGCTCAAGCGGCTGGAGATGGCCTATTCGTTCATGGAAGGCGAACTGGGCGTGCTGCAGGTTGAGCGGCGCATCCGCGGGCGTGTGAAGCGCCAGATGGAGAAGACCCAGCGCGAATATTACCTCAACGAACAATTGAAGGCGAGCCAGTCCGAACTGGGCGGCGGCGATGACGGCGAAGCCAACGAGGTCGCGGAACTTCAGGAAAAGATCGACAAGCTCAAGCTGTCGAAGGAAGCCCGCACCAAGGCCAATGCCGAGCTGAAGAAGCTCAAGACCATGCAGCCGATGAGCGCGGAAGCCACCGTGATCCGCAACTACCTGGATGTGCTGCTGGGCCTTCCATGGGGCAAGAAAAGCAAGCTCAAGAAGGACATTGCTGCCGCGCAGGACGTGCTCGATGCCGATCACTACGCGCTCGACAAGGTCAAGGACCGGATCGTCGAATACCTCGCGGTCCAGGCGCGGACCAACAAGCTGAAGGGGCCGATCCTGTGCCTGGTCGGTCCTCCGGGCGTCGGCAAGACCAGCCTGGGCAAGTCGATCGCCAAGGCGACCGGGCGCGAATTCATCCGCCAGTCGCTGGGCGGGGTCCGTGACGAGGCCGAGATCCGCGGCCACCGCCGCACCTACATCGGCTCGCTGCCGGGCAAGATCATCTCGAACCTCAAGAAGGCCGGGACCAGCAATCCGCTGTTCCTGCTCGACGAGATCGACAAGCTTGGCCAGGACTTCCGCGGCGATCCGGCTTCGGCGCTGCTCGAAGTGCTCGATCCGGAACAGAATTCGAAGTTCCAGGACCACTATCTGGAACTCGATTACGATCTGTCGGACGTAATGTTCGTCTGCACCGCGAACAGTCTCAACTTGCCGCAGCCGCTGCTCGACCGGATGGAGATCATCCGGCTTGAAGGCTACACCGAGGACGAGAAGGTCGAGATTGCGACCCGCCACCTGATCGACAAGCAGGTCAAGGCCCACGGCCTCAAGCCCAGCGAATTCAAGCTGACCACCGAAGCGCTGCGCGACGTGATCCGCTATTACACCCGCGAAGCCGGGGTCCGCACGCTGGAACGCGACATTGCCAAGCTGGCCCGCAAGAGCCTGCGCCAGATCCTGGAAGGCAAGGCCAAGTCGGTCACCGTCACGCCGGAAAACCTTGGCGACTTCGCCGGGGTCCGCAAGTTCCGCTATGGCGTGGCCGAGGAAGAGCACCAGGTCGGCGCGGTTACGGGCCTTGCCTGGACCGAGGTTGGCGGCGAGTTGCTGACGATCGAAAGCGTCACCGTGCCGGGCAAGGGTGGGGTCAAGACCACCGGCAAGCTGGGTGAGGTGATGACCGAATCGATCCAGGCCGCCTTCAGCTTCGTCAAGGCGCGGGCGCCAGCCTATGGCATCAAGCCCAGCCTGATTGCGCGTAAGGATATCCATATCCACTTGCCCGAAGGGGCGGTGCCCAAGGACGGCCCCAGCGCAGGGATCGGCATGGTCACATCAATCGTCTCGACCCTGACGGGGGTCGCGGTGCGCAAGGACGTCGCCATGACCGGCGAGGTCACCCTGCGCGGACGGGTGCTGGCGATCGGGGGCCTGAAGGAAAAGCTGCTCGCCGCGCTGCGGGGCGGAATCAAGCTGGTCCTGATCCCCGAGGAGAACGTCAAGGACCTGGCCGAAATTCCCGCCAACGTGAAGGAAGGGCTGGAGATCGTGCCGGTCGCCCACGTCGACGAGGTTCTGGCAAAGGCCTTGATCCAGCCACTT
>JBJTMC010000085.1:0-16901 GCA_046063325.1 Novosphingobium sp.
GAACCTGGAATTCTTCTATTTCCACAACTGCCTCTACGAAGGCGTGTGGAAGGACAACAAGCGCCGCTGGAGCGAGCGGACCAACACCTGGGACATCCTCCACAAGTACGGCCACGACTACAAGGTGGTGTTCGTCGGCGACGCGGCGATGAGCCCCTATGAGATCACCCACCCGGGCGGCTCGGTCGAGCACTTCAACGAGGAAGCCGGGACCGAGTGGCTGAAGCGGCTTGCCCATGTCTATCCGGCCACGGTATGGATCAACCCGGTGCCCGAAAAACAGTGGTCCTATTCGCAGTCGACCAAGATGATCAAGGAACTGGTCGGCGGGGCGATGTATCCGCTGACACTTGAAGGCCTGGACGATGCCATGCGCGAGTTGACCCGCAAGAAGCACTAACGCCCCTAGCGAGGTCCTTTGGGAAGCGGTTAAATGCGGTTCGTCTTCCGAAGGAATTCGATCGGATCCGCTTCCCCGTAGTTAGCGGTCTGTGCAAGCGAGGCGATCAGAGCGTTTCGCTCTGCGGGGCTCCATTGCGAAACCTCCTCGATCAGCGCATCGGCGATTTCCGGCCTTGTGAACGGCCGATCGACCGACCTCAGCCGAGCGACACGGCGTGCGAGAAGCACCGCAAAATAGCTTGCGATTGCTGTCAGGAAATATCCCAGCCAGGTAATCAACCAGCGCAGGTTGTGCTGAATGACGCCCTCGGACCGATTTGCAACATACAGGTCGTAACCGATGCGGATCGCAAGGATAGCGGCCGCACCGAGCGCCGAAAGCAGCAGAACCGAAGAAAGCTGGAACAACAACGGTCGGTCAGGGTTTCTCCAGGCGGATCGCGCAACCACCATAAACACGATCGCGCCCACGCCGGTCGCGATCATGCGCTTCAGGCTGAACATTTCACCCGGATCGACAGTATTGAGCAATGTCCGGGCCGAAAATGCCAGGTAGGTCGCTGCCATCAGCGCAATCGCAAAATGCCTGGCCAGTGCATTTTCCTTCAAGGCACGACGCTCACCAAGCATCAGGGCTACTCCATTTCCGGGTATTTCGAACGATGTCCTTGGTTAGATGCGGGACCGGCGTGGCCGAAACCAAAATCGACGAACGTCGCCTATGGCCCGGTCCAATCGACTGTCCTTGGCTGGTGCAGAATTGCCACATTGCCGGACCAGTTCCGCAAAACGGCTTGAAATGAGCCCCACAGCGCTTGCCACTTCGTGTGATCGGCTTAATTCCAGATCTCGGGGCGAGATCAATCAATCTGCGATGGTTCGACCAGCACCCTCTGCCCCGCACGGCGGGACGGAGTCATTTGTGTCTGAAAGGTACGCCATGAAGAAATATATGCTGCTTGCACTCGCATTCATCGCCCAGCCCGCCTTGGCGCAGGACGAAGGTGTCAAGATGTCGGGCCTGCGCGTGGAAGCGCGGCTTGGCTGGGAAACTCCGACTGTCAGCGATGGGTCGGTCTACAAGCTGGGCAACTCGGTCTCTGCCTGCGCCGAGATTGGCTACGACGTGAAGGTCAGCAACACCGTTACGGTCGGACCCTATTTCACCTATGACTACGCCAATGCCGAAACTTGCGACGGTTCGGGCAACTGCCTGGGATCGGACGGCAACTGGGTGGCCGGGGCCCGGCTTGGTTTCAACGTGGGCGAACGGGCCCAGATCTACGTCAAGGGCGGCTATGACCAGTTCCGCCTAAAGGCCGCGATCCCCGGTGCGAGCGGAACCGAAACCCTCGACGGTCCGGGCGGCGCGATCGGGGTCGATTTCGCGATTTCGAAGACGGCCTATGCCGGGTTTGAAGCAAACTATGCCGATCTCGGCAGCTTCGCCGGGATCAACTTCCAGCGCCGTCATGTCGCCGCCAAGGTCGGCATGCGCTTCTGATCAAACGGTGGGGAAGGTCCACCTTCCCCACCGCCACTTCGCCCAGTCGTTTTTCCGACAGTAGTTTTTCTGCGCTGGTCTTTTCCCAACGCCGCCCCACATTGCGGACATGACAACACGCCTTCCCGCCCTGTTTCTCGGTCACGGCTCACCGATGACCGTCATTTCCGATGTTCCTGCGCGCCGCGCCTGGCAGGAACTGGGCAAGGTTTTGCCCCGCCCCGAGGCGATCCTGGTGATTTCCGCGCATTGGGAAACGAACGGGACCAGCCACCTGACGATCGGAGATTCCCCCCGTACAATCCACGATTTCGGCGGATTCCCGCAGGAACTGTTCGATATCCAGTACCCCGCACCAGGCTCGGCCAGGCTGGTCGAGCGGGTTGCCACGCTGCTGGGAGAAGAGCGGATCAAGCGTGATCAAACCTGGGGCTTCGACCATGGATCCTGGGGCGTGGTGCGCCCGATGTATCCCGATGCCAGCGTTCCGATGTTGCAACTCAGCCTTGATCGATCGCTCAGCGCCGAACAGCACCTTGCCCAGGCCGCCGCGCTTGCCCCCTTGCGCGATGAAGGCGTGCTGATCGTCGGTAGCGGCAACGTGGTCCATAACCTGCGGCTGTGGCGGCAGTTCGCCGGAACGCAGCCCGATTGGGCGGTCGACTTCCAGGCCCGGGTCAACCAGGCGGTGGTTTCCGCTGACCATGCCGCCTTGACTACCTTTGCGCCCGATGATCAGGCCGCTGCCGCCGCGATCAACAGCGCCGAACATTATCTGCCTTTGCTCTACGCGGTCGGGGCGCGGCTGCCGGGAGACCAAGTCGGGGTGTTCAGCGACACGATCGATGGCGCCCTTTCGATGACCAGCTACCTGATCGGCGATACGGACCTGTTGAAGACCGTGCACTGACGCTGGCGCACCGCGGCGCGGAGGAATAGGCCCCGCCCATGGATGCCCAACTGATCATCATCTGCCTGCTGACCGCGGCGATCAACCTGATCGGCACCCTCGCCTATGCGGCGCGGATCGCCGGGGTGCGGACCCGCCGTATCGCGATGAGTTTTGCCCTGTTCAACATCCTGGTCCTGGTGAGCCGCACCTCCAACTCGTTCCTCGGACCCTTTCTGGCCAAGCGGATCGAGAGCCGGATCGCAAACGGCGGCGGGGATTCGCTTTACACCGATTTCCAGCTGGTGCTCGCCTCGGCGTCCCTGGCAGTAGCGGTGGGGATCGTCCTGGTCCCGACCGGGCAGCGGATGTTTTCCAGCGCGATCGGCTATTTCCAGCAGCACCGCTCAACCGCCAAGATGATCCTGAGGACGGCCTCGCCAGCAGGCCTGCGAACGGTGCGCGATTCGGTCCGGCGCCCAACCTTGCAACAATTGCGCAGCTTGACGCAGGATCGCGGCGTGGGCTGGGGTGTGCTGCTGGCCAACTGCATGGCCCAGGCCCTGATCACGGTCGGCGTGGTAGCCGCACTTTATGCCGGGTATCTCAATCCCGAGTTTCGCGTCACCGCCAGCCAGCTCTCCGCGGTGATCAACGGCTTTGCCACAATCCTTCTGTTCGCGTTGATCGATCCGCAGCTTTCGGTGATGACCGACGATGCCGTCGAGGGCCGCGTCAGCGAGGCGCTGTTCCGCCGGACGATCGTATGGATCAGCATCAGCCGGTTGATCGGCACCCTGCTCGCCCAGGTCCTGCTGCTTCCGGCCGCCAATCTGATTGCCTGGATCGCGAACTACGTGTGACGGTCCAACTCGGCGTGAAGCCGGGGGCGCAGCATCCAGAACAGCAGCGCCGGAACAAGCCCCAAGGTTGCGGCGCCGTAAAGCACATAGCGCACCGAATCCTCGCCGAACTGCGGCTTGAGCCAGTCTGACAGCATTCCAAAAAACAGCGGCCCCAGACCCAATCCGATCAGGTTCTGTCCGAACAGCAAGAGCGCGCTGGCCGTCGCGCGGTGACGCAGCGGAACCAGCCCCTGCGCCGAAGAGTAGACCGGCCCGTAGTAAAGCGAGTTCAGCACCGTCGGGACCATCAGAAGCGCCAGCGCGATTCGCCAGTCGCTGGCCTGATAGGAAAGGATCGCCATCGGAACCGCCAAGGCCATGCCGATTGCCGGTGCGGTAACGACATGGCGGCGGTCGACCTTGCCAAAACGGTTGGCCAGCCAGCCCCCCAGCCAGGTGCCGAAAATTCCAGCAACTCCGCCCCACAGCCCGAACCAGAACCCGACTTCGCCGGGGGAAAGACCGTGGCTGCGCTGGAAGAATATCGTGGTCCAGGTGCTCTTGCCATAGGACAGGAATGCGCTGGCCGCGGCCGCCGCCAGCAGGGTGACATAGGCGGGGGAGCGCAGCAGCTCTGCCATTGCGGCAAACACCCCTTCTCCCTGCACCTGGGTATGGTCGCTGCGCACGATCCGGCTCCTGTCCTTGACCAGCAGGATCACGCATAGCGCCAGGATCACACCTGGCATGCCGACGATCATGAAGGCTTTGCGCCAGCCCAGGGTATCGGCCAGCACCCCGCCGATCATCATGCCCAGCAGCGAACCGATCGGAATCCCAAGGGCATAGAACGCCATTGCCCCGGGCCGCCGTTCGGCCGGAACACGGTCGGCAATCAGCGAATGCGCCGCCGGCGTGCATCCGGCTTCGCCCACACCCACCCCGATCCGGGCGAGCAGCAACTGGGCGAAATTCTGAGCCAGGCCGCACAGCGCCGTCATCGCCGACCAGATCGCCAGCGCGATCGCGATCAGCCGCCCGCGATCGGTTCCCGGCTTGTCGGCATAGCGCGCGATCGGGAGCCCCAGAAAGGTGTAGAACAGGGCAAAGGCAAGCCCGGTCATCAGTCCGACCTGGGTATCGCTGATCCCCAGATCCTTGCGGATCGGTTCGGCCAGGATGTTGACGATCTGGCGGTCGAGGAAATTGAAAACGTAGACGATCAGCAGGGTCCACAGCATCACCCGCGTCGATCGATCGAGGCCGCTTTGGCCAGCCTTGCTATCCTCCACCATGTTCTCCATCCGTCCGATTCAGTAGATCAGGAAGGGTCGGATTCCTTCCCGCCAGGCAGCCTCGTCCGGCTCGGTCCGGGCATCTAGATCGCGCGCTTCGCTGCCCGGATCATCAACCCATTCGCGCAGGGCAGAACCGCCGTTGATCACGTCGATCGCGAGCCGTTCAAACTCGTACTCATAAGGAAAGTCGCGCCAGATCGGATAGTCCGGGTAGAGCCGCCGGATCGCCTTGAAGGCCAGCGCCTGAAGCCGCCAGGGCCGGAAGGCCTGGTGATCGTAAAAGCGCCCCTCGGCATGGATCATCAGCCCGTTGCACAGCACACCGGCGTGCTTGTGGAAGGTCGGCGTAAACCAGCATTCGCGCAGCGCGCAGCCGACCAGCCATTCCGGCGCAAACCGGTGCATTTCCGCCAGAACCGCCTTGGCATCAACATCGGGCGCACCGAACAGGACTTCCAGAGGCCGTGTGGTGCCGCGTCCTTCGGAAAGGGTTGCGCCTTCCAGCATGACGGTCCCGGCATAGGCGCGCGCCATGTTGAGGCTCGCCGCGTTCGGGCTGGGGTTGATCCAGATCCGGTCCTGCGGCCAGCCGAAGCCCGCGCCGTCCGGCTCCCAGCCATGCATCGCGATGACCTTGTAGGGGACATCGAGCCCGAGCTGGTCGATGAACCAGTGGCCCATCTCGCCCAGGGTCAAGCCGTGCCGCATCGGCATCGGGCCTGCCCCGACGAAGCTTTCCTGTCCGGGCACCAGCAGAGTGCCCTCGATCGGGCGCCCGGCGGGATTGGGCCGGTCGAGTACCCAGACTTCCTTGCCCGTGCCGGAGGCCGCCTCGAGCAGGTAGAGCAGCGTGGTGACGAAGGTGTAGATCCGGCAGCCCAGATCCTGCAGATCGAACAGGAACACGTCGGCGGTGCTCATCATCTGCCCGCTGGGACGGCGCACTTCGCCATAGAGGCTGAACACCGGGATGCCGTAGTCGGGATCGATCTCGTCCGCGGTCTCCACCATGTTGTCTTGCTTGTCGCCCTTGAGCCCGTGCTGCGGACCAAAGGCCGAGGTGACGTTGAGCCCCACCGCGATCAGCGCGTCGAGCGAATGGGTCAGGTCAGCGGTAACGCTTGCCGGATGCGCCACCAGCGCGACGCGTTTGCCTTCCAGCGGCCTTCTGAACGAGGGGTCCGCCAGCAGGCGGTCGATGCCGAACTTCATGCCTCGGTGGGTGGCGGAAGCGTGGCAGCAAAGCAAGCGGGATGGTGGAAATCGGGTTTACCGGGTGGGTGGGCTAAGGCCCAGTAGGATTTGGTGCCGTTGGTTTCCTCGATCACGGCGGAAAGGGCGATTTTGACTTCACTCGGCGACAAGGCAAAAATCCGCGCGTTCAGGCGAGCATCGTCCGCTGACTGCAAGCGATCGTATACTTCAGGAACGGTTTCAAATCGCAGGTCTGCCATGCCTTCGCGATATGCGTCGAAACCGTAGGCAGCCCATGCCCCGCTCGGCGAAAAGTTGAATTCGCGGTAACCGGGGCCGTCCTGATCGGCGATGAATAGTTCCATGCAGGTCGACTGCCAAAGGCCATCGGTTCGCGAACGAGTCGAGATTTGGGGCCAAACCAGCTTTGACGTTTCACCGTGCAGGTCGAACCGCAGTCCGATGTTGTCAGGCGCCGGGTGTGAAACTTTGGCCGAGATTGCCCTGATCGCCTTGCTGGGGGTCTCGGGGTGGCAAGTCAGCCAATAGGTTTCCAAACTATGCTTCCCCATGCTAGGCGCGCCCCCGAATTCCAGAAGGCAGCCATGACCTACACCTCAACCCTTCTCCGCCTGCTCGAAGAGCGTGGCTACATCCACCAGGTTACCGATGCCGGGGCTCTCGATGCCCTCGCCGCGAAGCAGGTTGTGCCGGGCTATATCGGCTTCGATGCTACTGCGCCATCGCTGCATGTCGGCAATCTGGTGTCGATCATGCTGCTGCGCCGTCTGCAACAAGCGGGGCACAAACCGGTGGTGCTGATGGGCGGCGGGACCACCCGGATCGGCGATCCGACCGGCAAGGACGAGGTCCGCAAGATGCTGACCGCCGAAGCGATCGATGCCAACATCGCCTCGATCCGCACCGCCTTTGAAAAGTTCCTGACCTTCGGTGACGGGCCGACCGACGCGGTGATGGTCAACAACCACGATTGGCTGGGGCAGCTCGGCTACATCGAAATGCTGCAGAAGGTCGGCACCCATTTCACGGTCAACCGGATGCTGTCGTTCGATTCGGTCAAGCTGCGGCTGGAACGCGAACAGCCGATGACCTTCCTTGAATTCAACTACATGATCCTGCAGGGATACGATTTCCGTCACCTGAGCCGGGAAATGGGCGTGCGCCTGCAGATGGGCGGCAGCGATCAGTGGGGCAATATCGTCAACGGCGTGGAACTCAGCCGGCGGATGGACGGGACCGAGGTTTTCGGACTGACCACGCCGCTGATCACCAAGGCCGATGGCAGCAAGATGGGGAAATCGGTTTCGGGCGCGATCTGGCTCAACGAAGCACAGCTTCCGTCCTACGATTACTGGCAGTTCTGGCGCAACACCGATGACCGCGACGTGGGCAAGTTCCTGCGCCTGTTCACTGACCTGCCCGTGGAAGAGATCGCCCGGCTCGAAGCACTGCAAGGCGGCGAGATCAACCAAGCCAAGATCGTGCTGGCCAACGAAGCAACCCGCCTGTGCCGCGGCGATGCTGCCGCACAGGCCGCCGCGGCGACCGCTTCGGCGACCTTTTCCGGCGGCGGCCTTGGTGAAGACCTTCCCGTTCTGGACCTTCCTGCAGAGGGAATCGGGGTGATCGATGCGCTTGTCGGGATCGGTTTTGCTGCCAGCCGGGGCGAGGCGAAGCGTCTGATTGCCGGCGGCGGCGCACGCCTTGATGGTACGGCGATTTCCGACGAAGCCTTGCATATTCAAGGCGGAAGCGAACAGCGCCTGTCATCCGGCAAGAAGAAACACGGCATCTTGCGGCCGGTCTAGCGGCAAAAACCTGCCGCAATTTACCCAATCTTTGCCTTTCGCGCGCATTAACAGAGCCCGCTGTGATCAACACCGGGAGGCTAGCAGCACGATGGGCGCAGGAGCTCAACTGACAGTGACTGATCTGCGCCGAGCGGCGCGGCATCCGGTCGACCACAAGGTAATCGGCGAGCATCGCCGGCTGGGCGACGTGCACCTGCACATCGTCAACGTTTCCGCACATGGCTTCATGTGCGCCGGAGAGAGCGAGATCCAGCGCGGCGAGCGGGTCACGATCCGCCTGCCCGAAATCGGCCGGATCGAGGCCCATATGATCTGGGCGAGCGAAGGCCGGGCCGGATTCCAGTTCGAACGGATCGTCCGGCTGGAAGATTTCATGCGGATGATCGATACGCTGCAGCCCAATCCGCGCCTGCGCCGGAGCCGCTAAAGCCGGGGTTTCAACACCCCAAGCATCTGATCGCTTGGCAAGCGCGGGGGGCGCTGCCATGGCTGCGGGGTGAACGCTGCCCCAACCCATCCCTTGCAAGTTCGCGACTTTCGCCTGATCTGGCTGGCGCGCTTCATCAACACCGCCGCGACCAGCGCGATGGTGGTGGTAATCGGCGCGCAAACCTATCGCCTGGCCCGGACCCAATACGGCATGAGCGAAGCCGACGCCTCGTTCATGCTGGGCCTGCTGGGGCTGGTGCAGTTCATTCCTTTCCTGATCCTGACCCCGCTGGCCGGAGTCCTGGCAGACCGGATGGACCGGCGCCATGTCGCCGCGGCCGCCTGCGCGATCGACCTTGTGATCGCGGCAGTGCTCGCCTCGGCAAACGCGGGCGGCTTTCTGACCCTGCCGCTGCTGTTCACGCTGGCCGCGGCCTATGGCGCGGCGCGGGTCTTCATGGGTCCGGCGATGAGCGCGATCACCCCCAACGTGGTCCCGGCCGAGCTTCTGCCCAAGGCCATCGCGATCAGTTCGGTCGCCTGGCAGTCTGCAGCGGTGATCGGACCGGCCCTGGGCGGCTTCCTGCTCGCCCGCAGTCCGGCGCTTCCCTACGAATTTTCCGCGATCATGCTCGGCCTGGGTGTCTTCTCGCTCCTCGCAATCCGCCACCGCGCCCCGCCAGCTGCGGCCAAGGAGAAACCGCTCAAGCTGATGGCCGACGGCGCGAAGTTCGTCTGGCACGAACGCTTCCTGCTGGGCTGCGTAACGCTTGACCTGTTTGCCGTGCTGCTGGGCGGCGCCACTGCGATGCTGCCCGCCTTTGCCTATGACGTCCTGCACGTGGGCGATGAAGGGCTTGGCATCATGCGCGCCGCGCCGGCCCTTGGCGCGGTCCTGGTGGCCAGCTGGCTGGGGTTCCGTCCGATCGCGCACGAAGTTGGGGCAAAGATGCTGTGGGCTGTCGCAGTCTATGGCCTGGCAACCCTTGTTTTCGGCCTGTCCTCAAACTTCCTGCTCTCGCTTTCGATGCTGGCCTTGCTCGGCGCGGCCGACGCCATTTCGGTGTTCATCCGCAACACCCTGGTCCAGATCAACACCCCGGATGACAAGCGCGGGCGGGTATCTTCGATCTCGGGCCTGGCGATCTCCGCCTCGAACGAACTGGGCGAAATGCAGTCCGGACTTGCCGCGGCGCTGCTCGGCCCGGTCGGCGCGGTTGCACTGGGCGGAGCCGGAGCTATTCTGGTCACCGCGATCTGGGCTGGTCTTTTCCCTGAACTCAAGCGGGCGAAGACCTTCGCTCCGCAATATCGACAGAAGGAAGTGGTCTCATGAAGGCTGACAGCATCCTTGCCACCATTGGCAACACCCCGCACATCCGCCTGGCACGGCTGTTCCCCGATCACGAGGTCTGGATCAAGGCTGAACGGGCAAACCCGGGCGGTTCGATCAAGGACCGGATCGGCCTGGCGATGATCGAGGCGGCCGAAAAGGACGGCAGCCTCAAGCCCGGCGGCGTGATTGTCGAGCCGACCAGCGGCAACACCGGCATCGGCCTGGCCATGGCGGCTGCTGTCAAAGGCTACAAGCTGATCCTGGTCATGCCGGATTCGATGTCGATCGAACGCCGCCGCCTGATGCTGGCCTATGGCGCCACATTCGATCTGACCCCCCGCGAAAAGGGCATGAAGGGCGCGATCGAGCGCGCGCACGAACTGGTCGCCTCGACCCCGGGCGCGTGGATGCCGCAGCAGTTCGAAAACCCGGCAAACATCGCCGTTCACGCACAAACCACCGCGCAGGAAATCTACGCCGACTTCGCCGACACTCCGATCGACGCGCTGATCACCGGGGTTGGCACCGGCGGCCACCTGACCGGCTGCGCCGAAGTGCTCAAGGCCAAGTGGCCTGGGATGAAGGCATTTGCGGTCGAACCGGCCCTGTCGCCGGTCATCTCGGGCGGACAGCCCTCGCCTCCCCCGATTCAGGGCATCGGCGCCGGTTTCATCCCCGCGAACCTCCACACTCAGGCGATCGACGGTGCGATCCAGGTCGATCAGGCCGATGCCAAGGAAATGGCCCGGCTCTGCGCCACCAAGGAAGGGATGCTGGTCGGGATCAGCTCGGGCGCGACGCTTGCTGCGATCGCGCAGAAGCTGAAGGAGCTTCCGGCCGGCAGCCGCGTGCTGGGCTTCAACTATGATACCGGCGAACGCTATCTCTCGGTGCCGGACTTCCTGCCGGAATGACGGCGCTTGATCGGGTAGACTTCGACGATCGCGGCACCGCGCTTACCGGGTGGCTGGCCCGCCCGGAAGGCCCGGCGCGGGCCGCGATCCTGGTCTTCCCGACCATAGCAAACGTGCTGCCCGCGATCGAGCGGCGCGCCGCGATGCTCGCCGAACAAGGCTACCTCGCCATGATCGCCGATTTTTACGGTGAGCCGGTGGCAGACTTTGCGGCGGCGCGCCCGCTGGCCGAGGCGCTGCGCGGCGATGTCGACCACTACCGGGCACGCCTGACCGCCAACCTTGCCGCGCTACGTCAGCAACCGGACGCGGCGGGCTTGCCGCTGGGCGCGATCGGTTTCTGCATGGGCGGACAGGCCGCGCTCGAGCTGGCCCGCGCCGGAGAGGACCTGGCCGTGATCGCCAGTTTCCACGGCCTGCTTGATACCGCAAGGAAGGCCGAGGCGCCGCTTCATCCCCGCATTCTGGTCTGCCACGGCGATCAGGACCCCATGGTTCCACGTGCGCAGGTCTTGGCCTTCTGGGAGGAAATGGACGCGGCGAAGGCCAACTGGCATTTCCACGCCTACAGCGGGGTCCGGCACGGCTTCACCGACCCAACCAGCGACAGCCGCGGCCTGGCCGCGGTTGGCTACGACGCCAGCGCCGACCGGCAGAGCTGGACGGCGTTGCTCGCGCTGTTCGACGAGGTATTCGCCCCGTTGCCTTGATGCCCGGGGCCACCCAACGCAGCGAGGGAACTAAGCCCGGAAGAAAGCCTCGACCGGCAGTTCCATCATCGCTTCGCTTCCCGCTTCGATCTTGCGCCGCAGCGCTCCGGCATCGGGGGTGAAACGTTCGCCATAATAGCGCGCGGTAACCAGCTTCGCCTCGTAAAAGGCCTTGTCGCCCGTGCCGCTGGCCAGCGCCTCGCTGGCCACGGTGCCCATCTTCAGCCACATAAACCCGAGCGAAACGATTCCCATGATGTGCATGTAGTGATGTGCGCCGGCACCGATATTGTTGGGGTTTGTCATGCCGTTCTGCATGAACCACATGGTTGCCGCCTTAAGCTCGCCATTGGCCTTTTCGACCTGTCCGGCCAGCTTTTCCAGCGCCGGATCGGCCTTGGTAGCGGCGCAGGCGGAGTCGACATCGGCGAAGAACGCCTGGACCGCACGGCCACCATTCAGCGCCAGCTTGCGGCCAACCAGGTCCATCGCCTGGACCCCGTTCGCGCCTTCGTAGATCTGGGCGATGCGGGCGTCGCGGACGAACTGGCTCATCCCCCATTCCTCGATATAGCCATGCCCGCCGAATACCTGCTGCATGTTGACGCAGGTATCGAAGCCCATGTCAGTACCATAGCCCTTGAGCACCGGGGTCAGCAGGCTGATCATGTCATCGGCCAGAGCGCGTTCGTCTTCGCTCGCCGCCTTGTGGCTCAGATCGACCAGCAGGCCGCCCCACAGATAGAACGCGCGCATCCCTTCGGTGAAAGCCTTGGCGTCCATCAGCATGCGGCGCACGTCGGGGTGGACGAACAGCGGGTCGGCCTTTTCCTGCGGCTCGGCCGGACCGGTCAGGGCGCGGCCCTGGCGGCGATCGTGGGCGTACTGGACGGCGTTCTGGTAGGCGACTTCGGCCTGGGCCAGTCCCTGGATGCCAACGCCGAGCCGGGCCGCGTTCATCATGATAAACATCGCGGCCAGACCTTTGTTCTCCTCGCCGACCATCCAGCCGGTCGCTCCGTCATAGTTCATCACGCAGGTCGAATTGCCGTGGATGCCCATCTTGTGTTCGATGCTGCCGCACGAAACCGCGTTGCGCGCGCCCAGGCTGCCGTCGTCATTGACCATGATCTTGGGCACGATGAACAGCGAGATGCCCTTGCTGCTTTCCGGCGCACCCGGTGTCTTGGCCAGCACGAGATGGATGATGTTGTCGGTCAGGTCATGTTCGCCGGCCGAAATGAAGATCTTGGTGCCGGTGATGCTGTACGAACCATCGGCCTGCGGCACAGCGCGCGTGCGGACCAGGCCCAGATCGGTGCCGCACTGCGGCTCGGTCAGGTTCATGGTGCCGAGCCATTCGTTGCTGACCATCTTGTGCAGGTACTTGGCCTGAAGTTCGGGTGATGCCTTGGCGAGAATCGCGCTGACCGCCCCGTTGGTCAGCCCCGGGTACATCCCAAAGGCGTGGTTGGCCGTGGCGACGAATTCCTCGACCACGAAACCCAGCACATGCGGCATGCCTTGCCCGCCGAATTCCTCAGGCGACGCGAGCGTGCCCCATCCCGATTCGCGGTACTGCGCGAAGGCTTCCTTGAAGCCATCGGGCGTGGTCACCGATCCGTCGGAATTGCGGGTGCAGCCCTGCTGATCACCGGGCAGGTTGAGCGGCGCGAGCACTTCGGCCGCGAACTTGCCGCATTCCTCGACCACGGTGTCGACCATGTCCGCACCCGCATTTTCGAAGGTCGGCAGATTGCCGTATTGCTCCAGCTTGAGCACTTCGTTGAGCACGAAACGGGTATCGCGCGTCGGCGCCTGATAGATCGGCATGGGGCTATCCTTTTGTAGAAGAGGGTTCAGCCCGGCTGGGCGGACGGGTCGATATCCTCGACCAACTTTATGAAACTGGACAGTTCGGTGATCGCCGCATCAAGATCGGCACGCTGCTGGCTGAGCCGCTCGACCTTGTTCTTGCAGCGCTGGATTGTCACCCGGCGCTGCTCCACCCGGCCGTCACCCAGATCGTAGAGATCGATCATCTCCTTGATCTCGGTCAGGCTGAATCCGACGTTCTTGGCGCGCAGGATCCAGGCGAGCCGGGCCCGGTCGCGTTTCGAATAGATCCGCGAAAGGCCAACCCGGGCCGGTGCGATCAGCCCTTCGTCCTCGTAGAACCGCAAGGCCCGGGCGGTGACGCCAAAGTCCGTGGTCAGATCCGAGATCGAGTAACTGTCACGCTCAAGCGCATCGGGAGTATCGATGTGCGCGCCGTCATGCGCCGAGGGGCTATCACCGAGCTGTTCCATGCGCGGCGCTTTAGCTTACCTTTACGTAAGCGTCAACTTTACACCCGAATCAGCCGACCGTTTTCCAGCTTGCGATAGAAGCAGCTTGTCGCGCCGGTGTGACAAGCTGGGCCGTGCGGTTCGACCAGCAGGACCAGGGCATCCTGATCGCAATCAACCCGCATCTCTTCAACCTTGAGGACATGCCCTGAAGACTCGCCTTTCATCCACAGCCGCCCACGAGAACGCGAATGAAAATGGGCCAATCCGGTTTCCACTGTCTTTTCCAACGCTTCCCGATCCATGAAGGCCACCATCAGAATTTCGCGGGTGACGCGATCAACCGCGATTGCCGTCAGCAGGCCATGGGCATCGAATTTGGGCAGGAAAGCCGAACCGGTTTCGGGGTCGCTGTCGGATGGATCGGTCATGGCGCTCCCTTGTTGCAAGATAACCACATGTGTCGAGCAAAATGTGCGGCGTGCCGCCTTCCCGCTTTCCAACCGGGCCTCTTTGAGAGAATTAGGCGGCGCGGAAGGCCATGGCCTGGGTTCAGGGACACCCACCGCATGAGGGATTTGAGCGAGGTGGATCAAGGGGGATCTGCCGAACCGCAAAAGCGGAAGCTCTAACAGTTTCGTCACGAGAATGCCCGGGACCTGGTCCCGGGCGTTTTCGTTTGTGGGTCAGACCAGATCGAGCGCTTCGTCCAGAACCCGGGCGAAGCAAGCCAGGATCACACGCTCCGCACCGGCCCGCTTTAGGGCAGAAACGCAAGCCGCGCTGGTCGCGCCGCTGGTCAGAACATCGTCGACCAGGACGATCTTCGCGCCGCTAATCTGATTCGCCCGTCGGGGATTAATCGCGATCGCGCCCGACAGTGCCCTGGCCCGCGCGGCCTTGCCCAGTCCGCCAAGGCTGGGTGTGCGCTTGCGGCGAACCAGGCCGTCGACCACCAGGCGGGCGCCGCGCGCCCTTGCCAGCTCCCCGCCAAGAAGCGCCGCCTGGTTGAACCCGCGCCGCCACAGGCGCCAGCGGTGGAGCGGGACCGGAACTACCAGCCAGTCCGCGCCAACCGCTTCCGGCAATTGCGCCGGCATCAACCGGGCAAGCAGCGGTGACAAAGCGATCCGGTTGCCGTGCTTCAAAGCCAGGATCAGACGGCGCGAGGCATCGTTGTAAAGCGTTCCAGCTGCGATCCCGTCATGCCGGGGCGGCCGGGCCAGGCACGGCGCGCAGACTGTTCCGGCAGTTCCGCCCTCTCCGAACGGCCGTTGGCACAAGATACAACTGGGCTCTCCGGGGATCGCCAGTGTGTTCCAGCACGCCGCGCAGAGCCCCGACTGCGAGGCTAGCGCCTCACCGCACAGCGGGCAGCGCGGCGGAAAGACCAGGTCGGCAAGCGGTTCAATCAGCGGGTGGAGGCGCATGGGTCCGCCGGGTATCGCTTGCACCGCGTCGTCGCGCAAGGCAGGGCGCTTGCGTGAACCCGTCTTCTCCTCCGCAAGTCTTTGCCCCCGGCCGCCGCCTTGCCGCGCGCCGGCGGGCCGCTACGCTCCACGATCGCGCGAATGCCGCTCACTACATCCTCGACGACAGGATCGAGGACGTGCTCGAGCGGCTGGCGTTCCTGCGCCATCAGCCCAAACGCGCGCTGGTGATCGGGGACCGCACCGGCGCCCTTGCGGCGACGCTGCGGGCCCAGGGCGTGAGCGTGGTGGTGGCGGAGCCCGCAGACGGTTTCGATGAGGAAACGCCCTACCCCGAAGGCGGCTTCGATCTTGTCGCCAGCCTGGGCACGCTCGATACGGTCAACGACCTGCCCGGCGCGCTGATCCACATCCGCAATGCCCTGGCCTCCGGTGGACTGGCGCTCGCCAGCTTTAGCGGCGCCGGGAGCCTTCCGGCCTTGCGCGCCGCGATGCTCGTTGCCGACGGAGACCGCCCCGCTCCGCGGCTTCATCCCGCGGTTGACGTTCGCGCGGGCGGCCAGTTGCTGCAGCGCGCCGGGTGGGCCGATCCGGTGGTGGACAGCCATCACCTCGATGTGCGCTTTTCCAGCCTCGACAGCCTGGTTGCCGACTTGCGCGCCCAGGGGCTGAGCAATTGCCTGGCCCGGTCCGGCCCTCCGCTGGGCCGCGCCGCGCTGGCCCGGGCCCGCGCGGCCTTTGGCCAGGGCACCGTCGAACGCTTCGAAATCCTGACGCTGAGCGGCTGGCGGCGTTAGCGCAACGCCGCCTGTGCCGCGGCCAGGCGCGCAATCGGCACCCGGTAAGGCGAGGCGCTGACGTAATCGAGCCCGACCTGCTCGCAAAACGCGATGCTGGCTGGATCGCCGCCGTGTTCGCCGCAGATCCCCAGCTTGATCCCGGGGCGGGTCGCCCGGCCCCGCTCTACCGCCAGCTCGACCAGCTGGCCGACGCCTTCGATATCAAGGCTGACGAACGGATCGCGCGCGAAGATGCCCTTCTCGACGTAAACACCCAGGAACTTGGCCGCATCGTCCCTCGAAACGCCAAGAGTAGTCTGGGTCAAGTCGTTGGTACCGAACGAGAAGAACTCGCCCTCCTCGGCAATCTCACCGGCCATCAGCGCGGCGCGGGGCAACTCGATCATGGTGCCGACATGATAGGCGAGCTGCCTACCTTTTTCGGCAAACACTGCCTGCGCGGTCTGGTCGACCAGTGCCTTCAGGATCGCCAGTTCCTTCTTCGTCGCGACCAGCGGAATCATCACTTCGGGAACCGGTGCCTCACCGCCCTGGGCCGCGACATCGCAGGCCGCTTCGAACAGGGCGCGGGCCTGCATTTCGTAGATCTCGGGAAAAGTGATCCCCAGGCGGCAACCGCGATGGCCCAGCATCGGGTTGAATTCGTACAGCTCGCCTGCCCGGCGCCTCAGCGTCGGCACTCCGATCCCGATCGTTTCGGACAGTTCCTCAAACTCGGCATCGCTGTGCGGCAGGAATTCGTGCAGCGGCGGATCGAGCAGTGATCGTTACCGGCAGGCCCGCCATGACTTCGAAGATGCCGTGGAAATCGGCGCGCTGCTCGGGCAGCAGCTTGGCCAGAGCGGCGCGGCGGCCGCCCTCGTCCTCGGCCAGGATCATCTGGCGGACCGCGGCGATCCGGCCGGCATCGAAGAACATGTGCTCGGTCCGGCACAGCCCCACCCCTTCGGCCCCGAACTGGCGCGCGGTGCGGCAATCGGCGGGGGTTTCGGCGTTGGTGCGCACCTTCATCCGGCGGTGCCGGTCGGCC
>JBJTMC010000086.1:0-10541 GCA_046063325.1 Novosphingobium sp.
ATGGAACTGTTGGCGCGAATCCACGAATAAGGATCGGCCTGGGAGAATACGCCTGATGGAGAACGATCCGCGTGGCCTGATCGATCGATCCGCCATGACCATTCGCCAGGTCATCGCCGTCGCGCTGATGGTGGCGCTCAACGCGCTTGACGGCTTCGACGTGCTGTCCAGCGCCTTCGCCGCGCCCGGGATCGCCAAGGAATGGTCGATCGGCCGCGACGCGCTGGGCGTGGTCCTGTCGATGGAACTGATCGGCATGGGCTTCGGCTCGATCCTGCTGGGCAGCGCGGCCGACAAGTACGGCCGGCGGATCACGATCCTTGGTTGCCTGCTGGTCATGGCCAGCGGCATGTGGCTCGCCACCACGGCGACCAGCCCCGCCACCCTTGGTCTGTGGCGGTTTGTAACCGGTCTGGGAATTGGCGGAATGCTGGCCGCGATCAACGCCGTCACGGCAGAGCTTTCCAGTCTGAAAGGCCGCTCGCTGGCCATGGCGCTGATGGTGATCGGCTATCCGCTGGGCGCGACGATCGGCGGAACCATCGCCGCCGGACTGCTCAAGGGCGGAGACTGGCGCGTCGTGTTCGAATTCGGCGCGATCGCCACGGCGGTATTCGTGCCGCTGGTCTGGCTGTTCGTGCCCGAAACCCCGGATTATTACCTGACCCGGCGTCCGCCCGATGCACTGGCACGGATCAACCGTTCGCTCGCCGCGCTGCGGCTGCCTGCGGTGTCCGGCCTGCCGCCGGTCGCGCCGAACGCGAAAAAACCGAGCGTGCTGGATATCCTGCGCCCCGGCCTGATCCGCACAACCATGCTGCTCACCCTGGGCTATTCGTTCCACGCGATCACCTTTTACTACATCCTCAAGTGGTCGCCCAAGATCGTTGCCGACTTCGGCTACAGCCAGCCCCAGGCGGCGGGCGTGCTGGTCTGGGCGAACATCGGCGGAGCCACCGGTGGCGCGCTGTTCGGCTTCCTGATGCACCGCTTCGGGATCAAGGCGCCGACCATCGCGATGCTGCTGCTCGGCGCGATCGCGGTCGCGGCCTTCGGGCTGGGCCGCGAAAGCCTGGAAGGCTGGAAGATGGCCGTCTTCTGCACCGGATTTGCGACCAATGCCGCGATCGTCGGGTTCTACTCGGCCTTTGCCAAGGGGTTCCCGGCCCACGTTCGCGCCACTGGCACCGGCTTTGCGATCGGTGCCGGGCGGATCGGCGCGGCCGGTTCGCCGATCCTGGCCGGAGTGCTGTTCCAGCAGGCGGGCCTGGGGCTGCTTCCGGTTTCGGTGATCATGGCGGCCGGATCGGTGATCGGGGCGATGATGTTGCTGATGCTGCCCATGAAGCGCGATTGACCGCGCCGTCACAGCCGATACACGTAGCGAATCGCAACCGAAAAGGAGAGGCGGCATGTACAGCCACAACATGGTCGGATCGAACGACCTCGCAAAGTCCAAGACGTTCTACGACGCGATCTTTACCGCGATCGGCGGCAACGAAGCGATCCAGGATGACAAGGGCCGCCTGATCTACATGCACAACGGCGGGATCTTCCTGGTGACGGCGCCGATCGACGGCCAGCCTGCCACCGCGGGCAATGGCTGCACCATCGGCTTTGCGATGGACAGCCCCGAACAGGCGAACGCCTGGCACGCAGCGGGCGTGGCGGCCGGCGGCAAGGCGATCGAAGACGCACCGGGCGTGCGCGAAGGCGGAATGGGCGCGCTTTATCTTGCCTATCTGCGCGATCCGGACGGCAACAAGCTCTGTGCGCTCAAGCGGATGTGAGCGACCCGGTCGCCATCCGGCCTGACGGCACCCGCCGCGCGGTCAACCGCGCCTGGGTGCCGGAAGTGCCGGTGGCGCTGGAATTCAACGGCCTGTCCTACGCGGTGATGATGGCGACACCGCGCGATCTGGAAGATTTCGCCACCGGCTTTGCCCTGGGTGAAGGGCTCGCCTCAGCCCCCTCGGCTGTGACCGGCATCGCCAGCGCCAAGGTCGAACTGGGCTGGATCGTCCGCGCCAGCCTGGCCGGGCTGGGAATCGACAAGCTGACCGAACGGGTCCGCAGCCGCGTCGCCGAATCAAGCTGCGGGCTGTGCGGGATGGAAAACCTCGCCGAAGTCGCCCGGGCGCTGCCCCCGGTCGCATCCCATGCCGCAATCGAACCCGCCGCGATCTTTGCCGCGCTGGCCGCGCTCGGCAGCAACCAGCCGCTCGGCCGCGAGACCGGCGCCGCTCATGCCGCGGGCTGGGCCTCGCCCGATGGCCGGATCGGCCTGGTCCGCGAAGACGTTGGCCGTCACAACGCACTCGACAAGCTGGTCGGCGCGATGGCCCGGGCCGGTCGCCCGCTGAGCCCCGGTTTCGTCCTGTCGACCGCGCGGTGCAGTTTCGAAATCGTCGAGAAGGCAGTGCGGGCCGGAGCGACCACGCTGGTCACCGTGTCGCTGCCCACCTCGATGGCGGTCGACCGCGCTCGGGCCGCCGGGCTCAGCCTGTGGGTGCTGGCCCGCGATGACGAGGTGATCCTTGTGAACGATGCCTCAGCGTGAAAGCAGAAACACCGCGTGTTCCGCACGCCAGGCTGCGGCCGCCGGGCTGGTTTCGCGATCCCCGCTCAGAAACCATTGTCCTTCGATCCGATAGCCCTTGTGCGCCACCAGCTCGCGGAAATCGCGCACCGTGACGTGGTGGATGTTGGGGGTTTCGTACCAGGCGATCGGCAACAGCCGCGTCACCGGCATGCGGCCGTTCCACAGCAGGCTGGCACGGACCTTCCAGTGCGCGAAGTTGGGGAACGAGACGAAGGCCTTGCGCCCGACCCGCAGCAGTTCATCCAGCACCAGATCGGGCCGCTTGGTGGTCTGCAGCGTCTGGCTGAGGATCGCATAGTCGAACGCGGCGTCGGGATAGTCGGCCAGGTCGGTATCGGCATCGCCCTGCATAACCGACAGTCCCTTGGCGACGCATTCGGCGACGTTGAGCGGATCGAGTTCCAGCCCGCGCGCGTCGCAACCCATCTGGTCTTTGATTGCCTCCATCAAGGCACCGTCGCCGCACCCTACGTCCAGCACACGCGAACCAAATTTCACCTTGGTAGCGATGATCGCCAGGTCGGGGCGCAGGCCGAAGGTTATGGGGGGCGTCGACAGACTCATTGGTTGAGGAACCCCGCGATGACGCGGTCCTGCGCCGGCACGTCGAGCAGGAAGCTGTCATGCCCGAACGGCGCGGACAATTCGACGAAACTGACCGGCGCGCCCGACGCGTTGAGCGCGTGCGCGATCACCCGGCTCTCGGCCGTGGGATAGAGCCAATCGGTATCGAAGCTGACCAGGCAGAACCGCGCGGTCGCCCCGGCGAAAGCATCCGCCAGCTTGCCGCCCTGCTCCTCGGCCAGGTCGAAATAGTCCATCGCCCGCGTGATGTAGAGATAGGCGTTGGCGTCGAACCGGTCGGTGAAGCTCAACCCCTGGTGCCGCAGATAGCTTTCGACCTGGAAATCGGCATCGAAGCCAAAGGTCTTGGCGGTACGGTCCTGCAGGCGGCGGCCGAACTTCTCGGTCAGTCCCGCTTCGGACAGGTAGGTGATGTGCGCCGCCATCCGGGCAACGGCCAGACCATCCTCCGGCCCCTTGCTTTTGCCGTAATAGTCCCCGCCCAGCCACTTGGGATCAGCCATGATTGCCTGACGGCCAACCTCGTGAAAGGCGATGTTCTGCGCGGAATGGCGGGCGGTTGAAGCAATCACCAGCACCGCGCGAGTCCGCTGCGGCCAGTTGGCGGCGAACGACAGCGCCTGCATTCCGCCCATCGAGCCGCCGATGACGGCATGGACCTGATCGATCCCGAACTGGTCGAGCAGCGCCACCTGGGCGCGGACCATATCGCGGATGGTGATCACCGGGAAACGCATGCCCCACGGCTTGCCATCGGCATGCAGGCTGGCCGGACCGGTCGTGCCCATGCATCCGCCCAGCACGTTGGCGCAGATCACGAAAAACCGGCTGGTGTCGATCACCTTGCCCGGACCGACCGATTTGCTCCACCAGCCCGGCTTGCCGGTCTTGGGGTGGGCGCTGACCACGTGCTGATCCATCGTCAGGGCATGGAACAGCAGGATCGCGTTGGACTTGTCGGAATTGAGCGTGCCGATCGTTTCATAGGCGATCGCGACCTGATCCAGGCTCTGCCCGCCGTCCAGCGGCAGCGGCGCGGGAAGCACCAGCGTATCGTTGACCAGGTTGAGTTCGGCCGCGCCCATGAAAGGCCGCTTGGGCGAGCAGAAGCATGCTGTCAATTGCCCGCAGGCCTGCTAAGGGCCAGCGCGCTATGACAGGCACGCCCCAACCCAAGCCGTGGATCGCAGGGATCCACGCCTATGTCCCCGGCAGAAGCACGGGCGATGACGGCCGCCCGCTGGTCAAGCTGTCCGCCAACGAGAACCCTTTGGGCTGCAGCCCCCGGGCGCTCTCCGCGCGGGCCGAAGCGGTGCATCCCTCGCTCTATCCCGATGGCGACAGCACCGCACTGCGCAAGGCGGTCGGCCAGTTTCACGGGATCGATCCGGCGCGGATCATCATGGGCGCAGGATCGGGGGAGCTGCTTTACCTTGCCGCCAGCGCCTATGCCGGGCCGGGCGACGAGGTGCTGTTTTCACAGTATTCGTTCTCGCTCTACGATATCGTCGCGCGGCGCAGCGGGGCGCAGCCGGTCGAAGCGTCCGCCAGGGATTATGGCACCGATGTTGATGCCATGCTGGCTGCGGTCACGCCGCGCACCCGGGTGGTGATCGTCGCCAACCCCAACAATCCCACCGGAACCTACCTGCCCCGCGCCGAGATCGCGCGGCTCCACGCGGGTCTGCCCGGCGACGTGCTGCTGGTGCTCGACCAGGCCTATGCCGAATATGTCGACCCGGCGGACGATGACGGTTCGCTGAACCTCGCCGCCAGCCAGCCCAACGTGCTGGTCACCCGGACCTTTTCCAAGGCCTATGGCCTGGCCGGTGAGCGGGTTGGCTGGGGCACCGGGGCGGGTCCGGTGATCGAGGTGCTCAACCGCATCCGCGGCGCCTTCAACGTCAGCAACGAAGCGCAGGCGATGGCGCTGGAGGCGCTGGCCGATCAGGACTTCGTCGCCCATTCGCGCCAGCATAACGCCGAGGTGCGCGCCCGCTTTGTCGGCGCGCTCGATCGGCTCGGCAACCACGGCGTCTCGGTCGTGCCGAGCGAGGCCAATTTCGTGATGGTCCTGTTCGAAGGCAAGTTGAGCGGCCAGGCCGCCTATGACGGGCTGGCGCAGCGCGGCTATATCGTCCGCTGGCTGCCCGGCCAGGGCCTGGGCCACGGCCTGCGCATCACCGTGGGCACGGCCGAGCAGATGGACGCGATCGCCGCTGCAATTGCCGAGATGGTGGGAGCCGCAGGGTGACCTTTCAGCGCGTTGCGATTATCGGCCTTGGCCTGCTGGGCGGCTCGATCGGGCTGGCGGTGCAGGACTGCCTGCCCGGCGTCCATACCACCGGCTACGACGCCGATCCCGCCACCCGCGACCGGGCAGCCGAGCGCGGCCTGGTTGGCGCGGTCTGCGGCGATGCGGCAGAGGCGGTGCGCGATGCCGATCTGGTGATCCTGTGCGTCCCGGTCGGCGCGATGGGCAGCGCCGCGCAGGCGATCGCCGGGCATCTTGCCGCCGGGGCGGTGGTCAGCGATGTCGGGTCCTCCAAGCAGAGCGTTGCCGACGCCTTGGGCGCTGTTCTGCCCGGGGTTGCGGTAATCCCCGCCCACCCGGTCGCCGGAACCGAGCGCTCCGGCGCCGATGCCGGCTTTGCCAGCCTGTTCCGGCACCGCTGGTGCATCATCACCCCGCCCGCCGACGCCGATCCGGCCAAGGTCGCCGCGCTCTCCGCCTTCTGGGAGGCGCTGGGCGCCACGGTCGAAGTGATGGATGCCCGCCACCACGATATGGTGCTGGCCGTCACCAGCCACCTGCCCCACCTGATCGCCTACACCATCGTCGGCACCGCATCGGACCTCGAAGGGGTGACCGAGGGCGAGGTGATCAAGTATTCGGCCGGCGGCTTCCGCGATTTCACCCGCATCGCCGCCTCCGACCCGACGATGTGGCGCGACGTGTTCCTGTCCAACAAGGACGCCGTGCTCGACATGCTGCAGCGCTTCACCGAGGACCTGACCGCGCTGCAGCGCGCGATCCGGGTTGGTGACGGCGATCAGCTGTTCGAGCATTTCGCCCGAACCCGCGCGATCCGCCGCTCGATCATCGAGGAAGGCCAGGACGATGCCCGGCCCGACTTCGGCCGCAGCGACCACCTTGGTTAGGCATCGCCCCGGCGCGTCCGCGCGCGGCGAGCACTGCGCCCGGCCATGACCCTTTCGATCCACGCACACCTGGTTTACGATTTCTTCGAGCCGACCGATGTCCTCGTCCAGCTTGAGGCCGCGATCCTGCCCGACCAGCGGGTGATCGAGCCCGAGCTGTGGCTGACTCCGGTGCTGCACTTTGCCCGCGTCCCTGGCCATGACGAGATCGGCGAGCGGATCTGGCTGCGGCTCAATGGCCGGATGGCGCTGGACTACAAGGCCCGGGTGGCGATCGACCGGCGGGTCGCCGACATTGCCAGCCTGCCCGAAACCCAGCCGCACCTGCTTCCGGGTGAAACGGTCGATTACCTGATGCCTTCGCGGTTCTGCCCTTCGGACCGCTTCAACGACTTCGTGATGACGGAGTTTTCGGGCCTTAGCGGCGGGGCCTGCGTCGCTGCGATCCGCGACTGGGTGGCTGGCGCGATGACCTATGAACCCGGCGCCAGCCATGCCGGGACCTGCGCGACCGACACCTTCGTCCAGCGCCGCGGGGTGTGCCGCGACTATGCCCACCTGCTGATCGCGCTGTCCCGCGCCGCCTCGATCCCCGCGCGCTATGCCAGCGTCTATGCCCCGGATGTCGATCCGCCCGATTTCCACGCGGTGGCCGAAGTGTTCCTGGGCGGCGAATGGCACCTGGTCGATGCAACCGGCATGGCCGCGGCGAACGAAGTGGCGGAAATCGGGGTCGGCCGCGATGCCGCCGATATTCCGTTCCTTTCGAGCTTCGGCAACGCTGCGCTGGTCGAACAGGCGGTCAGCGTCAGCCGCCTCGGCTGAACAGGAATACGCCCGCCACCGCAACCATGACCGCGGTCGAGAGCCAGCCGCCGAACTTCAGCCAGGGGCCCAGAGTCAACTTGCCCATGATCCGACGGTTGCTGGCGATCAGCATGGTCACCACCATCAGCGGAGGGGCGAGCAGGCCGTTGACCACCGCGGCCCAATAAAGCGCGCGCATCGGATCGATCGCGACGAAATTGAGCGCGATCCCGCCCAGCGTAGCCGCAGCGATCGCACCATAGAACGCCTTGGCCTCGCGCGGCTTGCGGTCGAGCCCCTCGGTCCAGCCGAAGGTCTCGCTCACCGCATAGGCGGCGCTTCCGGCCAGGATCGGCACTGCGAGCAGGCCGGTGCCGATGATCCCCAGCGCGAACAGGGCAAAGGCGAACTCCCCGGCAATCGGGCGCAGCGCCTCTGCCGCCTGCGCCGCGCTTGCAATATCCCGAATGCCGCTCGCGTGGAGCGTCGCCGCGGTCGCGACGATGATGAACAGCGCGGTCAGGTGCGAAAAGGCCATGCCGACCAGTGTATCGGTGCGGATCCGCTTCAGTTCCGCTCCGGCGCGGCGCGGACTGACGTGGAGCGGCTTGATGTGGCGGCGGTGCTGCTCCTCCACTTCCTGCCCAGCCTGCCAAAAGAACAGATAAGGGCTGATCGTGGTGCCGAATATCGCAACCAGAGCCATTGCGTGGTCCCGGTCAAAGGTGAAGCGCGGAACCAGGATGTCATAGATCGCGGTCCGCCACGGAACATCGGCGACAATCACCACCCCGGCATAGGCCAACAGCGAAAGCGTGGTCCATTTGAGGATGCGCGCATAGTGCGTGTAGCTGAGGAACACCTCGAGCAGGACGCTGATCACCCCGAAGATCACCGTGTAGAGCAGGACCGGACCGGGCAGGACCAGCGCCAGCACGGCCCCCATCGCGCCCAGATCGGCGCCCAGGTTGATCACGTTGGCAATCAGCAGCAATCCGACGACCGCGCGCAGCAGCCAGGGCGAATAATGCTGGCGCAGGTTCTGGGCGATGCCCTTGCCGGTGGTCGCCCCGATTCGCGCGCAGATCGCCTGGATCGAGGCGAGCAGCGGAAAGCCGAAGAACATGGTCCAGGCCAGGCCATAGCCGAACTGCGCGCCGACCTGGCTGTAGGTGCCGATGCCCGAAGGATCATCGTCCGCCGCCCCGGTTACCAGCCCCGGCCCCAGTACCGCGATCGGCGAACGGGGTTTGGCCTTGTGGCTCACTGGGTGTTGAACGCGTTGATCGCGGTGTGGACGCGGGCCTCGGCCTCTTCGCGCGGAAGGCCCGGCGGAATGATCGCAACGACCTTGTAGGTGATCACCCCCGGCAGCTTCCACCAGCGGTGATAGAGTCGGCCCGAATCGACCGCGATCGCCACGACCGGCAGGCCCAGCAGCTTGTAGATCCCGGCAAAGCCGGATTGCAGCGGCGGGGTCGTGCCGGTCGGCACGCGGGTCCCTTCGGGAAAGATCACCAGCGGTCGGCCTTCCTCGCCGCTGATCTTCCGGGCCGCAGCCATCATGTGGCGCAGCGCCCTGGCGCCCTGATCACGCTGGACCTCGACCAGCCCATACCGGTCGCCAACCAATCCCCACAGCGGGATCCGCATCAGTTCGGCCTTGGCAAAGACCCCAGGACGCTTGAGCAGGCGCGCCAGGTCGATCGCCTCGAAAAAGCTTTCGTGCTTGATCGCAACGAAGATCCGCTCGTCAGGTATTTCGCCTTCAAGGCGAACGGTCTGGCCCAGGAGCAGCCGCGCGCAGAGCCGATGCCAGCGCGCCCACGAATCGACGGTCCGGCGAAACGTCTCGCGGCTGCCCAGCAAGGCCAGCACGCAGGCCAGCACGATGAAAACGGTGCCGAGGTAGAACACGGCATAGAACGCGATCGAGCGCGGAATAGCGGCAAGGCGGGCCATGTCAGGCTCCTACCGTCCGCGCCGCGGCCCGCGCCAGCAATTTGTGGTATTCCAGGAACAGCATCTTCAAGGTGGGATGGGTCGGCACGGCATCCTCGACAATGACGGTTTCCGCCGGAACCTCGTGGCGCAGTTCCAGCGCCGCGCGGCGCATGTGCCAGTCGCTGGTTACCAGCCGCACCGAGCCGATCTTCTCCGCCGCAACCCAATCGGCGACTTCCCGCGCGTTGGACGTGGTATCCGTGGCGGAAAATCCCAGAGTGACGCAGCAGGCCATCTGGGCGCTGCCGATGCGGTATTCGACCGCGAATTCATGCGGTTTGACTTCGGTATCGACGCCCGAAACCAGCAGCTTGTGAGCCCAGCCCAGACGCAGCGCCTCAAGCCCGCGATCGATCCGCCCGGCCCCGCCGGTCAGCACCGCGATCCCGTCGGTCCGCTGCTCTTCGGCCGGCTGCGGCAGGTCCACCGCAAACCAGATGAACCCGAAGGCCCAGGCCAGCAGCAGGACCGAAAGAAGGCGTCGGAATACCATCTTACAGCATCCGCCGGAGCGCGCGGATCACCGTCTGGCGCGCGGTGAACATCGCCAGGATCACCCCGCCGATCGGGATCAGCGCCAGCAGCAGCCAGTCCTCCCAGTCCAGCGCTCCGGAATCGACCAGACCGGCACCCAGCCCGGAAAACCGCTGCCCCAGGAACAGCACGACGACCAGGCCCAGTCCCAGCCCGACCGCGCCGCCGCCTGCCGCATCAAACCCGATCGCGCGCTGGAACACCCGCGCGATCTGCGCGTCGGTTCCGCCAAGCAGGTGGACCACCTCAATCGTGTCGCGGTTGGTGCCGAGCGCGTTGCGGACCGCCAGTAGCACCGCAGAAGCAAGCGCAAAGCCCAGCAGCGCGACCAGCGCCAGAGCCAACCACTGGAGCGAATCGATCGCACCGAACACCGGCCTGAGCCAGGTCGACTGGGCATCGACCCGCGCCGCCGGGGCAACCGCGCGAACCAGCCGCCGCAGCGCGCCCAGCTTTTCTCCGTCGACCGGATCGCGCAGCCGCACGTCGACCAGCGCGGGCACCGGGATCTGGTCCTCGCTGCTGCTGGCGCCCAGCCAGGGTTCGATCAGGCGGGCGATTTCGGCATCGGACACGATATGCACTTCGACCACGCCGGGCGTGCTTTGCAGCACCCGCGCAGCCGCTTCGGCCTGGCGCTTGCGCTCCACCGGGTTGGCCTCGACCACTTGCACGGTAGCGCCGCCCGACAGTTCCGCCGCAGCCGTGGTGGCGGTGTTGCTGAGGGCCAGGCCGGCCGCCGCGGCAATCACCGTCAGCGCAACCATGATAGCAATCACCCACGGCATCGGCCCGGCCAGGCGGCCCTGCGGCATCAGATCCGAACCCGCCCCGCCCGAAAGCGAGC
>JBJTMC010000087.1:0-8519 GCA_046063325.1 Novosphingobium sp.
GCCGGCATCGAAGAACATGTGCTCGGTCCGGCACAGCCCCACCCCTTCGGCCCCGAACTGGCGCGCGGTGCGGCAATCGGCGGGGGTTTCGGCGTTGGTGCGCACCTTCATCCGGCGGTGCCGGTCGGCCCAGCCCATCAGAACGCCGAAATCGCCGACCAGCTCGGGCTCGATCGTCGGAACATGGCCGAACATCACTTCGCCGGTGGTGCCGTCGAGCGTGATCTGATCGCCTTCCTTCAGTTCGCGGGTGCCGATCCGCAGGGTCCGGCTGGCCATGTCGATCGACACCGCCGAAGCGCCCGAAACGCAGGGACGACCCATGCCGCGCGCGACCACCGCCGCGTGCGACGTCATGCCGCCGCGCGCGGTCAGGATGCCCCGGGCGGCGTGCATGCCGTGAATGTCCTCGGGGCTGGTTTCGACCCGCACCAGAATCACCGCATCGCCGCGTTCCGACTGGGCCTGCGCGCTATCGGCATCAAGCACGATCGCGCCGCTGGCCGCGCCGGGGCTGGCTGGGAGGCCGCTGGTGAGGACGTCGCGCGCCGCCTCGGGATCGAGGGTCGGGTGGAGCAGCTGGTCGAGCGCCATCGGATCGACCCGCAGAATCGCGGTCTTCTCGTCGATCAGCCCTTCGCCGACCATATCGACCGCCATCTTGAGCGCGGCCTTGGCGGTGCGCTTGCCCGAACGGGTCTGCAGCATCCAGAGCTTGCCGCGCTCCACAGTGAACTCGATGTCCTGCATGTCGCGGTAGTGCTTTTCGAGCAGCTCGAACACGGCGGCCAGCTCGCCATAGGCGGCGGGCATCGCCTCTTCCATCGACAGCGGCTTGGCCCCGGCCCGTTCCCGGCTGGCCAGGGTCAGGTACTGCGGGGTGCGAATGCCCGCGACCACGTCCTCGCCCTGGGCGTTGACCAGCCATTCACCGTAATAGGCCTTCTCGCCAGTCGCCGGATCGCGGGTGAAGGCGACCCCGGTGGCGCTGGTATCGCCCATGTTGCCAAACACCATAGCCTGGACGTTGACCGCGGTGCCCCAATCGCCCGGAATGTCGTTGAGCCGGCGGTAGACCTTGGCACGGTCCGAATCCCACGAATCGAACACCGCGCGGATCGCGCCCCACAGCTGTTCCGATGGATCCTGCGGGAACGGGCGGCCCAGTTCGGCTGCGACGATCCCCTCGTATTCCTTGACGATGCGCTGCCAGTCCTCGGCCTGCATCTCGACGTCGGCGTAATAACCAGCGTCTTCCTTGGCGATTTCCAGCGCATCTTCGAACAGGTGGTGGTCGATCCCCAGCACCACGTCGGAATACATCTGGATGAAGCGGCGGTACGAATCCCAGGCGAAGCGCTCATCGCCCGACGACGCGGCCAGGCCCTGCACGGTGCCGGTGTTGAGACCGAGGTTGAGCACGGTGTCCATCATCCCCGGCATCGAAACCCGCGCGCCAGAGCGGACCGAGACCAGCAGCGGGTTGGCGGCATCGCCAAAGCGCTTGCCGGTGGCGCGCTCGATGTGGGTCAGCGCAGCGGCGACGTCAGCGCGAAGGCCGTCCGAAAAGTCGGACCCTTCGGCCAGATAGCGCACGCATTCCTCGGTCGTGATGGTAAAGCCCGGGGGCACTGGCAGGCCGATCCCGGCCATTTCCGCCAGGTTCGCGCCCTTGCCGCCGACAATCGTCTTGTCGCGGCTGCGCGGATCCTCACTGGTTGCTCCACCACCAAATGCGAATACGTATGCAGTCATGGATTTGCGCCATTTACAGGAACCGACGAATCGCAAGGTCGGTGTGCGGCGGCCCTAGCCACGATTGTGCAGCGCAGCAAGGTGTGCGCCGCCATTTCGCCACAATTGCCGCCGGGATCGGGGAAACCGTGGACCGCATGGACCACTGTCCATGGCTTGAAAAAATCAGCCCTCAATCCGCGAAAAGTCGGCGACGCCGTGGACCGCATCGCGCAGCCGCGCGAGCAGCGAAAGACGGTAGAGGCGCTTGGCCGGATCGGCATCGTTGACGGTCACCTCGTCGAAGAAGGCATCGATCGGTGCGCGCAAGCTGGCCAGCGCGGCCATGGCCCCGGCGAAGCCCTCCGCCGCCACCGCCGCTGCCGCTTTCGGCCCCGCCGCGTCGAGCGCATCGATCAGCGCCTTTTCCGCCGGTTCGGGCGTGTAGGACAGCGTTATCTGCTCACCACCAACCTCGTCACCCCGGGCCTGACCCGGGGTCCCGCTTCCTGCCCCCGCGCCCGCCTCCAAGCGGGACCCCGGATCAAGTCCGGGGTGACGGGGACTGGGTTCGAACCCTTCCTTCTTGAGGATATTCGCGGCGCGCTTGTACCCGGCGAGCAGATTCGTGCCGTCCTCGGTCCCGACAAAGGCCTGGAGTGCGTGGACCCGGGCGAGCAGGCGGACGAGATCGTCTTCCCCGCCGAGCGCGAACACCGCGTCGATCAGGTCGTGGCGGACACCTGCTTCGCGTTGCTGGACCTTGAGGCGGTCGGCGAAGAAGTCGAGGAGATCATGGCGAGATGCAGTTCGCTCTGCGGTTCCACTGAACTGCTTTCGCCAATGACGGATTACCGTATTCAATCCCAATCGAGTGTTCGCAGTGATCAAAATGGCGATGACGCCAAGTGAGGCTCGACGAAGCGCGAAAGGATCCTTGGAACCAGTTGGTGCCATATCATGAGCAAAAAATGAGATTAGCGTATCCAGCTTATCCGCCAAGCTCACCGCCACCGTCACCGGCGCGGTCGGCACGTCATCGCCCTGCCCGACCGGCTTGTAGTGATCGCGGATCGCGTCGGCCACGGCGTCTTTGTGTTCCCCGCCCACTCCCTCGGCGCGGGCGTAGTAGCCGCCCATCAGGCCTTGCAGTTCGGGGAACTCGCCGACCATTTCGGTAACGAGATCGGCCTTGCACAGCTCTGCCGCCTGCCGGGCCAGAGCGGGATCGCAATTCGGGACTATGCCTTCGCTTGCCAGCCATTCGGCCAGCTTGGCGACCCGTTCCACCTTGTCGGCAACGGTGCCCAGCTTCTCGTGGAAGGTAATCCGGCTCAGCTTTTCGGCCTGCTTGGCCAGCGGCACCTTGCGGTCCTGTTCCCAGAAGAAGCGCGCGTCGGACAGCCGCGCGGCGAGGACCTTGCGGTTGCCCGCAACGATCTCCGCTCCGCCGTCGTTGGCGACGATGTTGGCGGTGCAGACGAAGGCGTTGGCGAGCTTGCCTGCCGCATCGTTGCAGACGAAATACTTCTGATTTGTCCGTGCGGTTAGCTGGATAACCTCTGGCGGAACATCAAGATAAGCCGCGTCGAACCGGCCGAGCAGCGGCACCGGCCATTCGGTCAGCCCGGCGTTCTCGATCACCAGGCCTTCGTCCTCGACCAGCGTCAGCCCAGCGGCGGCAGCGGCCGCTTTGGCCTGTTCGCGGATCAGCGCTTCGCGGGTCTGGTGGTTGACGATCACGTGCGCGGCGCGAAGTTTGGCTGAATAGTCCTCCGCATCCGCGATTTCGATCTCGCCGTGCGAATGGAAGCGGTGGCCGCGGGTCAGGCGGCCCGCGGCGATCCCGTCGATTTCGAACGGCACCACATCGCGGCCCAGCAGCGCCACAATGGCGGACAGCGGGCGCACCCAGCGCAGGCTTTCGGTGCTGATCGATGCGGCGCCCCAGCGCTGGCTCTTCGGCCAGGGAAAGGCGCGGATCAGCGCCGGAATCGCTTCGGCCAGCACATCGACGGTGGCGCGGCCGGCACGCTCGATCATGGCGAACAGCACCCCGTCGCGTTCGACCAGATCGGTTTCGGCAAGGCCGGTCTTGCGCAGAAAGCCTTCGAGCGCCTGCGGCGGCGCGCCGACGCGCGGGCCTTTCATCTCTTCGCTGACTGCGGCGGTGGCATCGGGCAGCCCGCGCGCGATCAGCGCCAGGCGGCGGGGCGTGGACCAGACGGTGATTTCGCCCAGCGCAACCCCGGCATCGCCCATCGCCTTGCGAAACAGTTTCTCCAGATCGGCGCGCGCACCGGCCTGCATCCGGGCCGGGATTTCCTCCGAGCGGAGTTCAAGCAGAAAGTCGCTCACAGGCTCCACTCCGGATAGTCTTTCGCCCATTGGTCCTTGTTCTTCTCGATCCAGGCCTGGCACGATCCCTTGGCCAGATCGCGGACCCGGCCCATGTAGCTGGCGCGTTCCTGCACGCTGATCACGCCGCGCGCCTGGAGCAGGTTGAACAGGTGGCTCGCCTCGATCGCCTGGTCATAGGCGGGCAGCGGCACACCGGCCGCGATCGCGCGCTTACACTCCGCCTCGGCGTTGCGGAAGCCCTGGAACAGCTGGTCGGTATCGGCGACCTCGAAGTTCCACTTGGAATGCTCGCGCTCGTTTTCCAGGAACACGTCGCCATAGGTTACCCCGGCGTCGTTGAAGGCCAGGTCATAGACGTTGTCGACGCCCTGGATGTACATCGCAAGGCGCTCCAGCCCATAGGTCAGCTCGCCCGCCACCGGCTTGCAATCGAACCCGCCCATTTGCTGGAAATAGGTGAACTGGGTGACTTCCATCCCGTCGCACCACACTTCCCAGCCCAGCCCCCAGGCGCCCAGCGTCGGGCTTTCCCAGTCATCCTCGACAAAGCGGATATCGTGGGCCAGCGGATCGACCCCGATCTCGGCGAGGCTTTGCAGGTAAAGTTCCTGCAAGTTCGCCGGGCTCGGCTTCATGATCACCTGGTACTGGTAATAGTGCTGCAGCCGATTGGGATTCTCGCCATAGCGGCCATCGGTCGGACGGCGGCTGGGCTGGACATAGGCCGCGTTCCACGGCTGCGGGCCCAGGCTGCGCAGGGTGGTCGCGGGGTGGAACGTGCCCGCCCCGACCCGCATGTCATAGGGCTGAAGGATCAGGCAGCCTTGCGCGCTCCAGAAGGCATGGAGCCGGAGGATCATTTCCTGGAAAGACAGGGGGCGTTTGCTCTCGCTCATGGGCTTGGGCCTTTGGCGGATTGGCTGGGGCAAATCAACCTTGGGTATGAACCTGCGAATCGCTTGACGATGTAAAGTATACCTGACATCTGGCGGTTCGATCCTTGCAGTGCCCGCCGCGTCCGCGACCCTGGATCGGCAAGCACTCTAAGCGACGCGGCCCGGCAGGTGACTCGCAGACTCCTGCCGGGCCCGTCAATCCGGATGCTGCCGCTTGCCTGCCTGGCAGCTTTCCCATCCACGCGCGCGCCGCAGGATTTGAAAGACATTGCCCTGGCGTGCCTGCTATCCCACCGGAAAGCCGGTTGCATGGGCGGCAAGCGTCCGGCGGGGGTAGACGATGAAGCGGTATCAAATTTCCATGCGCCTGATTGACGCCTGCTTGTGGCTGGCCGTGATCGTTTTCGTGCGGTTCGGTTTGCTGCACAATGCCCCTGGCGGTATCATCGTCTCCAATCCCGATCCGGTGGTCCAGTTCGTCAACGGCTTCGGAATTGCGATCATCCTGCTGGGAATTTTCGGCGCGCTGTCCTTCGTGTGCATCGACAAGTGGCGCCTGTGGCGTGACGCCGGATGAAGAACAAGCTGCGGTCCCTGCGCGCCGAGCGCGATTGGAGCCAGGCGGACCTGGCCGAGCGGCTGGACGTGTCGCGCCAGGCCGTCAACGCGATCGAAACCGGCAAGCATGACCCTTCCCTTCCCCTCGCCTTCCGCATATCCCGCCTGTTCGATCTGCCGATCGAAGTGATATTTGACGATCGTGACGAGTAGGCTTCGTTCAGCTTTTGCAAAGGCTTCGTGCTAGAGGTGCTCCTGCCATGAAATTCCGCAAACTCATCCTCGCTCCGCTGGTCGCAGCCTGTGCGCTGCTTGGCCCGGCCAGCCTGGCCCAGCAGCAGCTGCCCACTCCGCAAAAGGTCGAACCCGCACCCGCGCCGGTCCAGGCCCATCCGGCGCTGTGGAAAGTGTCGGATGCCGATACCACGATCTATCTGTTCGGGACGATTCACCTGCTGCCCAAGGGGATCGAATGGTACGACGGCGCGCTGGCCAACGCCTTTGAGGGTTCGCAGGAACTCGTCACCGAAATTCCGGAAATTCCGGACGGGGAAAGCATCGCGATGATGCTCAAGCACGGCACCCAGCCGGCCGGTCAAACCCTGCGCCTGGGCATGAGCGATGCCGAAAAGAGCAAGTACGAGGGTGCCATGACCAGCGTGGGCCTGCCGCCCGCTGCCTTCGATCGCTACAAGCCGTGGTTCGCTGCCGTGGTCCTGGCTACGCTGCCACTTCAGAAGAAGGGCTACTCGCTTGAGAACGGGATCGAGAGCCAGCTGGACAAGCGCAACAAGGCGCTGGGCCGGACCCGCTCGGGGCTCGAAACGCTCGACTACCAGCTGGGCCTGTTCGACGGCCTGGGGCAGGATGCCCAGAAGGCCTATCTGTTCGCGGTGATCGACGCGATGCCTTCGATCGCCGATGAAATCGACAAGATGGTCACAGCCTGGACCAAGGGCGATGCCGATGCCCTGGCCGACGCGCTCAATTCGGAAAGCGACGATCCGGTGCTGTACGAAACGCTGATCACCAACCGCAACCGCAACTGGGCGGGCTGGGTCCGCAAGCGGCTTGACCAGCCAGGCACGGTATTCGTTGCGGTGGGCGCGGGGCACCTGGGCGGCAAGGGTTCGGTGCAGGATTTCCTGGCCCAGGACGGGATCAAGGCCGTCCGTGTTCAATAGGCTTTTCGCGGCCCTGCTGATGGTCTTGCTGCTGGTCGGCTGTGCCCGTCCGGCAGAGGTTCATCCCGCGCTTTGGCAAGTCGAAGGGCCGAAAGGCGAAAAAGCCTGGCTGTTCGGAACAATCCATGCCCTACCTGATCCGGTGCAGTGGAAGTCGGCCAGGGTCGGCGCGGCGATGAAGGATTCCGACGTGCTGGTTCTGGAGGTCGCGGCGATCCTCTCGACCTCGCGCACGACCGAAATCTTTGCCAACCTCGCGCAATCCCCCGGTCTTCCGCGGCTGGCCGATCGCGTGCCGCCCGACCTGCGCGACGAGCTGGAGCATGAACTTGGCGCCTCGGGCTATCTCAACGGAGAGCTTGATCACTACGAAACCTGGGCGGCGATGCTGATGTTCCAGCAGGCGATCGGGGCCCGCAGCGATGCCGAAAGCGAAAACGGAATCGACCGGGCGATCGTTCGCGACTGGCCCGGCCGGGTCGACGAATTCGAAGGCGCCGCCGCACAGTTCCGGATTTTCGACGGCTTGCCCGAGGTCCAGCAGCGCGCCTTGCTGGCGGCAACCCTGCGCGATGCCCCGCAGCAACCGGCAAAGCTGGCGCTCCTGCAAAAGGCCTGGGCAAGTGGCGACGCGGACACGCTTGCCCGGGTCACCGACCAGGACTTTGCCGGGCAGCCCGATTTGCGGGCCGCCTTGCTGACCGACCGCAACCGCGCCTGGCTGGACAAGCTTGTCTCGTTGATGGCGGGCGGCGCGCGGCCGTTTGTTGCGGTAGGCGCGGCGCATCTGGTCGGGCCGGATGGCCTTCCCGCGCTGCTCGCCGCAAAGGGCTACAAGGTCACGCGGCTGCAGTAGTCTTGCATTGCAGGCATATGGACCAACCTGGCCTTGCAGGCAAATGGACTAGCCTTGCATTGTCGGCCGATTGCCGCTAACGGCGCGCGCTTCCGTGTCATGGTCATCCCTGGAGGCGTGGCGCGAGAAATGTGCAATCAACAAGTTTCCGAAAGGCTAGAGTTATGAGCGATACGCTGACCCTGCCGGCCGAGACGCGCGAACGGGCAGGCAAGGGAGCCTCCCGTGCCCTGCGTCGTGAAGGCCGCGTCCCCGCCGTCGTCTATGGTGGCAATGAAGACCCCATCGCGATCCACATCGAAGAAAAGCTGCTGGTCAAGCAGCTGGGCACCGGCCACTTCTTCAACTCGGTCGTCGAAGTCGAAGTGGGCGGCAAGAAGCTGCGCACCCTGCCCAAGGACGTCGCGTTCCATCCGGTCAACGATCGCCCGCTCCACGCCGATTTCCTGCGCCTGACCAAGGACGCAACCGTCCACGTCAACGTGCCGGTGCACTTCGCCAACGAAGACGCATCGCCGGGCCTGAAGCGCGGCGGCGTGCTCAACATCGTTCGCCACGAACTGGAACTGGTCTGCGCGGCAGACAAGATTCCGGAAGAGATCGCGATCGACGTGACCGGCTTCGATGTCGGCGATTCGATCCACATCAGCCACGTAAAGCTGCCCGCCGGTTCGACCAGCGCGATCACCGATCGTGACTTCACAATCGCCACCATCGTTGCCCCTTCGGGCCTGCGCAGCGAAGAAGGCGACAACGCGAAGACCGAAGCCGGCGGCGAGTAATCGTCAGACGGTTGACCGGGGCGGCTGGCCTGCCCCATCAGAGGCCGGACCGCAGCGATGCGGTCCGGCTTTTGCTTGGAGAACAGCGTGCAAATCTGGGTAGGCCTTGGCAATCCCGGCCCGCAGTACACCTTCCACCGGCACAACA
>JBJTMC010000088.1:0-18305 GCA_046063325.1 Novosphingobium sp.
GGCCACGTGTTCTGTTCGGACATGATGAGCGAAGATGAAGCGGTGGCCCGCCTGCTTGCCGGGCTGGACGGCGAGCCATTGGCCGATCCGCGTCCGGTGCGCTTCAAGGCCGGACGGCGCGAACGCTTCTGGGAACGCAACGTGGTGGCGATCGGGCTTTCGTCCGGCTTCATCGAGCCGCTCGAATCGACTTCGATCCATCTGGTCCAGACCGCGATCAACCGCCTGCTGGAATTCCTTCCCAATGGCCCAGTGGCCGAAGCCGACCGCGATGAATTCAACCGTTTGGCGGTGTGGGAGATCGAGCGGATCCGCGATTTCGTGGTCTTGCACTACATCGCCAATGGCCGGACCGGCGAACCCTTCTGGGACCGCCTGCGCAGCGTGGAGCTGCCCGAAACGCTGGCGCGGCGCATCGCAATGTTCCGCGCAAACGGCCGGATCATCCGCGACGGCGATGAACTGTTTGACGTGCCCGGCTGGGTTCAGGTGATGATCGGGCAGGGGATCGTGCCGGAACGCTGGCATCCGCTGGCGGACCAGTTATCGGGCGAACAGCTGCGCGCGTTCCTGGAAACCGTCCACGGCAGCTATGTTCAGGATGCGGCGCGCATGCCGTCCCATGCGGATTACATTGCCCGGTACTGTCCGGCAGGAGGCATCGATGTCGCGGCTTGACCGGATCGTGGCTGCGGCGCTGATCGCCGCGTGCCTGGCGCCTACGCCCGCGGCCGCGAAGGCCGCAACCCCGGCATTCCGCCTGCGCGCACCCGACCAGGAAGTGATCTACTTCGTCCTGCCCGACCGGTTTGCCAACGGCGATCCCGCCAACGATCGCGGCGAGCTGACCGGGGACCGGCTGGTGACCGGCTATGATCCCACCGCCAAGGGGTTCTACCACGGCGGCGACCTCAAAGGGCTGACCGAAAAGCTCGACTACATCCAGGGCATGGGAATCACCGCGATCTGGTTTGCCCCGGTGTTCAAGAACAAGCCCGTCCAGGGCCCCAAGGGCGATGAAAGCGCCGGATACCACGGCTATTGGGTCACCGATTTCACCACGATCGACCCGCACTTCGGAACCGAAGCGGAGTTCAAGGCTTTTGTCGATGCGGCGCACGCCCGCGGCATGAAGGTCTATATGGACATCATCGTCAACCACACCGCCGACGTGATCCAGTACCGCGAAGGCGGCGACTATGCCTATCGCAGCAAGGCCGACTTTCCCTTCTCGCGCCGGGGCGGAGTGAACGGCGCGCCGATCAATCCGGGCTTTGCCGGGGACGAAGTGGGCAGCGCGGCCAACTGGGCGAAATACACCGACCCCTCGTTCGCTTACACGTCCTATGTTCCCAAGGGCGAAGAGCACGCCAAGAAGCCCGAATGGCTCAACAACCCGATTTACTACCACAACCGGGGCAATTCGAACTGGGTCGGGGAAAGCGCGCTTTACGGCGATTTCGTCGGGCTGGACGATGTCGCAACCGAGCATCCGCGCGTGGTCGCAGGGATGATCGAAATCTACGGAAGCTGGATCGACAGGTTCGGGATCGATGGCTTCCGGATCGACACCGCCCGCCACGTCAACCCGGAGTTCTGGCGGGCCTTCGTCCCGGCCATGCTGGCCCGGGCCAAGGCGCGCGGCATCCCCAACTTTCACATCTTCGGCGAGGTTGCGACCAGCGAGATCGACCCGGCCTTCCTGGCCCGCTGGACCCACACCGCGCACCTGCCTGCCGTGCTCGACATGGCCTTCGCCAGCGCTGCGGTGCAGACCGTCTCGGGCAAGGTCGGGACCGACAAGCTGGCCCGGCTGTTTGAGGACGATCCGCTCTATTGGGGCGGGGAAAAGGCCGCGTTGCAGCTGCCGACATTCCTGGGCAACCACGATTTCGGACGGTTCTCGATGTTCGTGAAACAGGCCAATCCCGGCATTTCCGATGACGAGCTGCTCGCCCGGGTGATGCTGGGCCACGCCATGCTGCTGACCTTGCGCGGGGTGCCGACGATCTATTACGGCGATGAACAGGGCTTCGTTTCGGACGGCAACGACCAGCTGGCGCGCGAAGACATGTTCCCCAGCCAGGTCGCGGTCTACAACGACAATCACCTGATCGGAACCAGCGCGACCACCGCGCAGGCCAATTTCGACACCCGCCACCCGCTCTACCGCCTGATTGCCGAGCTGTCGGCGGTTCGGCGCAGCACCCCGGCGCTGACCGGCGGCCTGCAGAAGGTTCGCGCTTTTTCCGACAAGCCGGGCCTGCTGGCGATCTCGCGCTTCGATCCCCGCACCGGTCGCGAGGTTGTGCTGACCTTCAACACGGGTGACAAGCCGCTGACCGCGCGGATCCCGATTGATCCGCGCAGCCTTTCGTTCACCCCGCTGGCCGGTCAGTGCGCGCCGCATGCGGACGCTCCTGGCAGCCTGACCGTAACCCTGCCCGCCTTCGGCTTTGCCGTCTGCGCGGCCAAGCCCTGAGTTCGCAGACCCTCCCCATGAATCGCTTGTCCCGCATCGACGCCGCCGACGCCGTGCCGACCGCCCAACCCTGGTGGCGCGGAGCCGCGATCTATCAGGTCTATCCGCGCAGCTTCCTGGATTCCAACGGCGACGGCATCGGGGACCTTGCGGGGATCACTCGCAAGCTCGACTACATCGCCGCGCTGGGGGTCGATGCGATCTGGATCTCGCCGTTCTTCACTTCGCCGATGAAGGACTTCGGTTACGACGTGGCCGACTATTGCGACGTCGATCCGATCTTTGGCACCCTGGCAGACTTTGACGCGCTGGTTGCCCGGGCGCACGGGCTGGGCCTCAAGGTGCTGATCGACCAGGTCTATGCTCACACCTCTGACGAACATGCCTGGTTCGCGCAAAGCCGCGCCTCGCGCGATGGTGAAAATGCCGATTGGTATGTCTGGGCCGATCCCAGGGCCGATGGTTCCCCGCCCAGCAACTGGCAGTCGGTGTTCGGTGGCCCGGCCTGGACCTGGGATGCCCGCCGCGGCCAGTATTACCTGCACAATTTCCTGCCGGGCCAGCCGCAGCTCAACTGCCACAACCCGGCGGTGCAGGACGCGCTGCTTGGCGCGGCGCAGTTCTGGCTGGATCGCGGCGTTGACGGGTTCCGGCTCGATGCCCTGAACTTCGCGATGCACGACCCCGCGCTGACCGACAATCCGCCCGCGCCGGATGACGGCGCAAAGCGGACCCGGCCGTTCGATTTCCAGCTCCACTTGCACAACCAGTCGCACCCGGGGATTCTGGCCTTCATCGAACGGATCCGTGCGCTGTGCGATCGCCACGGTGCGGTGTTCACCATGGCCGAAGTGGGCGGGCAGCGGGCATTGGCCGAAATGCAGGCGTTCACCGCCGGGGATCACCGGCTCAACAGCGCCTATGGATTCGATTTCCTCTACGCCGATCAGCTCACGCCGGCGCTGGTTGCCGATGCCATGGGCAAGTGGCCGCAGGATGGCGCGACCGGCTGGCCAAGCTGGGCGTTCGAGAACCACGATGCCCCGCGCGCCCTTTCGCGCTGGTGCACGGCGGATCAGCAAGACGCTTTCGCCCGGCTCAAGGCGGTATTGCTGGCATCGCTGCGCGGCAACATCATCATCTACCAGGGCGAGGAACTGGGGCTCGATCAGGTGGCGATCCCGTTCGATCAGCTTCAGGACCCCGAAGCGATTGCCAACTGGCCGCTGACCCTTTCGCGCGATGGCGCGCGCACGCCCTTGCCGTGGGTGGCTCAGGACGAACACGGCGGATTCAGCGCGGCGGTTCCGTGGTTGCCGCTGGGCGAGGCCAATCTGGCCCGCGCGATCGACCGGCAGGAAGGCGATCCGGACTCGCTGCTTAACCTCACTCGCGCGCTGCTCGGGCTGCGCTGCGCCGAACCGGCGCTGCGCGGCGGCACGGTTGAGGTGCGATACGCCGATCAAGCCGTGCTGGTCCTGCGCCGGACGGCCGAAGGACGCGCGGTCGAGGCGGTGTTCAACCTCTCCGCCAAGGACGCACCATGGCCCGCCGCGGTGGAAGTGGGCCGCGTCCTGGTGGCGGTGAACGGCGCACAAATCGGAACGCTGCCGCCCTTTGGCGCGCTGCTGATCGGGGAGAATGCATGATGAAGTTTTCGAGGACCCTGTTCGCAGCCGCCACTTTGCTCGCGGCCACGCCGGCACTTGCGGAAGACTGGGCGAGCGTCGCGGCGACTTCTCCTGACGGCAATGTCCGGGTTGCGCTGACCACCGACAACGATGGGCGTGCGGTCTATTCTGTCAGCCGGGGCGGCAAGCCGATCCTGGCGCCCTCGCGGCTTGGGTTCCTGTTCACCGATGTGCCCAAGATCGACCGTCGCCTGACGATCACCGGCCAGGAAACCAGCGATTTCGACCAGACCTGGACCCAGCCGTGGGGCGAATGGTCCTCGATCCGCAACCACTACCGCGAGCTGCGCGTCCACCTCAAGGAAACGACCGCACTGGCGCGGGTCTTTACCGTGACTTTCCGGATCTATGACGACGGCGTGGGCTTTCGCTATGAATTCCCCGACCAGCCGAACATGCATGGCGCCAATATCGCGGACGAGCTGACCGAGTTCAGCTTTGCCCAGGACGGCACGGCCTGGTGGAAGCCCGCGTTCCTGTGGAACCGCGAGGAGTATCTCTACAACAAGTCCGCCCTGTCCGCGGTCGGGACCGCCGACACGCCGGTCACGATCAAGCTGTCCGACGGCACCCACGTTGCCCTGCACGAAGCGGCGCTGGTCGACTATTCGGGCATGGCCGTGGCGCGGACCGAAGGGACCACCCTGCGCGCCCAGCTTACCCCCGGTGCGGGAAGGCCCAAGGTGGAAAAGAAGGGCGCCTGGAACACGCCGTGGCGCACACTGATCATCGCGAACGATGCCGGCGGGGTCTATACCAGCCACCTGATGCTCAACCTCAACGAGCCGAACAAGCTGGGCGATGTCAGCTGGTTCAAGCCCGGCAAGTTCGTGGGCGTGTGGTGGAACATGATCAAGGGCGAATGGTCATGGGCGCGCGGGCCCAAGCACGGCGCGACCAACGCCCACGTCAAGCAGTACATCGATTTCGCCGCCGCAAACGGAATCCCGCAGGTGCTGGTCGAAGGCTGGAACGTGGGCTGGGACGGCGACTGGTTCGGCAATGGCAACGACATGGACTTTGCCCAGCCGACCGCGGATTTCGATGCCGACATGCTGGCAGCCTATGCCAGGAAAAAGGGCGTGCGGCTGATCGGGCACCACGAAACCGGCGGATCGGCAAGTCATTACGAGAACCAGTTCGACAAGGCGTTCAAGTTCGCCGCCGATCACGGCTATATGGTGGTCAAGACCGGCTACGTCACCGACGCGGCCCAGATCGAACGGGTCGATGCCGATGGCACCCGCCTGCGCGAATGGCACGAGGGCCAGTGGATGAGCAACCACTTCGTCCGGGTTGCCGAAGCGGCGGCAAAGTACCGCATTGCCTTTGACAGCCACGAACCGATCAAGGGCACCGGGCTGCAGCGGACCTATCCCAATTGGGTCGCCCGCGAGGGATCGCGCGGCATGGAATACAACAGCTGGGCCGGAAAGAACCCGCCCGAGCATGAGGCCAACCTGGTGTTCACCCGGATGCTCGAGGGGCCGATGGACTTCACCCCCGGCGTTCTCAGCCTGACCGGCGAGGGCGGCAGCGCGATCCTTTCGACCGAGGCCAAGCAGCTTGCGCTCTACGTGGTGATCTATTCCCCGGTGGTGATGGCGGCTGACACGCCCGAAAACTACGCCCAGCACATGGACGCGTTCAAGTTCATCCGCGATGTGCCGACCGACTGGGACGAAACCCGCGTGCTGAACGGCGAGGTTGGCGATTACGTCACCATCGTGCGCAAGCAGCGCGGCGGGCAGGACTGGTATCTGGGCGCGATCACCGACGAGGAGGCTCGCACCGTGTCCTTCCCGCTCGATTTCCTCAGCCCCGGCAAGCGCTATGTCGCCGAAGTATACCGCGACGGCGATGATGCCGATTACCGCACCGACAAACGCCATTCGATCGTGATCGAGCAGCGCAAGGTGACAAGCGGGGACAGCATGACCCTGAAGCTTGCGCCGGGCGGCGGGGCGGCAGTGCGTTTCCGGCTGGTAAAATGAAGGGTCAGGACGGTCGCGGCAGTGCGGTCGTCGCCTTCATCTTTTCCATCGAGAAGGTCGAGCTGACGTCGGCCAGATCGGGCACGACCGCGATCAGGCGGCGGTAAATCCGGTCGTAATGGGCGATGTCGCGCACCACCAGCTTGAGCAGGTAATCGACCTCGCCCGCCATGCGGTGGCATTCGCTGACCTCGTCGATCCGGGCGATGCCCTTGCTGAAGGCGTCGAGCCATTCGGGATCGTGGCGGTTGGTGCGGATCGCAACGAAAACCGTGGTGGCCAGCCCCAGCTTTTCCGCATCGACCAACGCGACCCGGCGCGCGATAACTCCGCTTTCCTCCAGCCGCTTGATCCGCCTCCAGCAGGCGTTGGCCGACAGCCCGACCCGCTCACCCACTTCATGGATCGCCAGGGCGGCATCGGTCTGGAGCGCGTCGAGGATCGCCCAGTCAATCGAATCAAGTTGCGCTATATCGCCATTCATTGGGACAATCATATCGTATTTGACGCAAAAGACCAGAATTGAGGTGATGAAATTGCACCAGATGCGCATTATTCTACCGCCATTCAGGGAGAGAATGCGAATGGATCCGGTCAAGCTTTTTACCGAGCACCCCGCCAGCGTGGGCGAAAGCTATGGTGAGCACTTCGTCGTGGCCTCAAGCTTTGGCCTGCGGATGATCCTGGGTGGGTTCGCCTGCCTGGTCCATGGCCTGTTGCCGTTCCTGTTCGTCAAGACCGGATCGGTCCAGGTCGCGACCCTGCATGACCGGATGGTCGCCAACCGCCGCCGCGCGCCGCTGCCCGCGATCCTGGATTTCGTGATCTAGGCGACCTGATCTAGTCGATCAGCAGCACGGCGAAGCCCAGCGCGCAGACGAAGCTGGCCAGCGTTGCGGTGACCACGGGGATCGTGGCGCGCCAGCCCATTTCCAGCAACAGGTCCATCCGGCTGCGCATCGCCGTGGCGGTTACTGCCAGCAGCAGCAGCGCCTTGGACGCGATCAGGCCGTTGGTGACGATCAGCGGCGGGATCGTGACCATGCTGTTGATCGCCACCACCCCCAGGAAGGCCAGGATGAACCACGGCATCGCCAGCCGCTTCCACACCGGTTGCCCTTCGGTCTTGCCGTCCGCCGGGTCGATCGCCAGGCTGGTCAGCGCGACCACCGGGGCGAGCAGGGCGACCCGGCTAAGCTTGACGATGGTGGCATAGCTGCCCGCCGGGTCGGAAAAGGCATAGCCCCCGCCGATCGCCTGCGCGACATCGTGGATCGAGGCCCCGATCAGAAACCCGGCCTGGCCGTTGCTCAGCCCCAGCTCTCCGGCAAGCGCCGGATAGACCGACATGGCAAAGGCGCTGGCCAGTGAAATGCCAACCAGGGTCAGCGCGAACTGCGCCTGGCTGACCCGGTCCTTGCCGATGATTCCGTAAAGCGCCAGCGCGGCGCTTGCCCCGCAGATCGCGGTGGCTCCGCCGGCCAGCAATCCGGCAAAGCGGGATTGGCCGGCCATGCGCGCCCCGGCCATGCCGGCCGCAATGGTCACGATCATGACCACGCCCAGCGCGGCAAACGGGGCCGGGCCCAGCGCGCGGATCTGTTCCAGCGTAACCTGCAGGCCCAGCACCACGATCCCCCAGCGCAGGCAGGTGCGCGATGCGAAATCAAGCCCGGCGTGGCTGCGCACGTCATGGCTGATGAAATTGAGCGAGAGGCCAACCAGCAGCCCCAGCAGGATGATCGGGAAGCCGTAGTGTTCGGAAAGCCAGGCGGCGGCGGCGGCGGCCACCCCGCACAACGCAAGGCCCGGAAACAGCGGCGCGCGCGGCTTTTCACCGGGCTCTCTGGTTTGCGCCAGGTGGATTTCGCCGAACAGATCGCCGCCGTGGGGCAGATTGTCCCAGTCGATCGCGGATCGGCTTGCCTTGTCGCGCTGCATTGTAACCGCCTTCCCCTTTGCCGGAATCGTCATGCCGCAGAACCGGCGCGGCGGCTAGTCTTGACAGGTGGGGCGCACGACCGGGCATCATGCGCGCACGCGTGAAACGGGCCGGGAGTTGAGGCATTGAAGTTTATCCGCAGCCTTGTCGCGCTGGCCTTGCTGGGCCTGGCAACCCCGGCCTTGGCGCGGTCCGACACCCCCTGCGCGGCTGGAGAGCTGCGGGTGATGACCTACAACATCCGGCTCGATACCGAAGCCGACGGGGTGAACCGCTGGGCCAACCGGCGCGGCTTGCTGGTGGACCAGGTGCGGCTGCTGCACCCGGCGCTGCTGGGCATGCAGGAAGTCCTGCCCGGGCAGCGCGCGGATCTGGCTTCCGATCTGGCCGGTTACGCCGCGCTTGGCGGTGGGCGCGACGATGGCAAGCTGGCCGGAGAGGCATCGCCGCTGTTTGTCGAACGCGCGCGTTTCCGGATCGGCGCGAACGGGATGTTCTGGCTTTCGCCCACGCCCGATGTGCCCTCATTGGGCTGGGACGCCGCGTTCCGCAGGGTCGCGACCTGGGCGCACCTGACCGACCGGGTGACGGGGCGGCGGATCCTGGCGGTCAACACCCATTGGGACCATGTCGGCACGGCGGCCCGGCTCAACGGCGCACTGCTGCTGCGTCAGTGGATCGCGGATCATCTGTTGCCCGGGGAAGTCTCGCTCGTGCTGGGCGATTTCAATGCGCCGCTTGCCGAAGCCTCGGTTCGCGCGATGCTGTCGCCCGGACTGCGCGACGCGCGCGGCGCCGCGATCGAACCGGTTCAGGGCGGGGCGATCACCTTCAACGGCTGGCAACCGGTGCCGACCAGCGGTGAGGCGATCGACCACGTGTTGGTCGGGCCGGGCATTGCCGTGCAGCGGTTCCATGTGCTGGCGGAACACTTCGACGGGCGGCTCGCTTCGGATCACTTTCCGGTGATCGCCGACCTGGTGTTGGCGCCGGGCGCGAAAAGCTGCGGCGCGGCCCCGCGCGAATAGCAACGCGCCGGGTGCAGCGCTTCCAAAAAGGACGCCTGGATTGCCCGCGTGCTTGCCAAGTTGCGACAGGCTTGCAACTATGGTCCCGGGCGTGCTGGGCCAGGCGAACAGATCGAGGACAATGTGAACAAGCCGACCATCGACGATGTCGCTGCGCTGGCTGGCGTTGCGCGAACTACGGTGTCGCGCGTGCTCAACAACCAGCCAAACGTGCGCGCCGAAGTGCAGGAACGGGTACTGGGCGCGGTGGAAAAGCTGGGCTACCGGGTCAACCTCCAGGCGCGCAACCTGGCTGGACGCAAGGCGCTGCGGATCGCCCTGATCCATGCTTCGGACTTTGACAGCGAACCGAATTCCTATTTCTCGTCCGCGCTCGAACTTGGGGCGACCCGGGCAGGCGCCGGGCTTGGCGTGCAGATCATCACCCATGTGGTCAACCAGAACGATCCCGCCGCAGCGGCGGACATCGTCGCCCGCCTGCGCGACGATCAGTGCGACGGGGCGATCCTGACCCCGCCGTTCTCCGATGACGAGAATCTGCTGCGAACCCTGTCCGGGCTTGGCGTTTCGCTGGTCTGCATCGCCGGCGGGGCCGTGGCTGAAAGATTTGCTCTGACCCTGGGAATCGATGATTACCGGGCCGGATACGATATCGGCACCCACCTGGTGGAGCAGGGTCACCGCCGGTTCGGCTTTGTCCGGGGGCTGCAGGGACACGCCTCGGCGGAGACGCGCTATGATGGCTTCCTGGCGGCGCTGGCCGACGCCGGCCTGGGAGAGGACGCGGTCGAGGCGCGGCGCGGCAACTTCACCTTCCGATCCGGGCTGGATTGCGGACAGGACTTGCTGGCGGTGGTGCCCAAGCTCCATGCGCTGGTCTGCGCCAACGACGACATGGCGGCAGGTGCCCTGCTGGCCGCGCACAAGGCCGGGCTGCGGATTCCTCAGGACGTTGCGATCACCGGGTTCGACGATACTCCGGTGTCCGAGATTGTCTGGCCTCCGTTGACCACGATCCACCAGCCGCTGCGGCGGATGGGCGCGCGCGCGGTAGAGCAGCTGGCCCAGCGCGCCACGGCCGACCAGGGGCGGCGCGTCGGCCGGGAGATCGTCGGCCACGAGCTGGTCGTGCGGGATTCCACCCGGCTCTGACGCCGAACTGAAACGTGGGTTTTAGATCGCTTGCTTGACGCGTCGATGCCCTTGGGGCAATCATTGGAAGCGCTTCCAAACTGGCGCGGGTGCGGCGTGCTTCTGGCTCGCGGCAGGGTAAGGCGGAAAACCGCGCAAAACGGAGGGGTTCGATGAAGGTTAGGGTGGAAACCGGCATGGCTGCGAATCGCATGCCGCGTGCCTATCGATTCGGTGTCACAGCGGCTTCGGCCCTGGCCATGGCGGCACTGCTGCCCCAGGCCGCGCTGGCCCAGGACGCCCCGGCGGACGAAGCGAGCGGCGATGAGATCGTGGTTTCGGGCTTCCGCTATTCGCTGGCGAATTCGATCAACCTGAAGAAGAACGAATCGAGCATCGTCGAAGCGGTTTCGGCCGAAGATATCGGAAAGCTGCCCGACGTCTCGATCGCGGAATCGATCGCCCGCCTGCCCGGCCTTGCCGCCCAGCGCACCGCCGGCCGCGCCCAGATCATCTCGATCCGCGGCTTCTCGCCGGACTTCAGCACGGTTCTGCTCAACGGCCGCCAGCAGGCCGGATCCGGCTACAACCGCGCTGTCGAATTCGACCAGTACCCTTCCGAACTGCTGCAAAGCGTAGTCGTCTACAAAAGCCCCGATGCCAATGTCGTGGGCATGGGCCTGTCGGGCACGGTGGACCTGCGCACCATGCGCCCGCTGGCCTATGGCAAGAAAACCATCGCGATCAACGTCCGCGGAGAATTCGACCAGGGCGGCGGCCGCAATGCCGACTTTTCCAAGTTCGGTGGCCGCGGTTCGATCAGCTATATCGATCAGAACGACGCTGGCACCTTCGGGTGGGCGATCGGCTATGCCTATCTTGATGCGCCCGGCCACGTGAACGAAACCAAGAACTGGTTCTACGGCGAAGATGCCGGTGTGCAGCAGCTGTTCGGCGAGGAAGTGCTTGCCACCAACCGGCGCGACAAGCGCCACGGGGTGATGGCCACCTTCGAATGGCAGCCCAACGATTCGGTCCATACCTCGCTTGATCTCTATTATTCGAGCTTCAAGCAGACCTCGATGCGGCGCGGGGCCGAATGGTTCTCGACCACCTGGATGGATGACGGCGCGTTCAGCAATGTCACGGCGACGACGATCGGCGGCAATTCTTTTGGCACGGCAGGGCACTTCTCCAATGCCGCTCCGATCCTTTTCGCCAACTACCATTCGCGCAAGGACGAACTGTTCGCAGCCGGCTGGAACGGCGAATTCAAGATGGACGACAAGACCTCGTTCATCGCCGATCTCAGCTATTCGACCAACAAGCGCGACGAACGCGATATCGAAACCTACCAGGGATTCGGCGTCGGGCGCACCATGGATTCCTACGACTTCAAGATCCCGATCAACGATCATCCGCAGTTCACCGGTTTCGGCCTGAACTATGCGGATGCCACCAAGGTTACCCTTGGGGACCGAGCACCGTGGGGCGGCTGGGGGCATGATGGCCTCGACAAGTCGCCGCACGTAAAGGAGAACGTGTTCGGGGTTGATCTGGCGCTGGCCCGCGATCTTGCGGTCGGCCCGTTCACCAAGCTGGAACTCGGCGTCAATTTCACGACCCGCAAGAAGACCAAGACGGTCGATGAACTGGAACTCAACCTCAAGAATGGCCGCGCGCAAATTCCCGTCGGCACGCAGTATCTCTACGCGCCGACCTCGCTTGACTATGCGGGCTCTTTGAACGTTCTGTCCTACGATGTGCTTGGCTCGCTGGGCACCTACTACGATACGGTGCTGACCCAGGACGCCAATCACTATGACAAATCCTGGACGATCAACGAGGATGTCCTGACCGGCCGGGCCAAGTTGACGATCGATTCCGGAAATCTGCACGGCAATGTCGGGGTTCAGGTGGTCAAGGCCTGGCAGGGTTCGCAAGGGTTGCGGATCAACACCTTCAACAGTCCGATCACGGTTGACCCGGCGACCATCAACGCCAGCTACACCGATGTCCTGCCCAGCCTCAACCTGTTCTATGATCTTGGGGGCGGGCTTCGCCTTCGCCTGGCCGCGGCCAAGATCGTGGCGCGGCCGCGCATGGACGACATGCGCGCCAACATGGTGCCGAGCTTCAATTCCGCCATTTGCGCGGGCAGCCCCGGGTGCACCGCTGGCCAGCTGGTCCATCCCTGGTCCGGAAGCGGGGGGAACCCCAATCTTGAACCGTGGCGCGCCAAGGAACTGAACGTCGCGGCGGAATGGTATGCTGGCAAGGCTACCTATTTCAGCGTCAACGCCTTCCAGATCTGGCTCGACAATTACATCTACACCCAGGTGATCCCGGGCGATTTTTCGGGCTTTGCGCTGCCGGCCACGGCATCGGCAATCCCGGCTAATGTGGTGATCAGCCCGATCGGCGAACTGACCGCACCGGCGAATGGCCCGGGCGGGTGGGTCCACGGCATCGAAGTGTCGGGGGCGTTCGAATTCAGCAAGATCGCGTCGTTCCTCGACGGATTCGGGATCAGCGGCAGCGTCGCCTACAGCGGCTACAAGCTGAAACCCGCCGCCTCGTCGCAGGTCGGAACGCTGCCCGGCTTCTCGGATTGGGTGTACAACATCACCGGTTATTTCGAGAAGGGCGGGTTCCAGGCCCGCGCCAGCTATCGCTACCGCGCCGCCTTCAAGGGCGAGGTCGTCTCGCTGTGGTCGAACCTTGGTTATCCGGCCGTGCTTGCCGACAAGCAGCTTGACGCGCAGATCGGCTATTCCTTCCCCGAAAGCTCTTCCCTTGGGGGGCTCGGGGTCCAGCTGCAAGTCAACAACGTCCTCGATTCGCCCTATCGCACCAGTTACGGCGTGAACGGCACCCGCATGCTCGAAACCTTCGAGAAGTACGGCCGCCAGTTCCTGCTGGGCCTGAGCTACAAGTTCTGAGTTCCTGCGCCGCGCAGGGATTGTCCGAATGAGGGCGGACGGTCCCGGCACGGCGGGGATTTCAGCGATTGTGTTTGAACGAAGCAGCAGCAGGATGGGGCCGGTGAAGTTACGAATTGTTCTGGCTGCAACCGCATCCTTCGGGCTTGCCGCCTGCGCGGCAAACGGTCAGCTGGTTGCAAGCGGCGGCTGGTCGGCTGACGAGACCGCCGCGATCGCCGCCTGGCCGGGGCGCAGTCCCGGGCGGCTCGATCCCGCCACCGAGCGGCGGATTGCCGCGATCGTTACCGGGATGACGCTGGAACAGAAGGTCGGGCAGATGACCCAGGCCAGCATCCTTTCGATCACCCCGGATCAGGTGCGGCAGTATTACATCGGTTCGGTCCTCAACGGCGGCGGCGGCTGGCCGCAGGGCAAGCGGGCCGCCACCGCAGCGGACTGGGCCGCGCTCGCCGATCAGTATGCACGGGCCGCGCTGGCCAGTGACATGAAGGTGCCGGTGCCGATCATCTGGGGCACCGATGCGGTCCACGGACACAACAACGTGCGCGGCGCAACGACATTCCCGCAGAACATCGGGCTGGGCGCAACCCATGATCCCGCACTGGTCGAACGGATCGGCCGGGCAACGGCCAAACAGGTCCGCGCCACCGGGATCGGATGGGCCTTTGCCCCGACATTGGCGGTGGTCCAGAACCAGCGCTGGGGCCGCACCTATGAAAGCTATTCGAGCGACCCGGCGGTGGTTTCCCGGTTGGGCGGAGCGCTGGTTCGCGGCCTTCAGGGCAACCTGACGGGGGACGGCGACGTGATTGCCAGCGCCAAGCATTTCGCGGGCGATGGCGGAACCTGGCAGGGCGTCGACCAGGGAGAAAACCGCTCAAATGCCAGGGACTATGCGGCAATTCACGGCGCTGGTTACTATGCCGCGCTGGATGCCGACCTGCAGACCGTGATGATCAGCTACAACAGCTGGACGATGACGAACCCGGGGGCCGCGGCGGTGCCGTTCGGCAAGATGCACGGCAACCGTGCGATGGTGACCGGGGTGGTCAAGCAGAAGCTCGGCTTTGACGGGCTGGTGGTGTCCGACTGGAACGCGATCGAACAGATCCCGGGCTGCGAGCGCGATCATTGCCCGCAGGCGATCAACGCCGGGGTCGACCTGTTCATGGTCCCTGACGATTGGAAGACCTTCATCGCCCGGACCGTTGGCGACGTGCGCGAAGGGCGTGTTGCGATGGCGCGGATCGACGATGCGGTGACGCGGATCCTGCGCGTCAAGTTCCGCACCGGCCTGTTCGACCGTCCGCTTTCGGCCGGACGCTACACCGGCGATCAAGCAGCTCTGGCCGATCGCGCGCTGGCGCAGGAAGCCGTGCGCAAAAGCGCGGTGCTGCTCAAGAACGATGGCGCCGCGCTGCCGCTCAAACCGGGCAAGCGCATCCTGGTGGTCGGCAAGGCGGACAGTTTTCCGCTCCAGACCGGCGGCTGGTCTATCACCTGGCAGGGTGACGATACCGACAACAGCGACTTCCCGCTGGGCGAAACGCTGCTGGGCGGCCTGCGCCGGGTCTATGGCGCGGCCAATATCACCTGGTCGGAAGACGGCAGTGCCTTCGCTCCGGGCAAGTTCGACGCAGTGGTCGCGCTGGTGGCCGAGCGGCCCTATGCCGAAATGAAAGGCGATGTCCGCCACCCGGCGCTGCTGTCCCATTCGGCGCGCTATCCCGCAGACCTGGCTCTGCTGAACCGGGTCGCAGGCCAGGGTGTGCCGGTGGTGACCGTGCTTTATTCGGGCCGGACCGAGTATGCGACCGACCTGCTGAACCGGTCCGATGCCTTTGTCGCCGCGTTCCTGCCGGGGACCGAGGCGGGCGCGCTGGGCGATCTGCTGGCCGGTTCCGGCGGGCTCGATTTCAGCGGGCGGCTGTCGTTCGCCTGGCCCAACACGCCGTGCCCATCGGGCGGGGAACCCGCGGGCGAAAGCCTGTTTGCGCGCGGCTTTGGCCTGTCCTATGCCATGGCGCGGCAAACCGGGCGGCTGGCCGAAGCTGCCAGTCCCGCGACCTGTCCCTGAGCGGGCCGGGACAGGAGGAGCGACAATGCAGAGCTTGCGGCGCATCCTGATCGCGGGTGGCGGCTCATCCGGATGGATGACTGCGGCGCTGCTCTCGCGGCTGTTCCAGGGGCTCTACGATGTCGTCCTGATCGAAAGCGCGGACATCGGCACGATCGGCGTGGGCGAGGCGACGATCCCCGCTATCAAGAAATACAACGAACTGCTCGGGCTCGACGAGAACGATTTCATGGCGCGAGCCCAGGGAAGCTTCAAGCTGGGCATCCAGTTCGACAACTGGCTGCGCCCGGGCAGCAGCTATATCTACGGCTTCGGCGTGCTCGGGCAGGACTGGGAATGGCTGCGGATGCACCATTACTGGCTCCACGCGCTCAAGCACGGCAAGGTTGGCGACCTGGCCGATTATTCGATCAACACGGTCGCCGCACTACAGAACAAGTTCCTGCGCGCCCAGACCAACATGGGCGACAGTCCGCTCAGCCACATCGCCCACGCCTTTCACATGGATGCCTCGCTGTTTGCGAAGTTTCTGTCGGGCTATGCGCAGGATCGCGGGGTGCAGCGGCGCGAGGGCAGGATCGTCGATGTGACGCTGCGGGCCGAGGACGGCTTCATCGAAAGCGTGACCATGGCCGATGGCGAGGTGATCGCCGCCGACCTGTTCATCGATTGCTCGGGCTTTCGCGGCCTGCTCATCAACCAGGCGCTGGGCGTGGAGTTCGAGGACTGGACCCATTGGCTCCCGTGCGACCGTGCGGTCGCGGTGCCCTGTGCCCGGACCGAAGCATTCACGCCCTATACCCGGTCGACCGCGCACGGTTCCGGGTGGCAATGGCGCATTCCGCTGCAACACCGCACCGGCAACGGCCACGTCTTTTCCACCCGCTTCATCGACGATGCCGAAGCGGAGAAGATCCTGCTGGCAAACCTTGACGGGCAGCAACTGGCCGATCCGTTCAAGGTCGATTTCAGGGCCGGCAAGCGCAAGGCGCTGTGGCAAAAGAACTGCGTGGCGATCGGGCTGGCCGGCGGCTTCCTCGAGCCGCTGGAATCGACCAGCCTGCATCTGGTCCAGTCCGGCATAATCCGCCTGATGAAACTGCTGCCCGACGGTGGGTTCGATCCGGCGAACATTGCCGAATACAACCGCCAGACCGACTTCGAGTACGAGCGGATCCGCGATTTCATCATCCTGCACTACAAGGCAACCGAACGCGACGACACGCCGTTCTGGGACTATTGCCGGACAATGGACATTCCCGAAACGCTCCAGCGCAAGATCGACCTGTGGATGGCCAACGCCCGGATCTTCCGCGAGGATGAGGAACTGTTCGCGGAGGAAAGCTGGATCCAGGTGTTCCTGGGCCAGGGGCTGATCCCGCGCGGCTATGATCCGATGGTCCGGGTCAAGAGCGACGTTCAGATCAACCAGTTCCTGGCCAATATCCAGTTGGTGATCGGCAAGTGCGTCGACGTGATGCCTACCCACGCCGAATTCGTCGCCAAGACCTGTCCCGCCGCAGCATGAACGCCGACCGCCTTGCCTGGCGCGGCCTTGCCGCCCTGGTCTGCGCATGCCTGCTGGCGGCGTGCAGCACAACCGGGGTGGGCAATGCAAAGGTGCGTGCAGGCGCAGTCGAAGTCTGGTCAAGCAGCACCGATCAGACGCGCAAGCTGACCCGGCAGACCGGCCTGGCCCTGGTCGCGGCCGGGCCCGTCGGGACCGAGGACCTGATCCTCGATCCGGCACGCCAGGAGCAGGAGATCGTAGGCTTCGGCGCGGCGATGACCGATGCATCGGCCCACCTGTTCCAGTCCGTCCTGACCCGCCCGGAACGCGACGGCCTGTTCGCCGACCTGTTCGGCCGCAGCGGTTTGGGGCTCAGCTTCGTGCGCGTGCCAATCGGCGCCTCGGACTTTTCAAGCCAGCACTACAGCCTGGACGACATGCCCGCCGGTCAGACCGACCCGGACCTTGCCCATTTCGCCTTCACCCGCGCCGAGGCGGAGCAGGTTCCTGCGTTGCAGGCGGCCCGCAGGCTCAATCCCAAGCTTACCCTGGTTGCAAGCCCGTGGAGCGCGCCAGGCTGGATGAAGACCAGCGGCAGTCTGATCCAGGGCAGCCTGAAGGCAGAGCATTACGGGGCCTTCGCCCGCTATTTCGTGCGCTACCTCGATGCGATGGAAGCGGCCGGACTGCCTGTGCGCTATATCACGGTGCAGAACGAGCCTGCGTTCGAGCCGACCGACTACCCCGGGATGCGGGTCAGCGCGATAGAGCGAGCTGCCCTGATCGGCGGCCATCTTGGCCCCGCACTCGCCGCGCGGGCCCGGCGGGTCGGCATTCTCGATTGGGATCACAATTGGGATCACCCTGAAGAGCCGCTCGCCGTGCTTGCCGATCCGGCCGCGGCCCGCTTTGTCGAAGGGGTGGCCTGGCACTGCTATGCTGGCGAATCCAGGGTGATGGGCGAGGTCAAGGCGGCGCATCCGGACAAGGACCTGTTTTTTACCGAGTGTTCGGGCGGCGGTTGGGAACCGGACTGGCGCGACACGCTGGGCTGGATGATCGACGATCTGATCATCGCGCCGGTGCGCGCCGGAGGCCGGGGATCGATCCTGTGGAACCTGGCGCTTGACGAAAACGCCGGGCCGCACCTGGGCGGCTGCGGCAATTGCCGCGGAGTGGTGACGATCGATACCCACAGCCACGCGGTGACCCGCAATGTCGAATATTATGTGCTGGGGCATGTCAGCCGCTTCGTCCGCCCCGGCGCTCGGATGATCGCAAGCAGCGGCGGGCCCGCGGGACTGAACCATGTGGCCTTTCGCAACCGCGACGGCACGCTGGTGCTGCTTGCCCACAACCGCAGTCCGTCCCCCCTGCCGCTTTCGGTCAGGATTGGCAGGCAGCGCTTTTCCGCTACCATGCCCGGGGGAGAAGTGATGACGTTCGTCTGGACCGTGCCCGCCGGAACACCGTGATCAAGCGGCTGCGCCAGCTTGGCATTACCG
>JBJTMC010000089.1:0-3328 GCA_046063325.1 Novosphingobium sp.
AATCGCATCGGCCCAATCGTCCAGCGGAAGCTCGCCCTGGCCCGGCATGCAGCGGAAATGGCGGCTCCAGCCCAGGTATTCCATCTGCAGTTTTGGCGCGTCGCAGACCTGGACCAGGAACAGCTTGTCGGCCCGGATATCCCCGATGCTGCTCGATGGCACTTCGCGCGCGAGCGAATGGAAACTGTCGAGCACCAGGCCAAGCGCCGGGTGATCGCCATCGCGGACCAGCGCCCAGGCCTCGCGGTGATCGTGAACATGCCGCCCCCAGGCCAGCGCTTCGTAGCCGATCCGCAGTCCCCGCGTGGCGGCCCGGTCCGCCGCTTCGGACAGGTCGGCCAGGATGCGGTCCCTGTCCCCATCGGCCTGGGGCGAACAGCTTGAACAGACCAGCAGCAGGTCGGTGCCCAGTTCCTGCATCACGTCGAACTTGCGTTCGAGCCGGTCGAAGGCGCGCGCGCGGTTCGGTTCGGGCAGGCCTTCCAGATCGCGGAACGGCTGGAACATTGTGCAGGCCAGCCCCAGGTCGGCCATCAGCGCCGCCACGTCGCGGGCCGGAAGGGTGGAGGTCAGCAGATCGTTCTCGAACACCTCGGCGCCGTCGAAACCGGCCGCCGCGATTGCGCGCAGCTTCGCGTCCAGCGTCCCGCTGATCGAAACCGTGGCGATCGAGGTCTTCATGGCGGCGATCCGCAATCCTTCCCTTTGGCCGGAGTCGCGCGCTCCGCAGGTAGCCGACCTATCATGCCCTCAAGGTTGACAAAAGCAAAAATGATGGGAACTAGTCCGTAACACAAATTATGCACAGCGTGGGTGAGTGGTGGAGACGGAGCGGCAAATAGGCGTTATCGAGCGCGAGGTTGGGGGCACCGCCGTGCGTCCGGCCGGACCGCACGGAGATACCGCCTTGACCAAGCCTGCCAAACCCCCGCGCCGCAGCCATGCCGAAGCGCGCGAGACGGCAATCAACCAGATCATCGACATCGCGACCCAGGAATTCGTCGAAAAGGGCCTGGCTGGCGCGCGGATCGACGAAATTGCCGGCCGCGCGACCAAGCGCAAGATCTACTACTACTTCGAAGGCAAGGATGACCTTTACCGCGCGGTTCTGGCCCGCGCCTATACCCGGGTGCGGGAAAGCGAGGGCCAGGTCGACGTCGAGAGCGGCACCGCGGTCGAGGCGCTGCGCCGCCTGATCGAGCACGATGTGCGCTACCATTCGCAGCACACCGAGCTGGTCCGCCTGGTGATGAACGAGAACATCCACCGGGCCGAGCATCTCAAGCAGATCGAAACAATCCCCGAAGGCAACCGCAAGGTGATCGGGATCCTGTCGGGCATCGTCGCGCGCGGCGAGGCCGAGGGCAGTTTCCGCAAGGGGATCGACCCGGTCAAGCTGCACATGAACATGACTGCGCTGAGTTTCTACAACGTCTCCAACCAGTTCACCTTTGCCCACAACTTCGGGATCGACATGTCGAGCGCCGAGGCGGTGGAGCAACGCGCGCGCGAGGTTGCCGACATCATAATCGCCTGGGTGACCAAGCCGGACTGACCTGTCCTGCGGCGTCCCCGCGGCCAGTCCTTCCTGCAAGCCCGGGCCCTGTGGGGAAGAGGACAATGGCCGCCATTTCAACCGATACCGCCGGTCCGGCACCGGTCGGCTGGACGCGCCGGACCATCGCCGTGGTCGCGTTGTGCTTTGCAATCAACATGGCCGACGGGGTCGACGTCACGATCCTCTCGTTCATCGCTCCGCGGATCCAGGCGGATTGGTCGATTCCGTCCGACGTGATGGGCCGGCTGTTCAGCGCCGGGCTGCTCGGCATGGCGCTGGGCGGCATGTTCATCGCCCCGCTGGCCGACCGGTTCGGGCGGCGCAAGGTGATCCTGGTCGCGCTGGCGCTGATGTCGGCCGGGATGGTGGCGAGCGGCTGGGTCCAGACCGTGACCCAGTTCTATGCGCTGCGGGTGCTGGTCGGGATGGGCATCGGCACGGTGCTGGCGGCGATGGCGGCGCTGGCCGCGGAAAGCGCGCCCGAGCGGCACCGCAACCTTGCGGTCGGGCTGGTCCAGGCCGGCTATCCGTTCGCGGCGATCTTCACCGGGCTGCTGGTGGCGCGGTTGTTGCCGGTCCACGGCTGGCACGTGCTGCTGCTGGGCGCCGGTGTGATCACGATCCTGCTGTTCCCGCTCGCCTGGCTGCTGCTGAGCGACCGGATTCCCAGAACCGAGGACGATACCGCCGCACCGGGCGGGGTCGGTTCGCTGTTCGCGCCTGAGCTGCGCGGGCGGACCATCGCGCTGTGGGGCGCGGTGTTCTTCGGGCTGATGGTGCTCTACTTCATCGTCAGCTGGATTCCCAAGCTGGCGATCCAGGCGGGTCTTTCCGAAACCAACGGGATCTATGCCGGGACGCTCTACAACCTGGGCGCTTTCACCGGCACCGTGGCGATGAGCCTGCTGGCCGTGCGGCTGCCGCTGGGCAAGCTGGTTCCGGTGATGCTGACCGGAGCCGCCGCCGCGATGCTGTGGTTCGGTTCGGTGACGATGCCGGTGGCCGCGACCATGGCCAATGCCTTCCTGCTCGGGGTGCTGCTGCAAGGCGGCTACAACGGTGTCTGGCCGCTTGCCGCCGGATCCTATCCTGCCCGGGTGCGCGCAACCGGGGTGGGCTGGGCGATCGGGATTGGCCGTGCGGGCGCAATCGTCGGGCCGTGGATGGGCGGGCAGCTGTTGGCCGCCAAGGTCAGCCTTCCGGTGCTGTTCGGGTCCTATTGCGTGCCGCTGCTGGCCTGTGCGGCCTGTGCCTATCTGGTCCAGCGCGGCCGCCCGACGCCTGAATGATTTGACAGGAACCAGTTCGTAACATAAATGAAGCGGCGTGAACCGGCCATCAGGGTCCGGTCCGGGAGGGATGACTATGCGTAAGATCGGCTCGCGCCTCGGTTTTTCGGTTTCCATGATTTCCGCCGCATTTGCGCTGGCGACCCCTGCTCTGGCGCAGGATTCGGTCGCCGCTGACGAGAGCGATTCGGCTGCCAGTGCCGATATCGTCGTCACCGGCTCGCTGATTCAGCGACCGAACAACACCGCAGTCAGCCCGATCGTGACAGTGAGCGAAGCGACGCTGAAGGAAAGCGGCCAGTCGAATGTGGTCGATACGCTCAACCAGCTGCCCGGCTTCACCGTTGGCGGCAACTCCGCCACCGGCGGCCAGGGCACCGGCGGTCGCGCCACGATCAACCTTCACGGCCTGGGCACCAACCGCAACCTGGTTCTGCTCGACGGCCGCCGCCTGCCGGTTTCGGACATTCGCGGCAACGTC